>JANXXL010000052.1 GCA_025350625.1 Bryobacterales bacterium | reverse complement strand
CCGCTTCACCCGGCAGGATACCCGCGATTGCCTGACCTGCCATACCAGCTCTCCCACGGCCGGCGCTAACACGACGCTCATGCAGAACAAGCCCATGTTCGCGGGGCTATCGGGCGGTATGAATCCGCCGGAAGCTACCTGGGCCTACGTCGACCGGCTGAAGAAGATGACGAAAATGAAGCTGGTGCTCAAGGGTATCGACATGGCCGAGGACGCGCGCCTAGCACGCGAACACGGTGTGGATGGCGTGATTGTCTCGAACCACGGCGGCCGCGCTACGGAAACCGGCCGCGCTACCATCGATATTCTTCCCGAAGTGGTCGACGCAGTAGGCTCGCAGATTCCGGTCTTCGTCGACGGCGGATTCCGGCGCGGGTCGGACGTTTATAAAGCGCTCGCGATCGGTGCGCGCGCAGTCGGCATCGGCCGGGCTTACATCTGGGGCCTGGCATCCTTCGGCCAGGAGGGCGTGGAGCGCGTGCTGGACATTTTCCGCGCCGAGCTTAGCCTGACCATGCGGCAGTGCGGGACCCCCACGATCGCACAAATCACGCGCAACTCCATTCTCAGGAATGGCGTTCGACTTTAGGCAGTTTTCGTCTTTCGCTCCCTAAAAACAATTGGGGCAGCGTGTATGGAACACGCTACCCCCTTCACTCGCTCGAAATTCACCTGCGGGTTAGCTGGCGACGTTTACCTGGATCTGCCGCGGCTTGGATACTTCCTTCTTGGGAAGCGTCACGGTCAGGACTCCGTTCTTATAGTCCGCTTTCACGCCCTCCCGGTTTACCGTGTCGGGCAAAGTGAAGGCACGCTCGAAGGTGCAGTAGGCGCGGCAAAAGGCGAATATTTGATCACAGACATAATGTTTATCCTCCTAATTGATATCACTTTAATAGAAGCATATAATATGCGTGTCTAATTGTCAAGTTGCTATTAAAAACAAATCTATGGGAAGCCGCCCATGCCCCGCAAACCCCATAGCGGCTTCCCCTTTGGAAATCGGTTAGTTCTCGAAAATCAACTTGGTCTTGGTGCCTCCCAAACAGATCGAGCCGACCCGATACTTTCCGTCGACCATGGTATAGCGCACCATAGTGACGAAATACCTCTCATTCCCCTCCTCGATTTTTACCGCGGCTTCGACGCTCTGTTTCTTGCCGTGGATCATGGCCTTATCTCCAGCGACCTCTACCGTGTAGGCGCCGGGCTTCAGCTCCGTGCCGCTCACCTGCGCGGGATTGTTAAAGTTGACCTCATAAGGCTTCGCAGCACTGGCCCAGGCCATGGCGACGGAGCATAGACACACTACGAGCTTTGCGATTTTCATCTGTTTTTACCCCAATTTCCTTCCGACTTAAAATGTGGTGCGTTGCCGCCCACTTGCTATTCAATACGCGCTTAGCGTGGTTTTGTTCCGAAAATATCCTAAAAACATTAGGACGCTACTTCGCGAAGAACGGCCAGTGGCCTATAGGGTGGTAATGCAATTTCAGCAACACAAAATAGGCGATGCCCGCGAGAGCCACGATTATCAGCAGAGAGATGGCGAGCACCTTGCCCCAGGGGAACTTCTTCCCTTCGCGCCTTAACACCAGCAGATAACTCGCAAATACGCCCACAAAAAACAGCAGGCACATAGGCACCGCGAACAGCATCAGATTGAAAAAGTCTGGTGTAGGGGTGATGATCGCGGCCAGAATGACGATTGCCAAAATCGCATATCGCGAGTGCTGCATCAAAAAGCGCGGCGATGCCATGTGCAGCAGCGTGAGAAAGAAAATGGCGATGGGCAGCTCGAACACCAGTGCCACGCCCAGAATCACATTGACGAACAAGTCGAAATAGTGGGTGATGGTGACGAGCGGCGTGACACCATTCGAGAGTCCGATGCTCAGTAGAAACGCAAGGCCGAAACGGAATGCGACGAAATAGGCAAACGCGCCGCCCAGAATGAACAGGCCTGCGGTACTGACGACAAACGGAAAGGCCAGACGTTTTTCTTTCTTATAAAGACCGGGAGAAATGAATGCCCACACTTGATAGAGAACCCAGGGCGAAGCCAGAAACAATGCGAAGACCAGTGGCACCTTCACCCAGATGATGGAAAAGGCTTCCATCGGTTCATTGATTACCAGGTTGGGCGGTTTTATGCCGATCTTGGTCAGGGCGTCCACCGCAGGCGCCCGCACGAAATCCCACAGGGGATAACAAAAAACGATACATATCAGAAAAGCCACGCCGAAGCCCATCAGAGCGCGGATAATACGCGAACGCATTTCCTCCAGGTGCTCGAGGAAAGACATGCGCAGCATGCCCTCGTCGTCATCGTCTTCGTCCGCGGGCGGCGGTGGAGGCGGAGGAACGTATCCGCCGCCCGCACCGGCCGGCACGAGCGAGCGCTCTTCGGGAGACAGACCTCCGCCGTTGGGCGTATCCATAAATTAAAGCTTTGGCACTTACTTCAAAATTGAGCGCAACCTAAACAATGCTGGGCAGCTCTGCATCTGCCGGCTTGGTGGCGCCACCTCGGCCCGTCTGAACGAATTCCGGTAAGGGATTCGATTCATCCGGGGCGCTGGTCTTCGCCGTTTCGCCGCGAGGGACGGTTCCGTCCACTCCCGGAGTTTTTTCCGCGGAAGTGCTTAGCTGAGCATTTGATTCGGCGCCCGGAACTGCGGAAGCGCTTACGGTGGGATGGTCGGTAGTGACTTTACTGGCAGGCTGATCGTAGGCTGCGGAGTCGAAATTGGAATAACTGCCGAAATCGACGGCTTGCCGGGTTTCTTCTTTCAGCGCTTCAGTTTCTTTTTCAATGGAATGCATTTCGCGCTCAAATGTGGCTTTCAAATCGCTCTGCGCGCGACGGAACTCGGTTACGGCCTTCGCCAGGGTCTTCCCCAGTTCCGGCAGTTTCTTTGGTCCAAACAGAACGAGGGCGACCAGGAAAATGACGACCATTTCCTGCATGCCGATTGGTCCCATATCTGCCCTCCTTCGTTACCAATCATAGCAAAGGGACCTGGCCAGCCGAGATCTCGCGGTACGATGGCAAAGAGTGGGAGAGCAGATCGTTTCGGACATCATAATAGTGGGCGGCGGAAACGCGGCCTTGTGCGCGGCGCTGACCGCTCGGGAAGCCGGAGTGTCGGTGACAGTTCTCGAATGTGCGCCGCCCGAGTACCGGGGCGGCAACAGCCGGCACACGCGCAATATGCGCTGCATGCACGATGCGCCTACCGATGTGCTGACAGAAGCCTATCCCGAAGACGAATACTTCGCGGATTTACTGCGCGTCACGGGCGGAGAGACCACGGAGTGCCTGGCGCGTCTGGTTATTCGCGAATCGCCGCGCGCCAACGCCTGGATGAAGAGTTACGGCGTGCGCTTCCAGCCCTCGCTCGGCGGCACGCTTCATCTGGGCCGTACCAATGCGTTTTTCCTGGGGGGCGGCAAGGCGCTGATGAACTCCTACTATGCCGCGGCGGAGGCGCGCGGCATTCGCGTGTTTTATAACGCGGAAGTGACCGCACTTACCATTCGCGACGGCAAGTTTGAAAGCGGCGAAATGCTGCTCAACGGCCGCCCGGCGGAGTTTCGAGCTAAGGCGCTGGTGGCGGCCTCCGGTGGTTTTGAATCGAATCTCGAATGGCTGGAAGAGGCGTGGGGTCCGGCGGCGCGCAACTTCATCATTCGCGGGACGCCCTACAACCGGGGCCGGGTATTAAAGCTGCTGCTGAATCAGGGCGTCGAACAGATTGGCGATCCCACGCAATGCCACGCGGTGGCCATCGACGGACGCGCGCCCAAGTTCGACGGGGGAATCGTCACGCGCCTCGATTGCGTGCCGCTCGGCATCGTCGTCAACTCGCACGCCGAGCGTTTTTACGACGAGGGCGAAGATTTGTGGCCTAAACGCTATGCAATCTGGGGCCGGTTGGTGGCGCAACAGCAGGATCAAATCGCTTATTCGATCATCGACTCGAAAGTTCTGGGACGCTTCATGCCTTCGGTATTTCCGGCAATTCCGGCCGGCAGCATCGGAGAGCTGGCCGGTGCTCTGAACCTGCCTCCTGAGAGGCTCGAAGCCACGGTACGGGAATTCAATCGATCTGTGCAGCCGGGCACTTTCGATCACCAGATTCTGGATAATTGCCGCACCGCCGGCCTCACGCCGCCGAAGTCGCACTGGGCGCAGGCCATAGACCAGCCACCGTTTTATGGGTACCCGCTCCGTCCGGGAATCACTTTCACCTATCTGGGGGTCCGCGTGAATGAGAAAGCCGCAGTGCAGTTTCAGACGACCGCATCGAGTCCCAACCTCTTCGCGGCGGGAGAAATTATGGCAGGCAACGTGGTCGGGAAAGGCTATCTGGCGGGTCTCGGCATGACGATCGGTTCGGTATTTGGCCGCATCGCGGGAAGGGAGGCTGCACTTGCCGCAGCCCGATAAAGTGGCGAATCGAGTAGCCGAAGGGGAGCGGCTGATGACCATTTGTAATGCCTGCCGCTACTGCGAAGGCTTTTGCGATGTGTTCCCGGCGATGGAACGCCGTCTGCTCTTTAACGAGGCCGATATTAATTACCTGGCCAATCTGTGCCACAACTGTGCCGAATGTTACTACGCGTGCCAGTACGCTCCGCCGCATGAGTTCGCGGTGAATGTGCCGCAGGTGTTCGCCGAGATTCGCGCGCAGTCCTACCGGAAATACGCCTGGCCAAAATACCTCCGCGTGAGCGCATGGGTGGCTGTAGCGGTCGGCATTTTTATTGCGCTGCTGCTGGCCGGGGGCCGCTCGGCTGAAAACGCGAATTTCTATGGAGTGATCCCGCACGAGGCTATGATCGTCACGTTCGGCGTGGCGGGAGCATGTGTCTTCCTGGCGCAAATCATGGGATTCCTGGCCTTTTTGCGCGAGTCGTGCGAGAGTCTGCCAGCGTTCTTCCGGCTATCGACGCTGGTTCCGGCTGCGCGCCGCGTGCTCTCCTTGAAAAACCTGGACAGCAACGGCGCCGCCGGTTGCACCTATCCCGACGAACACCATTCGCAGGCTCGCCGCCGCTTCCACCACTTCATGTTCTACGGTTTTTTATTGTGCTTTGCATCCACCACCGTCGCCGCGATCTACCACTTTACCGGCCGTATTGCGCCTCACCCTTATTTGAGTCTGCCGGTGGTATTGGGGACGCTCGGCGGGATTGGTCTGCTCGTCGGCCCTGCGGGACTTTATTGGCTCAAGCGCCGCCGCGACCCGGCTATCGTCGACGCCAAGCAGGATGGCATGGACATTTCTCTCCTCGCGTTGTTGTTTCTCACGAGTCTAACCGGGCTGTTGCTGCTGATCCTGCGGGAGACCCCGGCGATGGGCATACTGCTCAGAATTCATCTGGGCATCGTTCTGGGATTGTTCCTGACGCTACCCTACGGGAAGTTCGTGCACGGCATCTACCGGTCGGCCGCTTTGATGCGCTCCGTGCTTGAAACCGGGCGCGGTAAGGATTAGAGTCGCGGTCAGCCCCATCAATCCGGCAAATGAAAGCCACAGTCCGGGCATGGCGCGATTGCCGGTCGTGTGAATCAACCATGTGGCGACGGCCGGCGTGAAGCCGCCAAAAAGTCCGGTGGCTAGGCTGTAAGCGAACGAGAAGCCCGAGACGCGCACATTCACCGGCATGATCTCCGTGAGAAATACGACCATCGAACCGTTGTAACTGCCAAAAATCATCGAGAACCAAAGTCCCGCCGCCAGCAGCCGGCCAAAAGACGGGGCGCTCACCAGCCACAACAACACTGGATACGGCGTGATCAACGCGATGGTGGAAAACAGGAGTAACAACGGCCGGCGGCCTATTTTATCCGACAGCGCGCCCATGATGGGCAGGAAACACAGATTCGATATGCCTACGAACAGGGTCACCAGCATGCTTTCTTTGGCTGTCAGATGCAGAACGCTGCCGCCGTATGTCGGCATGTACGCCGTGATCAGGTAGAAAGTCACCGTTGTGGTGGTGGTGAGCATCATGCCCAGAATAATCAGCCGCCAGTTGGTCATCACCGTTCGCCAGATTTCGGACGTGCTGGGGCGATGCTTACGCGCGATAAATTCGTCGGTCTCCTGGAGCGAACTGCGCAGCATGAAGAGGAACGGAATTAACATGGACCCGAGCAGCAGGGGAATGCGCCATCCCCAACCCGCCATTTCTTCCGGCCGCAACACCGCCGAAAGCGTCAAGCCGATCAGCGCCGCGAAGATAACAGCCACCTGCTGGCTGCCCGATTGCCAGCTTACGAAGAATCCTTTGTGTCCCGGAGTGGCGATCTCGGCGAGATATACGCTGACGCCACCGATCTCGACACCCGCGGAAAGACCTTGTACTAAACGCCCCAGCACCACCAGCAGCGGGGCGAAAAATCCGATGGTTTCGTACCCCGGCATGATGCCGATCGACAAGGTTCCCACCGCCATGAGTGCCAAAGTCAGTAACAGGCCCTTGCGGCGTCCATGATGGTCTATATAAGCGCCGAGGATGATGGCGCCCAACGGACGCATCAAGTAGCCTGTGCCAAAGGTCATCAGAGACAGCATCAGCGAGGCATATTCATTCTTGGTCGGAAAGAAAGCCCGGCCTATGGCGGCGGCATAATAGCCGAACACCATGAAATCGTACATCTCGAGGAAATTGCCTAAAGAGACGCGAACCACTGCGCCGATTTTCGATGCGCGTTTGATAGAGCTGCTCACAAAGGTGCCGTGAGCCAGTTTACTTCTTTTAGGGAGTCGCCGTAACCCCCCTCTGTCTTTTAAAAATTCAGGGCTTGCGGAATGTCTGTATGCTCATTCCATGCTGCCCTTTCGAAAGATCCTTTTCCCAGTGGATTATTCCGAGCCTTGCAAGGCCATCGTTCCTTACGTTGCCGAAATGCAGAGCCATTTCTCAGCGGACTTAAGTTTGCTGCACGCTTATGGTGCGGAGGCTCTCGCCTTTAGCGATCTGCCGATCACCGACCCGCAGTTGCCCGAAGAGGCGCGGGTTATGGCTGTGGAGCGGCTGGGAGCATTCGCGAAAGCCAATTTTCCGGGGGTGCAGGTGGAGTTGTACTCGGGAATCGGCGAACCGGGATCAGTGATCCACGATATGGTCAAGCATCAGGGCTGTGACATTGTGATGTTGCCCACGCACGGACGTGCGCCGTTGCGGCGCTTCCTGCTGGGGTCGGTCACCGCGAAAGTTTTGCACGATCTTACGGTGCCGGTCTGGACCGGCCATCCGCTGCGAATCCCGTACACGTCGGTTCTGGCTGCGTGCGATAGCAGCGACGAAGCCGAAGCCGTGATGCGCGCCGCTGCTGCTATCGCCACCTCTTATGGGGCGAAGCTGTCGTTGGCCTACGTTATGGAAATGCCACCCGTGAGCATCGAGACCGCCTTCGGACCCTACCGCGACGATTTCGTTGCGGCGGCCGATTCCCGCATGAACGAATTGAAGAAGCGGGCGGGAATCAGCGCGCCCCATATCATTCTCGACGGACCTGTAGCTGAGGCGATCCGGGATCAGGCCCTGCATATCGGCGCCGACCTGATCGTCACCGGGCGCGGCGAGATGCTGGGCGCCGTTAGCCGCTTATGGTCGCACTTGTATCCAATCGTCCGCCATGCCCCTTGCCCGGTCCTGAGTATCTAAGCGCGCGGCCCGTGAATTTATTTTTCGGCGTCGTCAACTCCTCCGAGGGTCGCCGTTCCGTTAGAATAAGTTGCATGTTCCGCTGGTTCATCGCAAGTGTTCTGCTCGCCGGTACCGCTGCGGCGGCGGATGTGACCGATGGCCGCGTTACCTTCAACCGCGAGGTCTTGCCAATCCTCGAAAAAAATTGTCAGGGCTGCCACCGTCCGGGGCAGATCGCGCCTATGTCATTCCTCACCTATGAAACCACCCGGCCTTGGGCACGAAAGATCAAGGTGGTGGTGGGGGCCAAAAAGATGCCTCCCGCCGTCACTAGCCCGCATTACATCGTACTGACGAAGGACGACGGGCTGTCCCAAGCCGAAATCGATACGATCGTAAAGTGGGTGGATGGCGGTGCGATAGAGGGGCCCGCCGAGGCTGGCCGCAAGAAGCCCGCGAAATAGCCAGACTGAGGCGCGCTGCCGAGGGTGGCTCGCGGCCGACTCACAGTGCAACTGTGGGTCCAAATGCTCGATATTTTTCGACGAGTAAATCTATCTTTCGGATAAGGTTATCTTGTATACTGATCAAAACCTAATTGGCGGGGCTAAATTTTCTCGCGTGCGAACACGATCTGCGGTTGTGGTGATTAAGGAAACCGATACCCTGATGAAGCATCTGGCGCAGCGCTTTTGGTCCGCCGAACACGGGCAGGACATAACCGAATACTCGCTATTACTGGCATTTGTAGTATTGGCGGCGGCTGGCATCTTTATGGTGAACGGGGCTTCACTGAATAGCATCTGGGTCAGTGCGAATACCGTAGTGAACCAGGCTGCTATTAAAGCTCACGCCTCGGTGTCTTAGCCAATACGATCCTGTTAGGACCGGCTGTAGATTTCAGGCGGAGCCTGCGGGTCCACAAATTGCGAACGGTCCTCAGCAGCCAACAAGCCGAGGAAAGTGAATATGAACGCCGCTAGTGCAGGTCGCTGCTGGAACGGATAGTCGACCACCGCGTGCAAAAAGACAGCTAAGATCCCTATCCCCCAAACGGAGCGGATTGCAGGCCGGATTGTCCAAGCGGCGGTCGCCAGCATAATCATCAAAAAAGGAATGCCTCCTTCCGCAGCCCACTGAACCCAGTCATTATGAGCCTGATTGACAAACGTCCCGTCGTCAAAGAGGGCATAGCCGGGGTAAGCGTTGGACCACGTGCCCAGGCCAAAACCCGTCCATGGCCGGTGGTGCAGCATTTGGAGAGACGATTGGGCCAGATCCCGGCGCAGCGCGTAAGGATGAGGCTCCTCGAAACGCAGCCACAGCGTTTGCCAGCCGACGATCGCGATCAGCACAGCCACCAGGCTTAGATTTCCTATAAGAACGCGAGCCAAGCCCGCGCTGTCGAAGCGCTTTTGGGCGTATGCGATTACTGGCACAATCAGCGTCTCCAAAAAACACAGTGCAGCGCCACCGCGTGATCCCGAGGCAACCACCGAGCCAAATAGCAGCGCTGCGATCAAGGTATAGGGCAGCCAGCGCCGCCGATTGCGAATCGCGCGGAACATCGCCACGGGAAGGACTGCTTCGACGAACGCAGCGTACTGGTTTTTGTATACGAAAGGCCCCAAGGTGGCGACCCCCGCTGAAGAGTCGAACAGCCAAAATACTTTTCCCGCAGGCGAGGTAAGGATCGTAAAGATGGCGCACAGACTGAGAACCGCTCCGAAGACCAAAACGCACTCCAGGAACCGGTCGCGTTCTTTCGCCTGCCTGCCAAGTTCGAGCGCCAGCGAAAACGCGAGCAGGTTGACAGTCCAATCGAGCGTGGTTTCGAAGGTCCTAAGCTGATAGACCGTCTGCCCGAAAGCTGCCTGGATGAGACCCCAAGCCGCTGCTCCCGCCAGCAGCAAGCCGAGCGGATGATGTCCGATCGGAAGTCCGGAGCGAAGCCGCTTGACGACACTCGCCGCGGCTAAAGCCAGCAGAGCTACTTGAAAAATAGTCAGGGCCCAGCGGGCTTCCACCCACAGCGTGAGAATCCCGAAGAAAACAACTGCGGCTAAAAACACTTCAATAGGCGCCGCGAGCGCCGAGTACCGCGACCACGGTTCGAGCCACGATGTAAAGATCGAGCCACGGAGACCAGTTGCGAATGTAATAAGTATCCAGCGCCTCCTGCACTTTCACATCGCCGTCGCTGCGCGCCGAAACTTGCCACAGGCCGGTCAATCCCGGCAGAACGCGGGTGCGCAGCGCGCGGAACTCGAGCGGAAACTGTTCCAAATGGTAATCCGGCAGAGGGCGCGGACCCACCAGGCTCATCTCGCCTTTGAGAACGCTCCATAACTGGGGCAACTCGTCCAGGCTGGTGATGCGCAACCATCGTCCGATCACCGGCAATACCCGCGGATCGCGCTTCAGCTTGAAGTGGAGTTTCCAATATTCGCGGTCTCCGGGGTGCGCTTCAAACCAATCTTTCAGCTGAGCATCCGCATCTACACGCATGGTGCGCAGTTTCCACACCGCGAGCCCCCGGCCGCCCATCCCTTGGCGCATTTGCCGGTAAAATGCGGGGCCTGGGCTGGATAGTTTGATCCAAATGCCCGCCAGAGCCAGCAAGGGCAGGCTTGCCAGGAACAAGGGAAGAGCAATGGCCCGATCCATGGCAGTCTTCAGCAAATGATTCCGGCGAAGCATCAAGTTCTTCTTGATCTCGAAGCCCAAGGACCCGCCTAAATCGCGCGCAGTAACCCACAGGCTCGCGCTACCGGCTAGATCGGGAATGACAATCAGACGCGGAAACTCCAATTCGTGAAGCAGCGCGGCGGTCGCGTCCTTGCCGACGTCAGCCATCGAAATAATGGCAGCTTCCGCCCGCGATTCGAAATCCGATGCCAAGCCGAGTGGACCGATCACCGGAATTTCCTCGACCGCGCGATTCCATGAATCCGGACGATCATCCAAAAACGCTACCGGCTTCAAGCCCAGCTCCGGTTGGTCCAACAGTGTGCGGGCGAGTGCTCTGCCGCTCGCGCCCGCGCCCAGCAAAACCACCGGGATGCCCCAACAGTTGCGTCGGATCAGCATTTTCCGGATCGCAATTTCCGCGATATGCGGCAGCACCAGGGCGAACACCAGCGTACCCAGGAGAACCCCGCGTGACAGGATTCCGCGCGCGACGATATTGTCCCAGGCGACCAATCCGCCAAAGACCGCGAGAGTTGCCAGAACGCGCCGGCGCAGGCGCTCCACCGGGCCCAGTAAATAACCGGGATAGAGGCCGATTTGATAATGGATCACCGGCAACAGCAGAATGGCGGCAGCGACTCCCAGGATTTGATCGACGCCAATCCCGGCGGTGAAGTGGGCGGACAATATGCGGCGGAGTCCGAATCCCAGGGCGAACGCGACTTCGAGGGCCACTACATCGCCGGCGAAGATAGCCCAGGGTGCAAGCGTAGCGGCTTGAATGGAGCGCGCGGTAAGTCTAGGCTGGACGGCGGTGCTCATGATATCGTGTGCGGACTAAAAAGGCCAACGCGAGAATAGCGAAGTGAGGGTTACGCAGAAGATAGCGCCGCCAGAGCCGCCCGGGTTCGACGCACAGACGGAATAGCCATTCGAGACCGCTCTGTTGCATCCATCGCGGGGCCTGTGGCTTCATCCCCGCCAGGAAATCGAAGGCCGCCCCGACGCCTAACATTACCGATGGAATCCGCCCTCGATGCGCGTGCATCCAGTGGTCCTGCAGGGGACCGCCGATCCCCACGAACAGAATGCGCACCCCCGCATCGCTGATCGCGCGCACCACGCTCTGGTCCTCCTCGGACGTCAGTTGCCGGAACGGGGGAGCGTAGGCATACGGCAGTTTTAGATTTGGAAAACGCCGGGCTACAGCGCTGACCAGTTTTGCAAGCGATGAATCCGTGCCTCCGTAAAAGCCCACCGCAATCCCTTGCTGCTCGGACGCGGCGAGGATCAGCGGCATGAGATCAGGACCATAGACGCGGGTGGCATCGACAACGCCCAACCAGCGAAGCAGCCACACCAACGGCATTCCATCGGACGTAACCAAATCCGCTTGCCGCATCACGACCTGGTATTCGCGTGAGGTACGCGCTTCCATTACGGTGTTGACGTTAGCCAGGCACACATAAGAAGAACGGCCTGCAGCGGCCCAATGCATCACTTTCGCTACGGCGCTTTCGTAGGTGGCGGTATTGACGCGTATGTCAAGAATCTGGCGGCTGTCCATTGCTTAGCGGGCGAGAATCATGATGGAGTATCCGCCAAATAGGCGCGAAGCGAGCCATTCGGGCAGCATCCGGCGCGGGAAATTCGTCAAACGGGTAGCCGGACGGTGTGGCCTTTCGAGGGAGACAGGCGTCAGAAACCAGTCGAGGACCCGCTGACCCGAATGCTCCACGGTCTTGAGCGCAGTCTCTCGTGTAAAGAGATGCAAGTGTCCGACAGAATCCCAGCAGTCAGCGCCCCGCAGCAGCGTGGAGGCACTCGCATCCAGTGGAATGTGGTAGATCTTCCAGGTGGCCTTGGCGGCGCACTCGCGGAGGAAGCCGAAACAGTCCTCCACGTGTTCGATCACATCGAGCGCGAGCGCGAGATCGAAGAATCGATCGTCGGCAAACGGATCTCCCAGGAGGAATTCACAACGCGAGGCGCTATGGTGGCGGTTTATCGAGTGAGCTTGAGGGATCACTTCATAACCGGTGAGTCTGACCGCCGAATCCAGACTGCGATCTATCTCGGCCAGCACACCGCCCGCTCCGCAGCCAATATCGCAGATGCTTCCGAAGGAGATCTCCGGGTGCCGCCCCAGCATGCGCAACACTTGCCGGGATTTAAAGACGGAATCCTCCGCATGCCAGGTGCCGCCAGTGGCTATTGCGTAGGAGCCGTCAGTATAGATCTTCGAGACTGGCATCGCCCAAAACTCTTTCATTAAGGGGTGCAAAATCCATCTGCCGTCGCCGCCGATTGCAGAAAGCGAGTTCATAGACTTCAGTGAGCAATTTGTAATTGCGCTCCGCGGTGTATTTCGCCTCGAACTCCTGGCGCGCAGCCTGACGCATGAGGGCGAGTCGGTCAGGGTGTTCGAGGGTCCAGCGAACCTGACGAACGAGGTCTTCTGCATCGCCGGGATGGAAGAGGAGGCCGGTGCGTCCGTGATCGACGAACTCGGGAATCGATCCGATATTGGAAGCGATCACTGGCAGTCCGCAAGCGAACGCTTCGATCACCGTCATCGGAGCGCACTCATAGCAAATGGACGGAAAAATGAGAACGCTGGCATTGCGCATCAACTCGAAAATCTTTGCGCGAGGTTGATGGCCCATCAGAGTGGCAGGTCGGTACATTTCGCTGAGCGGCCCGTCTCCGGATACCAACAGGGGGATGGCGGTACCCAAGCTTTCCCAGGCCTGGAATAATGTATGCACACCTTTTTCTTCCGACAAGCGTCCGGCAAAGAGTGCGTATCCTCCATCACCGCTTCCAGCACCCGGATCCGGCGCCACAAAATTTGGTTTCGTCACGATACTTTCCGCAGGAAGCCCGCCCGCGATCAGCTTCTGGCGTGCGAATTCGCTGGGTGCGATGTAGACATCCACCATGCGCTGCCACGTTCCGCTTGCTCGATGGATCGTAAGCATTGCCGCCACTGCCGCGGTTGCGGGACGGCTGCCACGATAACAACCGTGGACCACTCCGGGAAACGGCGCGCGGCCGATACACTCTTCACATACCGCACCATCGCGCAGCAGACTGGCCGCCGGACAGATCAGACGGTAATTATGCAGCGTCTGAACCACGGGCACATTCGCAGCCCTAGCCGCATAGTAAGAGGCAGGAGAAATCAACGGGAAAGTGTTGTGAAAGTGCGCAACATCGCAAGTCTGCTCCCGCATTACGGAACGCAGACGACGAAAGGACCGGTCGCTCCACACCGTACTCCCGGCAGCGGCAATTCCCGCGCCGGCGATGCGGCGGTTATGCTCTTCGTAACGGACCACGGTGTGGCCGTGCTGTTCCAGCAGAGCCGCTTCATCCGCGAACACGCGGTCTTCGCCGCCCGGCTGGCGATAGAAATTGTGGACGCTAAGAACGGTTCGCAATCGCATATTTGATCGCTGAGACGATTTGGTCGGCCATAACCGCTGGAGTCATTTCGCAGACCCGGAGTCGAGCGGCAATTCCCATACGGTCTAGTTCTTCGGTGGGCGTCAAGAGAGCGCGGTCAATCGCGGATTTCACATTCTCCGTTTGGTCTGGCCGAAAAGTCCAGCCGGTCTGGCCGTCAACAACCAACGCTTCGACCGACTGGCTATAGACGCTACCGAGGATGGGCAACCCCGACGCCATCGCCTCCACTACCACCATGCCCCACTCGTCCGCCAAAGTCGGAAAGGCCAGTATGCCCCGCCGAGAGTACACTTCCGGTAGGCGCTCATACGGCACGTCGCCGAGCAGATGCAAAGAAAGATTCCGAGGGATCGGATACGCGGCGAGTGTCCCGCGTAACGGACCGTCACCCGCAATAGAAAAATCGACCTGCTGCTCGGGGTGGGAATTCGCCCATTCCACCAAATGTAGGAGAAATGGCATTATTCCCTTCAATTCGACGAGTCGGCCGGAATATAGAATACGACGGCGAGTTGGTTCGGCACGGACCCCGGGTAAAGCGAGAAAATCCGCCACATCTGTGGTTTGCGGCGCGCGGAATACACGCTCTCTTGGAGCGCCATGCCGCTCGACGTAGCGTGCACCGCTGTTTCCATTGACGATCACGGCGTCCGCCTTCCTCAGCAAAGCTCTACGAACGAGCAACCTGGTGATTCCGCGAGCCTGCTCGGTCACCTCAGAGAGGGTCGCCCAAATAACGAGTCGGGCCTCACTGAAGATTCTTCGGTAGAAGGCGGCCTGTATAGTCCGCAATCCCATCTCACCGGAAATTATGACGTCCGGGCGAAAGCGATAAAGTTGGGGAAGGGTGTCGTAAGGGAAGTGAATGGTTTGCACGTCCGTAAAATGATGTGGATGTTTCTGGGTGGAACGCAATCGAAGGTTACGTTGCACCGTTACTGGCAGTTCGCGGCCGACTGGAACTGATGCGAGGCCGGTATCGGGAGTGCCCGACAAGAAGATCTCAAACTCAACGCAGCGCCGCCGCAATTCCGCGACCAGGGGAACACGGTAGGGCAAGATAAAATTAGTGAGTAAAGCTACTCGCATATCGTATCCCTCCTTGGACCGCTTGGCATTCCTTACTTCGAAGTCTTGCCCAAGGCACGCTGCAGAGCATCGAGAACATTATTAAAGAGCTAGCGTCATACCATGAAGGGTTCATCATGCCAACGGCCAAGATGTACGACGCTGTGCATGCGAACACTCGCGCGTTGGGAATCTCCCACCTTGCCAGACAATTATGAAGCGCAACGCCCACTGCTCCCACGGTTGCCAATAGCCCTAAATAACCGGACATATAAATCGTTTCTAACGCCGAATTATGGGAATGACTAAACCACGGATTTACCGTGCGGAGGTAATGCCGCGCGCCGCCCACTCCATAGCCCCATATATTCTGTGGCGATAGATCAGCGATAAGGGAACTCCAAAGCGTTGTCCTGCCGCTCAAAGTCAAGTTTTCTAAGGTCGCGTTTGTAATTCGCAGTAAAACGTCGCCATTATCTTGCACTTCAGACCAACCGAGCGTGAGGGTTGTAATGCCGACGACTGCGGCGATGGCCAATAGAAACGTCGCAAATATGACGCCAAGGCGACGCAATCTGAAAGTCAGATTCTTCTCGGACAACACCCGCGCCGCCGCGTATAGGGGCAATCCAACAATTATGGAAGCTCGCGCTACGGTAAACAATAAACACAAAAGTAGAATAAATCGGCAGACGCGTATCCAACGCCCATTCAACGCCACGCTGGCGATCAGGCAAATCGCAGATGTGTCAGCCATAGCTATCGGGTGGATCTTGAACAGATGCAATCGTGCCCGTAGCGCTTCTTCCCCGGGATCGTGAAGTAGTAAAGGAAATTGGCCGGGAGCCACTAATCCAGCCACAACACCGAATCCGATGAGGATTACAGACGCATTGACCACACTCCGAATCACGCTCAGCGCTCCGTAGCGATTTAATAAGGCTACTGTTGATGCAGAGATCATCATGAGCAGAACACCCTTTGCCACGCTGAAGAGTGGGTCCCAGCTACGAAATGAAAACACAACGGCAAGCGCTAGTGAGCCCAGAAAAAGCAAATAGGGGGCCTGAATAGAAAGCTTAGTTCTCCATCGCACGGTAGACGAGAACGCGAGAATAGTGCCAAGGACGACCGCGGATACCTCAATCACAGACTGTGCGACCGAATCGTCGGCGTGGAAGTCGTCTCTCTCGACATATTTCGCAGTCCCAAGAACAAACAGGAGCATTGCCAGCCGTAGAGGCCACAAAGTAGGCGGTCTGCTCACGCTAGGAAGTCATTTCCCCGCTCGGCATAGTATTTGCTGTAGCGGTTGTAATACGAATAGTAATAACCGGGACTGATCCCCCGGTGAACCTCGTTCAAAACCACGCCCACCAAATTGGCGCGCAGCCGCGAAAGAGTCGTGATTACCGAATTGAGCGCGGTGCGGCTGGTGTCGCCGGCGCGGGCAACCACGATCACGCCATCCACCAGGCTGGCCATTTGCAGCGGCTCTGCGAAGCCCAACAAGGGAGGCGCGTCCAGAAAAACCAGATCGTATTCCCGCGTTGCCTCGTCCACAATCTCGGCCAGCGCCGTTCCGATCAAATCCGACGCACGCCGCGTGGAGGGCCCGGCCGGCAGAATATCGAGACCCACCGGCTCGGGCATCCTGACGATGGCATCGCGCCAGGAAATTTGCTGCAGCAAGACGTTGGAGAGTCCCACGCTATTGGGAATTTGGTAGAGGCGATGAACACTCGGACGGCGCAGGTCGCCATCGATGAGAAGGGTGCGTTTCCCCTGCTCGGCGTGGGTCGCCGCGAGGTGCGAGGCTACCGTGGATTTGCCCTCCGACGGAGACGCGCTCGTGAGCAGCACGCTGCGCAGGCGACGGTCGAAATCCGTGAGCAGAATCGAATTGCGAAGAGTTCGGATCGCTTCCTCATAAGTGGAGAGCGTAGGGTAACCATGTTCGCTTCTTACGGCCGGCCCTTTTGAAGGGCCGCCCTTTCGATTTAGAGGGACTCCTTTCGAACTGGCTCCGTTACCGTTTACATGGCCGACCATCGGACTAAGACGGCGGCGC
Source organism: Bryobacterales bacterium (assembly GCA_025350625.1). Classification (GTDB taxonomy): domain Bacteria; phylum Acidobacteriota; class Terriglobia; order Bryobacterales; family Bryobacteraceae; genus Palsa-187. The sequence goes on along the minus strand of JANXXL010000052.1, from coordinate 754 downwards.
CATTCCTTCACTGCCGGTAAGGACCCGATGACTTCGACGTTCATCAGCCGCGTAACTTGATCGGGATTACGCACGGTATTATCCAGCACGTCGCCAAGCACCGCCGCACCGACCGCGAGAAACGTTGCAAAAAGGAAAGCCAGCAATATATTCAGCCAGATCTTTGGAAAAACCGGCTTCAATCCCGGCCGCGCCGGATCCGCCACCCGAATAGAACTGTTCTGGAAACTGGCATTGATGCCGGCTTCCTTAATTTTGCGGATGAGCTCTTCGTAGAGCTTCTTGTCGCCCTCGGCTTCGCGCTTCAGGGTCTGATATTCGAAGGAATGTGCGTTGAGCTGGTCGAACTCAGTCTTAGTCTCCTGAACCGCCGCCGATAACATGTTTTCGCGGTCGCCCGCCTCGCGATACTCCACCTCAACGCGCTGCTGGACGTTGCTTTGGGTGCGTAGAATCTGGGCTTGCAATTCCTCCACGCGGGACTGGGCCTTCTTATACTCCGGATGGTTCATGCCATAGTGATTCTTCACTTCCGCAAACTTTTGCTCGGCGAGGTCGAGATCCTCGGTCAACTTCTTGAGTGCGTCCCCTTGCGTCGACGCCTGCACTGCCTCGAGCGCGCCCCCTTGCACGGAATTATGAGCGGCTTCCTTGCTGACTCGGTCGGCTTGGGCCTTGGTGTATTCGCGATTGAGATCCATCAGGCGGGCGGAGAATGTTGCCGATGACCATGCCATCGTCACTGAGTGCCGCA
>JANXXL010000036.1 GCA_025350625.1 Bryobacterales bacterium | reverse complement strand
TGGCGTGTCCCCCGCCGCCGTAGCGCTCGCAGATGGTCGCTAGATTGTGCTTCAGCGGCGCTGTCACCCAGGGATTCGATCCCACCGAGACCTTCGTGCGAAACGTGGACGTGCTTACCGACACCGTGTAGCTGGAATCCGGAAACAGATAGTACGGAATGAACTTGTTGTACCCTTCCATCTTGTCCGCGATCAGATCGAAAAACACTACGCCGCCGGAGTTGACCGCGGCATTGCGGATGATGTCGATGGACTTTATATGTTGTTGGTACATCGGCACGTACAGTTGCTGAATATCGGGCTGGGCGATGATCTGTTCCAGCGTTAAATGCCGCATCCAGCGGATAATCTTCTGCACGGTCTCGGATCCCTTCGATCCCTCAATCACAAGCGTAAGCTGCATCGCCGGAGCCCGCAGTTCCACCGCTTCCCGAGAACTGGCGTACTGCGCGCCGTCGATAATTTCGGCCCACGTCACCAGTTCATTGAGGTCCTCCGCGACATAGCCAAACTTTTCCTTGGCTACCGTGCGGATGAAGTTTGTGCACGACCGGAAACCCGGGTCGTACAGTTTCTTGCCGCTATGGTCTTGCCGGAAGTGCTCCGCATCCTCGGCGGAAAGGAAAGCGCTCTGATGATGATCGAACCACCAGGTGAGCTTCGGATTCGGACTGTATTTGAAATCGACGATGGCATTCTCATCGCCATCAAACAAACCGTCTTCAAATAACTGCGATGCCTTGTGCGCCATTCCCGTGAAGAGAAATTCGGAATTGGGATAAAATTTATCCTCGAGGAACCGGCTGAAAAATGCCGCCGATGCAGCCCCGTCGAAGCAGTGATCGTGATATAGAACTCGTATCCTCATGAAGGTTCGGTTAACAATAGGAAAACCGTCCAGTTTGCCTTACTGGCGCGGTAAATGCAAGTCACGCTGATTGGAGAGGCCAATGACACCCGGAATCTTGGAAGGAAAATCATGCCTGATCACCGGCGGTGCGTCTGGTATCGGCCGTGCAACCGCCCTGGCGTTCGCCGCCGCCGGAGCCAACGTTTTGGCCGCCGATATTCATCCCGGCTCTTTGCCGGAGTTGTCCTTTTTCGCGATGGATGTCCGGCGCGCGGAACAGATTCGCGCCGCCGTATCGAAGGCTGTTGCACTGCATGGCCGCCTGGATTGCGCGGTCAACTGCGCTGGAATCGGAGGCGTCCGCGCCACTACTGCGGATTACCCCGATGACGTGTGGGACCAGGTGCTCGCCGTGAATCTGACGGGCGTTTTCCACTGCATGAAGGAAGAGCTCGCCGTGATGCTGCCCCAGGGCAGCGGAGCCATTGTGAACGTGGCCTCGGTGGCCGGGGTCAGTGGCTTCGCCCGCCACTCCGCCTACACAGCCAGCAAGCATGGCGTAGTTGGAATTACTAAAGTGGCGGCGCTTGAGTATGCGCGCAAGGGCATCCGCGTGAATGCGGTTTGCCCCGGCTTTACGCGAACCCCGATGGTGGAAGAAATGCTACAGGAGCGCCCCGGCTTGGAAGAACGGCTGCAAGCCCGCATGCCCGTCGGACGCTTCGGAACCCCGGAAGAAATCGCCGGTTCGATTCTTTACCTGTGTTCCGACGACGCCGGCTTTATCACCGGACACGCCATGCTGCTCGACGGCGGGCTCACCGCGGGATAACCGTGTTACGCTGAAAATTCAAGTAATCAAGGCGGGTTTTGCGCACTTTCAGAATTCTTATTGCGGCTGCTTTTCTCTTCACCGGCAGCAAGGCCTTCGCCTCCGAATGGCTGAAGCTCACCAGTCCGAACTTCGAGCTGTATACTACCACCAGCGAAAAGAAGGGCCGCGAAGCAATTCTCTACTTCGAGCAGGTCCGCGATCTATTCGTGCGCATTCGCCCCGGTTCGCTGGTGAACCCGTTGCCGGTGCGCCTGATTGCCTTCCAAAGCGAAAAAGAATACAAGCGATTCCGCATCAATGAATTCGCCTCCGCCTACTACATCGGTGGCGACACGCGCGATTACATCGTAATGGGCGACATCGCTGCCGACCACTTTCCGGTCGCCGTCCATGAGTATTC
>JANXXL010000034.1 GCA_025350625.1 Bryobacterales bacterium | reverse complement strand
CCTGCCGAGCAGTGATTTTCCTTCCCGCACAATTCCCGCAGAACCGTCAAAAACGTGCCGATTCCCGCAGATTTCCCGCAAATAGCTATTGTCTAAGTTGTTTGTTTTCAGAGAGAGAGCGAGTATCTGAAGGGTCTGGTCTACCTTGACACGGTAGAGGTCTCCAGTTCGAGTCTGGGCGGGCCCACCACCTACTTTCAGTAAGTTAGCAACGCCAATCACAAGCCCGATCCTCTTAAGATCCCGCACAATTCACGCGCCCCTTCGCCTGCGGCGAGTGCGCCGCAATCCAACCGATTCCCAACTCTCTCAGTCCGCGACCGAACTGCGTCAACCGGTCTGCCTCCTCTCTCTGCTGTTTGCTCTCTCCCGGTCGCGGCGTCACCATGAACATCGCCGCCCGATCCGTGTACAGATCTACCATCCGCCCGTTGCTTTCCAGGTACTCCCACAACACACCCATGTTCTCTCTCGTCCCGTCCCGATGCACGAATCGTCCCCCACTCCGGCTGGTGGCATCGTCGATCATGCGAACCAGATATCGAACGTTCTCTCCTCGCCCCTCCAGCCAATCGTGATTCGATGTGTCCCATTGCACCAGCTCGCCGTAGCCGCTGCACGGCTTGCGCCAGAAATGCTTCTCCCCAAGTTTCCGTGCGTGTGCCTCCCGCAGGCCGGCCGACGCCATCCAGGCGCGCACCGTCTCCTTGCTGACTTTGATCTGGTGCCGCTTGGCCATCTGTTCGCTCGCAAACGTCGGACCGAAGTCGTGCCATTCCGGTTGCTTTAAAAACTCGATAGCACGCTGTTGTGTCTCCTCGTCGATCCGCCGATTCGATGGCCGGCCCCGCAGACCGTGGATTACAACGCCGTCGCCCTCGGTCTTCATGCGCTTCAGAAGTTTGCGCACCCAACGCTCGCTGACGCCCAGTCTCTCGGCAGCGTGACGCTGCCTGATGACTCCGCCCTCCGCCCTCTTCAACCACTCCAGACAATCCCGTTCCTCCTGGCTCATCGCGATTCGTTCCATCCTTCCAGTGTTTCCCTGTCAAGAGGAACTTTCTACTCTACTTTGCCCAATTAGGAACTTCTCATGTTGCCGCGACAGAAAGGTTGACCTTGCAGTGTGCCTGCGATACCATAGTTCTGCGGGGTGGAGCAGTCTGGTAGCTCGTTGGGCTCATAACCCAAAGGTCGAAGGTTCAAATCCTTCCCCCGCAACCAATTTCTTCAATTGGTTACGGTTCCTTTCGGCCCTTCTTCCCTATCAATTGCTAACGGATTGCTAACACTGGCTTCCGTTTTGTGGCGGACCCTCGCATCGGCCATCGACTTCTCGTAGCGGGCGCTAGCTTCCTTGCCGCGGCCTGGGAAGAGATGCCCGTAGGTATCGAAGGTAACCTTGATGCTGGAGTGGCCCATCTGGTCGCGAACGTAGGCGGCGGTTTCGCCCTGCGCGATCAACTGGCTCGCGAAGAAATGTCGCAGGTCGTGAAAGCGGGTCCCTGCCATGCCGGCCTTTTCTGCGAGAGGCTTCCAAACCTCTGCGTCAAATTTGTCCGGGTCTATGAAGCCGGTGCAATCGCCGGGAAAGATAAAAGCGCCGTCCGGTTTGCCGACCTTCAAATCGGCCAACATTTTCATAACGCTTTCGGTTGCGGCGATGCGGCGTGACGATTTCCGTGACTTCGGCGGCCCAACGTGCCACTCCCATTTGTGCGCGCCATCTGTACCGCGACGTTTCGAGATTGCATGACGCACATTGATCTCGTTGCCAAACCACTCGATATCATTGAATCGAAGCCCGAGAGCCTCATTTCGCCGCACGCCGGTAAACGCCCCCGTATAGGCTAGCGCGTAACTGAGGCCGCCCAACTCCTTCGCGGCGCCGATCAGTGCCCAGACCTGTTCTGGTGTCGGTAGCGTGATCTGGCGGGATTCCAGTGGCGGAAGCTCAAGCCCCATCGTTGGATCGTGGAACGCGAAACCCCTTCGCACCGCGCTGGGGCCCCTTTTGCCGGTTAGCATAGTACGCAGCAGCGTCACAGCGTTGCGGATCGTCTTCGAGGAAAGCTCGTCTTCGATCATGCCGCTCACGGCCGCGTCAACATGTTCGAACCGCAGAGCAGATACTGCAATAGCTCCAAGCCGAGGAACGAGTTGCTTGTTGATAATCGAACCATATCCCGATTCCGTACTGCCGCGGATCTGGCGCCTCCCGGCCAGCCAATCCTCTGCAAACTTTTCAAACGTGACGGAAGATGGTCGCGCGTACGTCCCCTTATCGATGGCTCCGAGAAGTTCGTTCAACCGGGCCTGCGCGTCGGTACGCTTCTTGAATTTACCTTCCCATTGCTGGATGCCTGCCGGATCGCGGTAGATGATCGCCCATGTCTTGCGCTTGCCGCTAGGCTTGACAATATGGCCGCCTTGGCTCATTGCATAATCCCTTTAGCTGCCGCCTCGACAATTGCTCGCAGATCCTCCTCTGTGAACCGGACGAACTTTCCGAGTTTACGGTGCGGAATGGCTTTGCGTCTAGTGCGCTCATAGATCCAGCCCACCGTCACCCCTAAGCGTTGCGCAGCCTCTTCGACAGTCAGGAATATCTTGGGAATTGCTTGAACTTGAGCTGTTGACATCGCAGCCTCGTTGGTGCTCACGACTACTTAGTTATAACGGAAACCGTCTAAAGCGCCAAATGAGTTTAATCAGCCGCGCGGCGGCTCACCCGGGCGCTTAAGGGGCCTCTTGCGACACCAGCTCGCCGGACGCCGACGTGCCGGTCACATTTGCCAGTCTGTGGATTGCTTGTCCGTTGACCGTAAAAGGAGCCTTTCCATGCTGTCGCTGTATGTGTGCAGCGCAAAGTCTGCAACCATCAACCACAAGTCGCCGACTGGGCCTTCTACTTTTTTTATGGCGCTACTCAACGAGATGCCTTGCTGTTGAGCCAAAAAAGCCGCCCACATCTTCTGGCCGAGTTCCTGGTGATAGTTAGAATTCCGGAGTTCATCAAGCGGTTTCATCCATACCTCCAATCCATTCCTTCAGACTCAGGCGGCTGCCTCGTCCACACAACCGCGGATCCTGCGTTCGGAACGGCAAATGATCCAGCTTCCCAAGCTGGACGTCGCGGGTTCGAGTCCCGTCTCCCGCTCCAGAATCAATAACTTACGGCCACTCTAAAAACGCACCCTCCATAGCCCTCCATTAAGAATCACGCGGACCTCTTTCGCGCCCGAACAGCCTTGTTGAAAACCGAGTCCTCAAGCTGCTTCGCGGCAGTCGCCCGGTCCTTCATACTCGACTTTGTGTAGACATCGAGGGCCACTCCAATACCATGCCCCCGCTGGTCCGCTGACACCTTCGGGTCCACTTTGGCTTGATGGCCAAGGCTCGCATGTGTCCGCCGCAAAACCTGAAAGTTCACCCAGCCCAAGCCGATCGGTTCCAACTTGGCTCTAATGTGGTCTTCCAGCAAAGACGATCTCCAGAGCGGTTGGCCGGTTTCACCCGCAAACACGTACACTTCTGGATTCTGATCTACCGCCTTCTCCATCCAATCGCGCAGGAGGGAAGCAGTCGAAGGAGGAACCGCGACTTTACGGACCAAACCGTTCTTTGGAGCCGCGAACTTTCCTCGGTACACGCGCTGCCGGATTTCGATCACCGAAGCATCCGGTCGAACATGTTCCCTCTGAATGGCCAGAAGCTCACCTGGGCGCATGCCGGCGAAAATAGCAAGCCGGAGTATTACCCGCTCCCGGTATTCGACCGCACCGAGAGCAAGCTCAACTTGGTCCGCGGACATTGCCTGGCTCTCGGTGCGTTTTGCGGTTTTCGGAGTGTAAAGTGCCGCAGTAGGGTTTACCGCGATCACTTTTTCGGACACTGCCATCTCGAATATCGAAGACAGGTCCCAACGCAGGTGATCCACGACGCTGAACGATAGCCCGGCTGCCGCCTTCCGCTCCAAGAATTGCTGGAGCGGCGCCAGCGTGAGGTCTTCTAAGCGATGGGCCCCGAGTTCCTTTTCGATGTGATGCCGGAGGCGGTTCTCCGACGTACCTGCCGTCGATTCCTTCCACTTGCCCAGGTAGAACGGCAAGTACACCTGGTTGAGGAACTCTGCGACTGTTGGCGGACGGATCGCTCCGGTCGTCCGAGCGCCGCCATTAATCTCGCGCATGAACTCCTGGCGCTTCTCGTCAGCCGTACCCTTGTTCATTTCTGAGGCCCAGCCGAGTGTGTGATAGCGCCGCTCGCTTTTTTCGTCGTAGTAAAGAACCACCCATACTCTCCTATCTGCATGCTTGCGAAGTTGCAAGCTGCCCTTCTGAAATCTCCTGCGTCTCATGGATTCTCCTTGTGAGGCGCAGGCGTTGATTCGGGGTGATTCGATCGTATCACTGGGCCATGCTCGTTGCGACGCCGTGCTCCTGCTCCAACAACCACCGGTCAATCACGACCCGGCGGATTAGCGCGCGGCGACCGGCGCGGACATACGGAATCGCTGGAACGCCGGGAACCTTTCCGGCGAGAATGTGCGACAGGTGCGACCTTGAAACTCCCAGGTATCTGGCCGCAGCCTTGATGTCCATGATTTCCCGATTGGCGAATGTTTGATTTCCAGTGGTCACGGTGCCATCCTCCGTGTCCCCCACTAAAGTGCGCCGCTGGTTCTCAAACGGACCGAAAAAGCTCTCGCGAGAGAAAGCGGTGTCCTCGGGTCCTTCGTCGCCAGAGTTGGTTGGGGGAGGTGTTGTCTCATGCTATTTTGTACGGCATTTTGTGAATTCCACCAAGTGAGTTGCTTAGCGGCGCTGAAGTGCTTGTAGCGTCTGTGAGTAGACCCAGGACTCGCCTAGGCAGGCCCCAGCAACCCAAACGGCAACTTCCCGCCGATACCGAAGGAACTCGAGTCCTGACATACGATGAGAGAAGTCGTTACATGCCTATGGATTCGTTGCCGGATCTTCAAGGGAAGTGGGACCGCGCATCGCGATGGTATGATTTCGCCACCGTGGCACTGGAGGCGGTGGTATTCCGCCGCCTGCGTTCGCGCCTGCTGAAGTCATCTGTTGGGCGTGTGCTCGAAGTAGCCGCCGGTTCTGGATTGAATCTGGCTCACTACCCTGGAGGTCTCGATATCACAGCCGTCGATCTCAGCCCCGGCATGCTTATGAGGGCGCGCAACCGGGGCGCACGGAAGGCGGCTGTCATGGATGCCCAGCATCTAGCTTTCCGAGATGGCTCATTCGACACGGTCGTGTCCACTCTCGGCACATGCACATTTCCCGATCCCGTCGAGGCGTTGCGCGAAATGCGCCGCGTCTGCCGCC
>JANXXL010000013.1 GCA_025350625.1 Bryobacterales bacterium | reverse complement strand
CTGGAGATGGCGCGGCTCTCGGCTCACTCCTTGCTCGAGTTGCTGAATGATATTTTGGATTTCTCCAAAATAGAAGCCGGCCGCTTAGAGGTGAATCCCATCGAATTTTCGCTGCGCCAGTGCATTTCCGAGACCAGCCGGATCTTCCGTTTTATGGCGGAGCAGAAACGTCTCGCCTTCGATAGCCGGGTGGATGAAGCGGTTCCCGACCGTTTGATCGGAGATCCCCACCGTCTGCGCCAGATATTGATGAACCTGTTGGGCAACGCGATTAAGTTCACCGCCGAAGGCCGCGTAGGGTTACTGGTGGAACTCGCCAGCGAAGCCGCCGATGGCGTGACGGTGCGCTATACGATTTCGGACACCGGCATTGGAATTCCCGCGGGCCAGCAGCAGATTATTTTTGAAGCCTTCCGGCAGGCCGACGGCTCCACTACGCGCAAATTTGGCGGCACTGGTCTGGGGCTGGCCATTTGTTCCCGGCTGGTGGACCTTATGGGCGGGACGATCGGCGTTCAAAGCGAGCCCGGCGGCGGGAGTATTTTCCAATTCACCACTCGCTTCCTAGCCGCCCCGCAACCCGCGACATCCCCGGAAACGCGGCCTGTCGACAGCATCAGCCTGCAGAACATGTTGGAGGCGGTGGGAACTTCTCATGACCGCCTTAGAATGAGTCTTTCTGTTTTGCTGGCGGAAGACAATCTCGTCAACCAGCACCTGGTGAAGCGACTGCTCGAAAAGCGCGGCCATCGAGTGACGATTGCCGCGAGCGGCCGGGAAGCGTTGGAATTTGTCGATCGCGAATCCTTCGACATTATTCTGATGGACGTCCAGATGCCCGATATGGACGGCCTCGAAGCCACCGCCCGAATTCGCGAGATCGAGAAGCGGCGCTCCAGCTATACACCGATCATTGCGCTCACCGCGCATACGATGAAAGGCGACCGGGAACGCTGTCTGGCGGCCGGCATGGATCAGTTCATCAATAAGCCCATCGACGCTGAGCGATTTGTGGAGGTGGTGGAGGCCGCCGCAGTCGCCGATAGGCCGAAAGCGCGCGACTCCGAGCCGTCGCAGTTGCCGCTCTGAAATCTCTAAGCCTTCTGGCTCGCGGCGGCCTGCATAGAGGCCATGCGCGCTTCCATCTCACGGGTGAGATGAGGGGTGATGCCGAGCATGCGCTCAATCAGCATTAGTTGGCCGCGATGGTGCATCTCATGTTCCTTCACGCTGGCCAGCATTTCGAAACGGGTCCGGCTGGCAGGAGTCATGCCGGGCGGCATCGAAACGCTCTGGCCCAGGAAGTCGTCTGAAAGCGACTCCACCGTCGTGGCGAATTTCTCGCCTTCGTCTTTGAGCAACGCGCTGATTTCCGCCTTGGTGCGCGGCTTGGCTGCTTCCGCCATCAGCTTGCCCATCAGCCCCATGAAGTCGAAACCTTCCATGGAAGTGCGCTTCTCGACCAGGTTGATCTGCTCCTGGAACTTGGGGCCGAGCGCGATGTGAGTAAGAATCTCACCCACGGTCTTGGTCCCTTCCGCGGCGCGGTAACTGTATTTGTCTTCCGGGATCTCTTCCGCGATCGTGAGTGTGTTCTTGCGCACCGTCCGGAAGGAGGCGGCAAGGTCTTTGGCTCCGTAATAATTCATAGCGCCTATTCTATCGCACATGTACCTGGGAGGCGTCTGTTTGGACATAATGGATCTTCGATGCTGGAAGTTCATTGCTGCATAGTAGGCGGGGGCCCGGCCGGCATGGTGCTGGGATTTTTACTCGCGCGCGCAGGAGTGGATGTAGTGGTGCTCGAAAAGCACGCCGATTTCCTGCGAGATTTCCGCGGGGACACCATTCACCCGTCGACGCTCGAACTGATGTACGAACTCGGCATCCTGGAGCCATTCCTGCGGCAGCCACATCAGGAATTGGCCCAGATTGGCGGTCAAATCGAGGACTTTCAAGTAACCATCGCCGATTTTTCTCATCTTTCAACCCACTGCAAGTTTATAGCGCTCATGCCCCAGTGGGATTTTCTGAACTTCATTGCCGATCAAGCAAAGCAGTATCCGAAGTTTCAAGTGTTGATGGAATCCGAAGTCAAAGACCTGCTCGAAGAAGACGGGCGCATCGTGGGTGTGCGCGCCACGAGGCCAGCCGGCATCCTTGAAATCCGCGCGAACTTGACTGTAGGGGCCGATGGCCGCCATTCCATAGTGCGCGCGAAAGCCGGGCTGGAAGTGATCGACCTGGGCGCTCCCATTGACGTGCTGTGGATGCGGGTCTCGCGGCAGCCAGACGATCCTAATCAGACCCTCGGCCGGGTACGGTCAGGTAAGATTCTGGTGACCCTCAATCGCGGCGACTACTGGCAGTGCGCGTACATAATCGCCAAAGGTGCATTCGAGGCGATTCGGGAAAAGGGGCTGCCACGCTTTCGGGAAGATATTGCCGCAGTGGCGCCGTTCTTGGGCGGCCGCGTCAACGAATTGAAAGATTGGAATGACATTAAGCTGCTTTCCGTCGCAGTTGACCGGCTGCGCCAATGGTCGCGCGCGGGCCTCTTATGTATTGGGGACTCGGCCCACGCCATGTCGCCGCTCGGAGGTGTGGGCATAAATTTAGCGATTCAAGACGCCGTCGCCGCAGCGAACATTCTTGCGCGGCCGTTGCTGAGCGGCGCGTTGGATCCGAAACGTCTTCAGGAAGTTCAACGACGCCGGGAATTTCCAACGCGCATGACGCAGGGATTTCAGGTTTTTGCGCACAAGCGCGTGTTGCGGCCCGTCCTCGGCAACGAAACAGGTATTCGACGCCTGCCCTTGCCGTTGAGGCTCTTGCAACGATTCCCGGTGCTGCGGCGCATTCCAGCGCGCATGGTGGGAATTGGATTTCGGCCTGAACACGTGCGAACGCCCGCTGTGACATGAGTTTTGGCGACGCCCGAATGCAGTGGCCTGCTAAAATCGAATTTCCCCATGGAAATCGATAAAGTTTACGAACCCCAGCGGTTCGAGCCGCATTGGGCTGAGTGGTGGGTGGAGCACCAGACCTATCGCGCAGAAGCGCATCCCGGCGAGCCCTACTTTTCGCTCGCGATTCCGCCGCCTAACGTCACCGGGTCCCTGCACATGGGGCACATGTTCGAGCATTCGATCATCGACGCGCAAGTGCGCTGGCGACGCATGCGCCGGACGCCCGAAGGGAAAGCCGTCAGCACGCTGTGGGTGCCCGGTACCGATCACGCGGGCATTGCCACGCAGATCATGGTCGAGCGCCAGCTCGCCGAAGAGGGTTTGACCAAGCGCGACCTCGGCCGCGAAGCCTTTGAGGCCCGCGTCTGGAAGTGGAAAGAGGAAAACGGCGGGCGCATCGTCGAGCAGATGAAGCGCGCGGGCGTCAGCTGCGACTGGTCGCGCGAACGCTTCACCCTCGATGCCGGCCTCTCGCGCGCGGTGCGCGAAGCCTTCGTCAGGCTGTACGAAAAAGGGCTGATTTATCAGGGCGATTACATCGTTAACTGGTGCCCGCGCTGCCAGACGGCGCTGTCCGACCTGGAAGTCGAGCACGAGGAAACCGACGGAACTCTGTGGCATATCCGATACCCGGTGGTCGATAGCGACGACTCGATCGTGGTCGCAACCACACGTCCGGAAACGATGCTGGGCGATACGGCGGTCGCCATCAATCCGCTCGACCCGCGGGCCAAGAGCCTGCATGCGCTCAAAGTGAAACTGCCGCTCACGGACCGCGAGATCCCCATTGTGCTCGACGATATGGCCGATCTGGCTTTTGGCTCGGGCGCGGTCAAGATCACGCCTGCCCACGATCCCAATGACTTCGAGGCGGGCAAACGCCACGACCTGCCTAGCATCCAGGTGATCGGCGAAGATGCCAAGATGACTGCGGCCGCAGGCAAATTCGCCGGCCTGGACCGCTATGAAGCGCGCAAAGCGGTGGTCGCCGAACTGAAAAAACTGTGGTTCCTCGAAAAGATCGAACCTTATAAGCTAAACCTCGGCAAATGCCATCGCTGCAAGACGGTGGTGGAGCCGCTGGTCTCGAAGCAGTGGTGGATGAAGATGAAGCCGCTCGCGGAACCGGCTATCGCGGCCGTCGAGGACGGACGCATCACCTTCGTCCCCGCCAACTGGTCGAAGACCTATTTCGAGTGGATGTACAACATCCGCGACTGGTGCATTTCACGCCAGTTGTGGTGGGGGCATCGCATTCCGGCTTGGTATTGCGGCGATTGCAAGGGGGTCACGGTGGCGCGTGAAGAACCCACCCAATGTTCGCACTGCGGCTCCGCGAAGCTCACGCAGGAGACGGATGTGCTCGATACCTGGTTCAGCTCCGGATTGTGGCCTTTCTCAACGCTCGGCTGGCCGGATGACACGGCGGATCTGCGGGCGTTTTATCCCACTACGCTGCTGGTCACGGGCTTCGACATCATCTTTTTCTGGGCTGCGCGCATGATCATGTTGGGCATGGAAATGATGGGCGACGTGCCCTTCCGCCAGATCCACATCCACGGCCTGGTGCGCGACGCTGAGCGCCAAAAGATGTCGAAGACCAAAGGCAACGTGGTCGATCCGCTGGTGGTCAACGAGAAATACGGAACCGACGCGGTTCGCTTTGGACTGCTGGTGGCGGCCGCCCCCGGCAATGACATCGCGTTGAGCGAGGAAGTGATCGCGCGGGGCCGTAACTTCGCCAACAAGATCTGGAATGCTTCGCGCTTGTTGTTTAGTAAATCGCAAGGCGAGGCGAGGCGCGATTCGATGGCCGATAGATGGATCGGCTCGCGCCTCAACACTGCCGTCGATCTCGCCAATAAAGCCTTCGCTGCGCACCGCTATCACGAAGCTGCCGACGCGGTTTGGACGTTTTTCTGGGATGAATTCTGCGACTGGTATCTCGAATTAAAGAAGTCCGACGCGGACTGGGGATTCGCTTACGAAGTGCACGAAAAGGCGCTCCTGCTGCTGCATCCGCTGATGCCCTTCATCACCGAGGAACTGTGGCATCGCCGCGGCCACGATACTTCTATCGCGCTCGAACCCTATCCACAATATGACGCTGCAATGAATGATCCCGAAGCGGAGCGGGAAATGAAACTGCTGCAGGATATCGTTATCGAGATACGCGGCATACGAGCTGATAATCAGACTCGCGAGAAGCTCGCCGGTCTACTGCGCGCGCCGCGTTCGGTCAACCTCGAATTCATCGAACGGATCGCAAACGTGAGCCTCACGCTTCAGCCGCAGGATGGACCCGGCTACCATCTGGCTCTCGACATTCCAGTTCCCAAAGAGCGGCTGGAGAAGGAAAACGAGCAGCTTCAAAAAGTGATCGCCAATTCCAGGCGGCAGCTCGAAAACGAAGGTTTCGTCGCTAAGGCGCCTGCCCACGTGATCGTCGGGATGCGGGCGAAGCTCGCCGAATACGAAGCGCAGCTCGCTAAAAACCGAGCGGCGCTGGGCGAATGACTTTCGACACCAATTGCGGCATTTATGAAATTTGACCTGCCGGGCCGCAGCGTGCAC
>JANXXL010000001.1 GCA_025350625.1 Bryobacterales bacterium | reverse complement strand
GACCATTGCCCACTTTTTCGAACAATACGGGCAGTGACGCGGCTTCTGGGAGCGTGACTGCTCCCGCGCCGTCCGCTGCGGGCGCCGCCGGCACCAATGCCGGACAAAGCGAAAGCGTAGTCCGCTCGGCGGGCGTTGTGTCGGTCGCTGTACTGATGAGCCGCGTTACCGGCCTGCTGCGGGAAAGTATGATGGCCCGTCTCTTCGGAGCCGGCCTGATCTATGACGCGTTCATGTTGGGTTTCCGCATTCCCAACCTCACCCGCGACTTGTTTGCGGAAGGCGCTCTTTCGAGCGCGTTCGTACCCACCTTCACCGAATATCTGGCGAACCGCGGCAAGGAAGCGGCCGCGCGTCTGGTCAACCTGGTGGCGACCGCGCTGATTTTGATCGTAGGCGTGATCTGCGCTCTGGGCGTGATATTCGCTCCACAGTTGGTGCATCTGATGGCTCCGGGATTCGCGGCCGTCCCTGGCAAATTCGAGTTGGCCGTGCGGATGACGCGCATCATGTTTCCCTTCCTGTTGCTGGTGGCGCTGGCGGCGCAGGCCATGGGAGTGTTGAACGCATCCAACAAATTCGGTGTGCCGGCAATGGCATCCACCTTCTTTAATATCGGCTCGGTTGGCTTCGGCGTGATCCTGGGAATCTGGCTCGGCCCGGTCCTGCACCTGGCTCGCATTGAAGGCATGGCGATCGGCGTAGTGCTGGGCGGCGCGCTGCAATTGGTGTGGCAGTTGCCGGCCCTCTATCGCCTGGGATTCCATTTCCGGGTGATGTTCGATTGGAATCATCCCGGCCTGACGCGCATCTTCCGTCTGATGGGCCCGGCGATCCTGGGCAATGCCGCCGTACAGATCAACGTGATGGTGAATACCAATTTCGCGTCTACCATTGCCGATCCAGTGCGTGGTCTCGACGGCCCGGTCAGTTGGCTCGGCTATGCCTTCCGCTTCATGCAGCTCCCATTGGGCTTGTTCGGAGTGGCCATGGCGTCCGCCACGCTGCCTTCCATTTCGCGCAGCGCCGCGGCCGGCAACATGGAGGAATTCAGGCGGACCTTGTCAAAATCTTTGGGCATGGTGTTCCTGCTGACGTTGCCATCCTCGGTGGGGCTGGCCGTGCTGGGAAAATCCATCATCGGCGCGATCTACCAAGGCGGACGGTTCCAAGCTTACGACACGCAACAAACCGCGCTGGCGCTATCCTTTTACGCGATCGGCCTGGCAGGCTATGCGGCGCTGAAAGTTTTGAATCCGGCGTTCTATGCGCTAGGTGACGCGCGCACGCCCATGCTGGTAAGCCTGGGTTCGATCGCAGTTAATTTCTCCACCGCAGAATTCATGATTCGGTTCGCCGGCCTCGGCCATGCGGGACTGGCGCTGTCAACTTCGGCCGTGGCGTTGTTCGGCTTCTTCCTCCTGTTCGACATTCTGCGCCGCCGCATTGGCGGAGTTTATGGGCACGAACTGGCCTCCGGAATCGGCAAAGTGCTGCTGGCGTCGCTGGTGATGGCGGGCGTGATCGCGCTTTCGAGCCACTACGTCGAACGCTGGCTGGGGGTTTCGCAGCTAGGGCGATTGGGCGATCTGGCGGTGTCGATCCCGTTAGGGTTCCTGGTTTTTTACGGCATCTGCCGCGCCTTGGGCGTCCATGAAGTGGATATGGCGATCCGCGCCTTCGCGGGCCCGGTGCGCCGACGGCTCCAGCGCAAGAACTCGGTCTAAGAGAGATCCAGTAGCTTACCGATTTCGGCCGCCGGCGTACGCTCGCCCACGTAGAAGGTTCCGAAGAGCGCATACACGGCGCTCACTTCGTCGAATCGCATCTCGTAGATCAGCTTCTTGAACACCAGCGGGTCGTCGGCGAACAGATCCACGCCCCATTCCCAATCGTCGAATCCGATGGAACCGGAAATGATCTGCTTGACTTGGCCTGCGTAACGGCGGCCGATCGCGCCGTGATCGCCCATCTGCCGCTGGCGCTCCGCCAAAGGAAGCTGATACCAGTTTTTATCTTCGCCGCGACGGCGGTCCATGGGATAAAAGCAAATGAATTTGTGCCCGGGCATCTCCGGAAAAAGACGCGGGTGCATGGCTTGCCGCTGGCGCGCGAGTGTGTCCTGAATTTCCGCGTTCCACTCCGGCGTAAACGGGTCGATGGCGCACTCGGCCAAAGCGCCGTAGACCTTGGCGGTAGACTCGTACAACCCTAACTCGACCACCGACAGGTAGGACGAAGTCTGCTCCAGGTAATCCCACAGAGCCAGCTTCTGGATCGCGCGTTCGACCTCTCCCAACTGTTCGAAGCTGGGGCGGAAATGAACCAGCATGAGATCGCCCTTGTGCCCCAGCAGGGAAAACATAGCGCTGCCGTCTTCCTCCAGCTTGCGGAATGCCGCGCCCGCTTCCGCCAGAATCTCCGCGCGCCGCGCCGCCGCGAGCGCTCGCCAATCGGCCCAGCGCACGCGCAGCATCTGGTGCAGGAGGCTCGACCCCTCTAGCGTGAGCGGGACCGGCGGCAAACTATCGGGGGAAGGCATAAGCTTAAGAATCGCATGATTCATACGCGAAATCACTCCGCGGCGCGCGTGCTAAGATGATGTTTCATGCACCCAGATACGCGTCTGGTGAGTCAGCTCCAAGCCATCGATTTGCAGATGACGGAGTTAGAAAAAGAAGTCGCCGCGCTTCCCAAACATATCGCCGTTATCGAAAAGACGCTGGAATCGCACCAGCGCCGCCTCGATGCGGACCGCGCTGCGCTCACCGCCAATCAGAAGGAACGTAAGAAACTGGAGGGCGATATCCAGATGCACGAGCAAAAGATCTCGAAGCTGCGGGATCAGATGCTCGGCGCCAAGACCAACGAACAGTACAAAGCATTCCAGCACGAAATCGAATACCTGCAGAACGAGATCCGCACCGCCGAAGACCGCATTCTGGAACTGATGTCCGAATCGGAATCCTTGGAGGCTGCCGTCAAGACCGCCGAAGTTGCACTCAAAGATGAAAAGCGGCTGGTCGAGACCGAGAAGAGCCGTGCTCGCGAACGCACTGCCGCCGATCAGGCCCAGCTTCAAGAGTTGCAAGCGCGACGCATCGAGGCTGCCGCGCAGCTACCCGCGGCTACGCTTGCCGAATACGCACGCATCCGTAAAAAATGGCATGGAGTGGTGATCGCGGAAGCTACCAGCGGCCGTTGCGCCGCGTGCCAGATCGTTCTGCGTCCGCAGTATCTGCAGGACCTCAAAAAAGGCGAACTCCTGATGACTTGCGAAAGCTGCGGCCGGTTCCTATTCTATAATCCGCCGGTACGCGTCGAAATGACGCCCACAGCGTAGAGCGCGAGCCTAGTGAATCACGTTGAGCTGTCCGCGGTTCGCGGTTGCTGCCGCTACCTGGGTAGTCTTTCGCGGCGGCGCCGTTAGCCCCGGCATGGGCTTTCCTTGGAACAGGCGCCGGCAGGGAACGGCTAACCATCGGGCCCATTGGTTGGCCCGATTGCGGCGCGCGCTATCCGTCGTGATACCGGTGCTCGCATACATTTGCCGGTAGAGCTTCGAAATAAAGATGAACGCCAGGCGCGCCTTTAAATTAGGAGTGCAATTCGAGCGTTTCCACACCGCACTGAGGCTATAAAAGCGATCCCATACGCCTTGGGTCAGCCCGCGCATCTCTTCCGAATTCATGGTGGGATGCGGCATGAACATCTTCGGCCGCAGTTCCGGCGGGATCAGCCAATAGCGCGTAATCGGAGTGCCGGCTACGGTCGGCACATTATCGCCAAACGATTTTTCCCAGCGCTCGAAATCGACGGTCCCGCAAAACGGCGTCAGCATGACGAACTGGGCGAACGTCAAACCTGCTTTATGCGCCAACTCCAGGGTTGCGTCGAAGGTATCCGTCCGGTCGGTCGATAATCCAAAAATGAACGATCCCAGCACGTGAACTCCGTGCCGCCGGAACTCTTGCAGCTGATTCACCAGCTTCTCGCCCGAGCAATTGAAATCCTTGAAGACCGCTTTTAGCCCTTCGGGAGTCACTGCTTCGATGCCCACCAGCGCACCCCGGATCCTGGCCGCCCGCATGGCGTCCAAAAACTTTCCGTCTTCGGCCGATTCCATGGTGATCTGGGTAAAGAACGTCAAATCGCTGGGCAGCTCCGCCAGCCGCGCCATCAGCTCAAAGCGTTCTTCGCGAATGGCCTTCAGCTCATCGATTTTGTGCTGGTTGCCCTGCCGCTCGGCGTTCTTGATATCGGTGAGCGAGACGGGGTAGAAGTTGTCGTCGGCGAGCGCGATGAAACGAAATCCCTGGCGGCGCAGCGCGACTATCTCATCGATCACCACATCCGACGCGCGTTGCCGCGGTTGCTGACCGTCGGTGCGCCACACCGAACAAAAGGAGCAGTGCTTCGAACACCCGCGCACGGTCTGCACCGACGCCCACATGTAACGATCCGGTGGAAGCAGGTCCCAGCGCGCGGCTTTGAACTGCTCCGGCGCGACACGGCCGCCTTCGTAGATTTTTTTGGGTGCGTCGCGCGCGCAATCCCGTAGCGCGTCGCCCCACGCTAAATCCCCATCGCCTTTCACGACGGCATGTGCGTGCCCCAATTCCAGGGCTTCATCGGGATAAAGCGTAGCGTGAATGCCGCCGAAAACGACGTACGCGCCCCGTTCCCGGGCGAGGCGCCCTACCGCGTAGCCGCGCAACGCGTTGCCGGTGTGGATGCCGATACCCACCACGTCGCCCGCAGCAATGCTTTGCGGAATCAAGCTTTCAAGAGTTTCATCACAAATTACCGGATCACCGAATTCGGCCGGCGTCGCGGTCGCCAACACGTACAGCCAACGTGGCGTGATGACCGCGGTTCCGAATGCGGAATCGCTGGGATTGATCAAATGTATCGTCAAAAGTCCTTTTTTCGGAGGCCTTGGCAAAAGGATCGGCTCATTGGAGGAAGAACCTCCAGCCGCAACCGGCTATTCGGTGTCCGGGGTGCCAAGGGCTTTAGTGTAACATTCGGGGGGACGCGCGTGGAGAGGGAGTCAGCGGCTGGACAAAGGTGTATCCAGCCGCTTGGGGTTACAAGTGTTACTTCTTTGCAGGAGCTGCCGGCGTTACCGGGACGGCGTTGGTAGTGGCGGCCGCCGGTGCCACGGTCTTGGCCTTTTTGTGATGCTTCTTCACCTTCGCCGGGGCGGTGGTGGAAGCAGGGGTCGAGGAGTTAGCGGCCGGAGCGGGCATATTGCCGGTTTGGGCAGCCATAAGCGCGGTTCCCGCAACAAACAACGAGGTCATCAGGGTTTTCATAAAAGTAGTTCTCCTTAAGGTGCCAACAACCCGCTCTGCAGGCCGTTTGCGTTTCACTTCGAAGGCGTCCATCTTGCAGCCGCCTTCACTCCTATGGACGCGCACTCATTCCCAAGGGTTCATGAAAAAACATTCTTAAACCCTTTTGTGTAAACACTTTAATGGAGGGGGATTATGAGAATTGTTTAAGGTTCTTCGGGCAGATCTTCTGCTCGATTTTCGAAACGGGTGAACTGGCCGAGAAACCGCAGCGGCACATTGCCGATGGGACCGTTGCGTTGTTTGGCGACGATCAGATCCGCCAGCCCCCGCAAATCTTCGCGGTCTCGCTTATACACTTCCTCACGGAAGATGAACGCTACGAGATCGGCGTCCTGTTCGATCGATCCTGAATCACGCAGATCACTCAACTGCGGTTTATGATCGCCGATGCGAGTTTCCGACGCACGGCTTAACTGGGAGAGCACCAGGAAGGGCACGTTCAGATCCTTTGCCATCATTTTCAGGCCGCGCGAAATAGCGCTTACTTCTTGGTTGCGATTCTCGCTGCGTCCACGGTTACTCATCAATTGCAGGTAGTCGATCACCACCAGGCTTAAGCCGTGCTCGGCTTGCATGCGCCGCAGCTTCGAATGGATGTCCATTAAGTTGACGCCGGCCGTGTCGTCAAGAAACAGCGGCGATTCGGTCAGATCCGCCAGCGCCACTTGCAGTTTTCTGCGCTCATCGACATTCAGATACCCCGCCCGGAATTTGTGCTGGTCGACTCGCGCTGCCGAACACAATAAGCGCGTGAGCAAACTTGCCGAGGACATTTCGAGCGAAAAGACCGCGACCGGCTTGCGCATTTGCGGATGTGTAGCCACATGCTGCGCGATGTTCAATGCCAGCGCCGTCTTTCCCATGGAGGGCCGCGCCGCCAGAATCAGGAGCTCCCCGCCGTGCAAGCCGCCCGTCATTTCATCGAACTTGGCGAACCCGGTGCTCAGGCCGCTGACGCGCTGGCTGGGATCGAGAAACGCATTTACCCCGCCCGGAAATTTCCCGATGACGGTGGCAGGCGACTCCAGCCGCTCACCCGACCGGGCTTCGCCCAGCTTCAGCAGCGACTCTTCGGCGCCGGCCAGAATTTCATCCGGCTCCTCTTCGCCAATAAAGCACCGGTCAATCACTTTCTGCGCGCTGAAAATCAGCTTGCGAAGAGTAGCCTTGTCTTTGACGATGCGGACGTAGCTATCCAGATTGCTGAGCGCCGGCAACCCTTCATCGAGCGAGACCAGGTAGGCGAATCCATCTACGGATTCGATCTGCCCCTGCTTCATCAGTTCATTGGCCAGCGTGACGCGATCGATTTTTTCGCCGCGCTCGTACAGATCTTTCATGCGAGCGAAGATGCGGCGGTGCTTTTCCAGGCTGAAGTCTTCGGGTTCGACCGCGCCCGCGACTTGAAAATAGTTGTCCTGGTTCAGCAGAATTGAGCCGAGCACAAAACGCTCGGCATCGATGTTGGCGGGTAAGCCTCTCTCAAAAGTAAGATCGATAGTGGCCATGAAAAAGCTCCGTGACCGTTCCACATTACGCACGCGCGCAAGTGGACTGCAAATTCAAGATTTGCAGAACTTTTCCACACTGAGGGGTGAAGCGGTGATTTTTATTTCTTGGCGTCTGCCGCGGGCGCGGGGGCGTCGGCCGGCATGACCACCGCGCTGATAATCCGGTCCAGATTCGGGAAGGTCTTATCCAAATATGCTTTGCCGAAAGCCGTGATGCGGCCCTGATCCGGCGTATCGCCGTAGCCCGCGAAAAACTTGTCGACTACATCCATGCCCTCGATAACTTGTCCAAACGGCGCAAACCCATCCGCGTCAAGCCTTACGTTATCGCCGTAGTTGATGAAGATCTGTGTCGTGCGTGTGTTGCGGCCAGCAGTCGCAAAGGTGACCATGCCGCGCTTGTTGGATTGCGTAACCCGATCATCCAGAAGCTTAGCGTTGTCCCAAGCCGCCGCCACTTCCGGCCGCGCAGGGAGGCCGAACTGCGTCATAAAATTCGATATGGTACGGAAAAAGGCTGCATCCTTAAAGAAACCAGCCTTCACTAGATTATAAAAGCGGTCCGCACCGAGAGGTGCCCAAACGCGGTTCACTTGAATGATCACGTCTCCCTTGGTGGTGGTGAATTTCACCTTGTAGACTTCGGGAGCCTTGGCCTTGAGCGTATTCGGCTTCAACAGGTCGGGCGCGCCCGCGGCCGGGGCAGCAGCTTTCTTAGCGGCGGGCGCTGCGCTTTTAGCGGCCGGAGGAGCGCCTGATTTAGTCTGTCCGAGAGCGATTCCGCAAGCCAGCATTATGGTGATTGAAAAGATTTTCATGAGATTTTCCGTCACATCATAATATCAGAACCAATTTATCTTGAACCTCGCCCGTCACCCTTGCCTCGCCATCCCCCACAAATGCATCCACCTCTAAACGGATGCCGAATTCCGGCAGATAAATTCCCGGCTCCACCGAAAAACAGGTCCAGGGGATCACCTTGCGCTCATCGTGAGTCTCCAGATTATCCATGTTTGCGCCGGAGCCGTGAACTTCTGTGCCGATCGAATGTCCGGTGCGATGAAAGAAGAATTCCTCGAAACCTTGTGCGCGAATATGCTCCCGCGCCGCGTCATCCACCTCAAAGCCCCGCAGTTCCCGCTTATCCCGGACGGCATCCTTGACGCGAGCAATCGCACGATCCCGTGCATCGCGAACCACGGTGAACACGCGCTCCACCTTCGATGGAGGTTCCGCCCCGCAATACCCCACCCACGTGATGTCGTAAAAAACCGCTTCGGGCCGATCGAGCTTGGCCCACATATCCATCAGCACCACATCGCCCTTCTTGATCTCCGCGCAGGCATCTTGCTTGGGGTCGTAATGCGGGTTCGAGGCATTGGCATTCACTGCTACATCGGGGCCGTGATCGGTAGTCAGTCCTTCTTCGGCGAAGCGCCCGAGAATGAACTGCTGCATCTCCCATTCGGTAACGCGCTCGGCCGCGCGTAACTTCGCGCCGACCTTTTCGAATGCCTGCCGTCGAATCTGATCGATCTTTCGAGCGGCCTCCAGGTGCATAGACAACTGGTCCGCGGTCCATCGCGCCTCGAAAAATTGAATCAGATTGGCCGAGCTGACGACTTCGACGCCCAGGCCACGCACGAGTTCCACGGTGCCTGCATCCACCATCGATACATACGGCACGGCACAATTCGGAGAGTACTGCATGGCGATACGCCTATCCCCGCCGACGATTGACTTCAGGCCATCTACCAAAGTGCTCCAGCCTGCATACAAGAATCGGCGGCCAGGAAGCGGCGTCAGCGTCTCGGCTTCAATTTTGTGCACCAGCCCGCGCGGTTCGCCTTCAGCCGGAATGTAATAGAACCAGCGGCGCGTAACCATCGAGCCCGGTGTAAACTGCAGCACTCGGTAAGCCAGGGGGTCCCTGCGATGGTGATCGAAAAACAACCAGCCGTCGAGTCCTTCGTCCCGCAGCGCCCGCTGAATCTCTTCCAGTCTCATCCTTACGACAGTTTAACTTCCGATGCGGAAACTTCGTCGCAGGCCTTCCGGAAGCGGTACATCGTACCCGATGAGACAGAATTGATCGAGCGCGAACAGAACGACGCTCTCAAAACGCTTTCCTTCCGCGCCGCGCACTTCTTTGAGCCACGCCGTAGTCGAGTCGCCCACGCCCACCAGGTGGCTGCGCTGCGCCGCGACGAAGCCCAGTGCGTCCCCGAAATCGAGCGTCGTCCAGCTCTGGTCAAGGTTTCGCCCGTAGGTAAACCCGAACGACTCGGTCTTCAAGCACGTGAGCGCGGCCGGCGTCCACGCCCCAGCCGGATAATTGATCGCGCGATTAAAAGCCGTCTGGTTGACATCCGTTGGATACAGCACCTCAAAGCGGCATGCCGGTTGAGTCCCGCGTACGAATGCCATAATCGCCGTGGTGAAATTTCCAATGACTGTGGGAAGATACGCCACTTCATCCGGATAAGCCGCCGGATCCAGTGTGTTTTGCGTGATCGTCGCTAACGCATGACCATACTGAGCCGCGAATGTGGCGCGATTCCAGGCATCGTAGAAAGGCATACCCGAGAAATTTGTGCCCAACCCATCGTTCGGAAAATACCACCACTGCACTTCACCGAACTGCAAAAAGGGCGTCAGCCCGACACTGGCCTGGATTCCCGCCATTTCCGCATACACCTGTTTCCAAAACCCCAGACTCGTGGGAGAAAAATTAGTTTGAAGCGACGGCGTGGGCAGCAGGATCGGGTCGCCCGCAGGGCCCACCTGTGCGATCCCAGTCGCCGCCGACGGATCGCCGTGTTGCAATTCCATACTGAACGCAGCAGCCGCATCGATCCCATAGCCGAGCAGCGCCGAAAAGTAAGCCGCACTCCAATCTCGCACCGCACGATTGAGCGCGGGCGTAGCCGTTAGGTCGGTTCGCCAGTCGCCATCCACGCCACCTGCAAACGTTGCTCCCGATGCCGTCGCCGCGAATCCTCCGCTGGTGGTGGACGCGGCCAATGTATTGACGTTCCCATCCAGCCCCATCGATCGTGCATGAATGGTGAGGACTGTTCCCGCGGCGCTGGCCCAAACCCCCGTGTATCCGCGATTCAGCTCCTGAGCAAACGCGACCGCCACTGTCGCCGCAGTATCGCCCACGTGAATCAACTTCGTCAGAACGGTATTTGATGAGGGCGGCTGCCCGCTCCGGCCAAGCGTAACCGTCACGAACGCATTGGGCGCCGGGATTCCGCTGAACGTGACGGTCGCCGAAGCATACTGATGCCCGACCGGCACCAATTCGTAGAACCACAACGCCCCCACGTAATGATTCGCGCGTCCGATGAATCCGAGCGACTTCAGCATCCAAGCCGTTCGCTCCCCTGCGATCGAGATGCTATGAAGTGTGTCCCAGTCGGTCGCTAGCGTGATCACCGGTTGAAACGGCGCCACCGGCAAATCAGTCGCCGGTGACGCCAGTTCGAGAAAGTCGAAATAAACTGCGGTACCCGCAGCCCCGCCATGGGTCGCCGCAAATGTGTGTGCACCTGCCGCCAAGGTTCCCACCGGAAATCGGAACAGTGCGTCCTCTCCCGGAATTCCCAGATTCACGGTTCCCGCCGGCTGCCCGTCCACGGTGAGCGTAACCACACCGCCGGTCCCCATGTACCGCAGGCCAGCATAAAGTGCATGGCTCTGTATCGCGTTGTACGTGCAACTGAGCGAGTCGCCCGGAGTGCCGGTCCAACGGATCGTGCCACCCGAATAATTGCCGCGCACTTCCGTCCACGCCCCGCTGTATACAATCAACGCATCGTGGTCTTCGATACGCCGACTCCCGGGTCCCGCGACCTGGTAGATTCGATTCGTTCCCGTCACCGTCCAGTTCGATATCACCGCGCGGAATTCGCTTCGCTGGAACGCCCCAGCCTGCACATCCGCCGCGTAAGTCCAGCGCATCTTCCGAATAAGATTCGTGGGAATCGTATGCAGCGTCCCCAATAAATCCGGAGTAATGGTGCCCTGTAGTGCATTGAAATCCAGCGTCACTTTCCATTTCGTGGGCGACGCTCCCTGGCTAAAGGTCTTTGCCGCCGCATCCCAGTTGGCCGCGCCCGTCGCGTAGGAATATACTCCAAAGCGGTTGCCGTTCGCCCCCGCTGTGCTGGCCGCTATGGACCCACCACCGGTGTAAAACACCCGAATCGTCGGACCGCTAAAGGTCGCCTGCATCACTGCTGAAAACGCATTGATACTGTCGGAGATCGCGCGCGCCGCACTCGTGAGAGTATCCGCGCCCACTAACTGATAGGTGTGATGTTCCGTCAGGAACGCCAGTCCCACATAATCGCCCGCGACTACGGTCCCCGCAAGCGTAAAGTCTGCATAAGCGCACTGGTAGCTTCCGGAGATGGCCTGCGCGTGCGCAGCGAGCGGCACGTAATAGATGGTCTCGCCGCCGCCCTGGGGCGTCGCCCACACTCGCAAACTGGGCCAATCGACTGTCGCGAATAAAGACGAATCGAGTGGAATGCAATTCTCCCGCGTCTCTTCGTAACTCAGTGTCAATCCACTCAAATCCCCATCAGGTAAATTGCGAAATGCAGGATGCTCGTAGACGTTGTCGCGGTTCCATTCGACCACCGCCCAATCGAATTGTTGCCGCCAGGTCCCCGACAAGGTGAATCCCGCCGGAGACGCGCCGCTCAAGGCCGCCACCGCAGAAGGCTGGAAGAAAAAACATTGCAAATCCCGGTGCGGGCTTAGCTTTTGAATTTGTTCTGGCATTTCCTAGAGCCGGATGGTCACGGTCAGATCGCGTCCCGGCAGCGTATTGGCTGCGCCCGGAACGTTCACCACATCCAGATGGATTTGCGCATTCACCGCCAAGGCCGGCAGCCCAAGTCCATTCACGGTGTTCGAGACCGTGGCCCCATTGGCAATGGTGAGTGTGCAGTAGACCGTACTATTCTGCCGTACCAGCAGAGTGATTGAGCCCCCCAGCGGAGCCTCCCGCAACGTGGCGAAAATGTCTCGCGGAACATGCGCTTCGTCCATGACGAACGGAGGCGTCGCATCCGTCCTTACCGCCAGATAACCATCCACCTGCAGCGCGATCTGCCCACCGGAAAGCGTACGCAGCCCGCCATCCGTGGTGGCCGAATACGGAATATGCAGCACAGGACTCGTCCCAAACATGTTGGTTACGTAGAACTCAGCCGCCACCACGCGCACGTCCGGAAGAAAAATCGAGTACGTGTAGTTTGCGCTCGCAGGACTCGCGAAGAAATCGCGCACAAATGCGGCGATCGCAGTCTTGCGTTCTAAAACATAGATGATCGCTCCAGTGGCATGCGCAGCCGCCGTACTCTGGTGCGCGCCCCTGGTGACGGTAAGTTGCAAGCCGCTGTTCTGAAGACTCTCAACCTGTAAAATCTCGGCGTCGATCTGGATGAAATCGTCCAATTGCGCCGAACTCGCCACGTTCAATGTGACGATGGTATCTGTAGCACCGATTCCGGCCGCGACACTCACTGGCGAAGGTCCATTCAGTTCATCCCAGTAGAATATCGTGAGCGAGCCCGCCGTAATTGTGAGCGTATTAACCACGCTCGGAAAGCCAATGCCCGACAGATCGATCGTCCCCTGCCCGCCTGGATTCAACGCGAAGGTCGGCAGGAGCGGAAACCCCGTGTCACCCCCCGCCCCGCCGCTCCCAATTTGCCACCGCGTCAGAGGATTCAGCTCGTACCGGCTCTCTTGATCGTGCACGTTTGCCGATCGCCCCGACACCTCCACTATCTGCCCGCCCCAGTTCGGCACCTGAATCTGCACCGGACTGCTGGAGCCCACCGCCCCGAAATTCCAAGCCGCGTCCGCGACCACGAAAAAGCTGGTGCTATCCGGCGTCAGCGTCCAAGCGGGCGCAACCGTTAGCGTGGTGGCGTCATTGCCGGTCACTGCCCGCTCCTGCGTCGCACCCGTTCCCCGCGTGATGCGCACGGATTTGCCCTTGAATTCATCCGCTGCCATTCCCAACTTGCCGTTCCCGACCGTCGTCCCGCTCGAGATTGTCGCGCCCGCTTCCGGTTGCAGCTCTCGCCGCCAATAGAAGTTCGCGTGATCGTAATTGGAATCAGGCGGACCCCCCAACTGCGGCGTAGCTCCTGCATCCGTATACGTGCTAGACACCGCCACGTTTGCCGCAATCCGCAATAGCTGTGACGGATTGAGACCCCTATACACCTGGAATCCCGCGGTCCCCGGCGAGAAGTTCAATCCCGTCAGGGTTACCTGGTTAGTGTTGGTTCCCGAGGAAATCACCGCACGCACCGTGAATGACAATCCACTTTCCGCCCCGCTCGAATCCAGCGCCGTCAACGCGTAGTACCAATTCTGATTTCCGGCGAGCGTGCCCCCTGTCGCCGGCACCGTCGGCGAAAGGCTCACCAGGGGGATCGCGGCACTGGTTACCGCCGGCAGCGCGGGAGGCACGAACGCAACGCTCAACAACACCGCAGTCCCCACGGCCCCTTGAATCACCGTCTCCGTGATACCGAACTGCTCGATGCCATCGCTATCAATCACACTTCCCACCAGCGGCCTTGGCAGTCCCAAGCCAGCTCCGCCCGGCCGTCTTCCCCCCATCGAACCGGCGTCGCCGGTGGTGTACCACGAGTCGTCATGCCATTGCGCGGTCACTTGCACCGTCTCGTAATTCCGACCCGGCGCCAGCTTCACCACGCGCAGCGGCTGCCGGTTCAGACCTTCTTTCAGATACGTGACCGTGATCACGTCTCCCGGCTTCAGCCCCACACCGCGCACCGTAGTCTCGAACTCGACGAACGTAGACCCGCTGAGCGCCTTGTCGAGCTGCAATTGCAGCATGCGCGCCGCTTGATCGAAATTTGGCAGTCCCAGCGCCGCGAACGTCGCGCTGACTTCGCGCTCCGTCAGCAGTGCATCGCTTACATCCACCAGTCCCAGGCTGTCGTGCTGGTATTCGTTAAATTCGTCCTGAAACTCGACCGTCAGGCGGTTCGCGACGCTCGCCCCATTGGGCGCCCACAATCGAATCGCCGGATCGCCATTCGCTTTTCGCAAAATCCCCGAAAACGCAGCGGAGCCGTCGCTGAACTCATAAGCCGGCCAGCCGCCATTCAGTGTGGCCGTACTGTTGCTTCCACTCGGTAACGCCGGTTGCTGAAGCGCCAGCGTGTTCTCCACTCGCAATTCCAGCAATCCACTTTGACCGTACAGCGAGGAAGCGTTGCGAATCCCCTTCGCCACCTCCGCCGCGCTCCGCCGTGCTTCAATAACCAAGTTGCACTGGAAACGCGGAATCGCAATGGCATTGCCGTAGAGATCCTTGGTGGCAATGAGCGCATCGCAATACACCGCCGCCGCAGCGAAACTCGGAATGTCGATTTCAGAGGTCAACCAGCCACTACGCCGCAACACATCCAACAGCACCCACGGCGGACTGTTTGTGAATGCTTCTCCCAACGACGTTCCGCTGGCATCGAACCGCTCCAATTGGAGCCCCATCAGCAGGACATCGATTTTGGGCAGCGATTGCGCACTGTTCACCTGGTTCGGCACCACCACGCTGAGCAATGCCATGTTTCCATAGGGATCACCCAAGGGCTGCCCCGATGCATCCGTGAAATCCGGATTAAAAGCGCCGATACGCGTCCCGGGCGTTACTAGATTGAACCAGCCCGTTGCCGTCATGTCCTTGCCGCTCTGGCCCTGCGGAATATCGATGCCGCTCACCAGCACCTTCACGATGTGCTCGATCTGTCCCATCCCCAGCAGCACTTCCATGTGGGTGAGGTTACCGTCGTTGCGCGCAAACGTAATAGGAGGCTGGTACCAGGCGGTTCCATAAATCAGTGGAACGAAATCGTTATACCGCGCCTGGTTGTCGATCAAGGATGAAAGATGAGTTCCACTCTCACCGAAGCTCCGCACCTGGATCTGTGCCGGCACAAATTCAATACCGCCGAACCGTCGCGTGACGTGGCTCGCGGTATCGGTGTCGAACATGCCCCGTGCCACGCACGCCGTGCGCGTGTAATCGCAGTTCGTGAATGGAATGGATGCATTCAGATTCCCCACCCCGCCGGCTTGATCGGGAGAGTAGCCGCAGCGGTAGAGCGCCGAATACTTGCCTTTCGTACCGCCATTCACGGCCTCCGCCCTCTGCACCGCCGTCACGGGAAACGACCAGGGACATCGCCGCTCGATGCGCGCTTCCGGCAGCACGATCCTTTGCAGGTTGAGGCGGTTCGTGAAGCTGACGCGCAACGCCGCTTCGGTAATTTCCTCGGCCGCACTACCGATCCCCCGAAAAATCACTCTCGCTTCCGATACCGCTGCATCCGCCGTCAGATCGTAAAATAGAAACTGGATCGTCACCCGCCCGCCGCGAAACCCCGTCACACGCTCGATCTGAGAAAAATGTGAGTCGGCATTAGCCAGCGTCACCGATATCTTCTGCGCGCCGTCCAGCCCTTCGTCCGATGAAGCCGCCACGTCGGACAGGTTGTGTTTAAGCAGCCGCGCTGGATATGCGTTGCCGCCCACCGTGACCGCGTGCGTGCTCCAGCGCTCGGTGACGCCCGAAGCCAGCACGCAGTCGAAAAGGAACAAGGGCGTAGGCGGCGTCTCTTGCTCTTTGAATTGGTTGATGGTCGGCATGCGCTCAGCTCCCCGCGCTCACAATCTGAATCACCGTATCGTATACGTCGCTGCTCTGCGCCGTCACGGTGATTTGATCGGAGCCAAACCGCGATTTGGGATGCACGCCGCCGCGCGCGCCTGTCATCTTGTAATCCGATGGCCCCAGCTGCGCCTCCACCTGCATCCCGAACAATTCCAGGGAGCCTCCCGCCGCAACCTGCGCTCCGAAACTGACCGTCGTCGCTCCCGCCTGCCCTGGATTCGCTGATAGAAAAATTCTGCGCCACTGCGATCCCACGGGAAAGCTTTTAGCGGCGTTCGCCATAGTCAGAGTGACGGCCGAGCCCGAAGTAGTCCGAACCCATACGCTCAAACAATATTGAAAATTCCCTGGAACATTCAGAACCTGTGCGAAACCCGCCACCACCTGTCCCGCGTTCACCAGTCTGGTAG
>JANXXL010000345.1 GCA_025350625.1 Bryobacterales bacterium | reverse complement strand
CTTCCACTACAACGGCCACCTGCTGTTGCGGAAGTATCCGGACTGCGCCCGCGCCCTGTCAAAATACCGCATCAATCCGGGCAACGTGAATATCGGCAAGAAACACGACGATAATTTCCGCACCATGATTGAAGCGGCCATAAAGTATGAAAGGCCCGTGCGCATCGGCGTAAATTGGGGATCGCTAGACGGTCAACTTCTAACAAAGATGATGGACGAAAACAATTCGCTTCCCGAACCTCTTGCTGCAAACGAAGTAACCATGAACGCCATAGTAGTCAGTGCGCTTGAATCGGCGTACGCGGCCGAGCGATACGGGCTCAACCGCGACAAGATCATCCTCAGCGCCAAGGTCAGCGGAGTACAAAACCTGATCGCCGTGTATCGCAGCCTGGCTTCGAAATGCGATCACGCGCTGCATCTTGGGTTGACTGAAGCAGGGCTCGGATCAAAGGGGATCGTCGCCACCACCGCAGCGCTTTCCGTACTGTTGCAGGAGGGCATCGGCGATACAATTCGCGCCTCGCTCACTCCGTTGCCCAACGGCGACCGCACTGAAGAAGTATTCGTTTCCCAGCAGATTCTGCAGTCGCTCGAACTGCGTAGCTTCTCCCCGCAAGTGGCCGCGTGCCCCGGTTGCGGCCGCACCACCAGCACCTTCTTCCAGGATATGGCGGATCAGATCCAGAATTACCTGCGCGAACAGATGCCCGTCTGGCGCGAAAGACATTCGGGCGTGGAAGAGATGAAAGTGGCGGTGATGGGTTGCGTGGTCAACGGCCCCGGAGAATCGAAGCACGCCAACATCGGCATTTCATTGCCCGGAACGTTTGAGGAACCCGTCGCGCCGGTGTATGTGGACGGAAAACTGGTCAAAACATTGCGCGGCGATGCAATCGTGGAAGAGTTCATCGGCATGCTGAATGCATACGTGGCACGCACCTACGCCGTCACCGAACCGGAATTGGTCCCCACACAGCAGTAATAGTAGTAGGTTGTCTCACTAAAACATACCGGTTTCAGCGAACCCCACGGACGCGTCAATCTTCACGATCCGCGTCCATCGGCGTCCATCGGCGGCCACTTGTTCGTGCTCCGGCTCTACGACCGTTCAACTCGACCAAAAGGTGGGCAAACACCTCTTGATCGAGCTCGCTAGTAGCAAGCTCAATGGCAGCGAACTCGATGCCATCACTCTCGATGCCGTCACTCTCGATGCCGTCACTCTCGAAGTCGCCGTCAACTCCCAAGCGAGCCCTAAAAGGAGCGCCCCAACCCCCGCTACCAGTTTCCCCGTATTCCCGTAACGCTTCCAGCGGGCCATAGTAAACAAATGCCGAACGCCCGCCAGGGGATTGGATCGCACTCGGGCCGGCCCGATGCTCTATTCGCCGAAGTAAGCGAGAATAGAAGCATGATGATCGGGAAACGCAGAGTATTGCGCACGGGCTTCGGCGTCGTCATCGGCGTGCTGATCCTGTCCACTATTTCCGCGTACCGCATCCAGGAGAGCTTCTCGGAACGTACCGTCGCCATCCATCATCGATACGTCCGCCAGGAAGAGGTCATTACAGGTCTGCGCCGCGTCCTCTGGGTGGCCGGCGTTGCCGCGCGGGATTTCTTTCTCAACACGAAAACCGACAGGGCAGAGGTCTATCTGGACCATATCAAAAATCTGCGCAAAGAGACCGAACCGCTTTTCTCCGATCTAAAACGGCTCCGCGGCGCGGATCGGATAACCCGGGAACTGGAAGCGAAGTTCGACGACATGTGGCTCACACTGACGTCGTCAGTCGCCACCGGGCTCGCCGATTCCGAGGAATACAGCTTCGTGCAGCAGGAGATTGAGCCGCGAAACAACGCCGCCGGCGCTCTGCTAATGCATCTCGAAGAGGCCAATGAGCACTCGCTCACGGAAAGCGAAGAGGAGTTCGCCAGCACGCGGCACGCAGCATCCAAACACCTGCTAATCCTGCTTGGAGCCGGATTGTTCATCGGCATTATCGTCACTCGATATAGCCTGAATTATTCCGAAAACCTGGAGCGTCAGGCCTCCAGCCAGTTGAAGGAAGTGTCCCAGGCGAAGCTGGATCTGGAACGGCTTTCCGCGCGTCTGATGGAGATCCAGGAGGAAGAGCGGACGCGGCTCTCGCGGGAGTTGCATGATGAAATTGTGCAGACGCTGGCGGTGCTGAAAATCGAAATCACCCAGGCGCAGAATATTGCCGCCGCCAGGCTGCCGGAAATTCGCGAGCACCTGGCCCGAGCCCGCGATCTCGCCGAACGCACCTTGAAGACGGTGCGCAACATCACCCTGCTTCTGCGCCCTTCCCTGCTGGACGACTTGGGCTTGGGGCCGGCGCTCCAATGGCAGGGAGAGGATTTTCGCCGCCGCACCGGTGTAGCGTGTGAACTGACCGAAACAGGTTTACAGGATGATTTGCCCGATGCGGTGAAAACCTGCGTGTATCGCGTCACCCAGGAGGCCATGCACAATTGCGAAAAGCACGCCGGCGCTACCAAGGTCTGCGTGCGCGTGGTGCAAACGGCGCGCCGGCTCACCGTGGAAGTCGAGGACAATGGAATCGGGTTTCAACAATCGTCGGATTCCGCGGGACAGAATCTCGCCACACTCCATTTCGGCGTTCTCGGTATGCGCGAGCGCGCGGCTGGTCTTGGCGGAAAGCTGACCATGGAATCCGCGCCGGGAAACGGGACAACAGTCCTGCTCGAGATCCCGCTGGCGGAAACGATGGCGCAGGAAAGTAGCACTGCTGTGGACACTGCTGTGGACACTCCTATGGAGGCAAAGGCTTAATGGCTATAAGAACACTTCTGGTTGACGATCATCATCTGTTCCGGCAGGGCTTGCGGCGGATTCTTCAGACGCAACCGGACATTGAGGTGGTGGCCGAAGCCGCCTCCGGCCTGGAAGCTATAGACATGGCGAAGCTGCACCAGCCCGATGTAGCGATCGTCGACATCGCGATGAAGGAACTGAATGGAATCGAAGCCACCGCTCAGCTTCTACGCTATTCGCCCAAGACCGCGGTGCTGATCCTCAGCATGTACAGCGACGAACGCTATGTGATGCGCGCGGTGCGGGCCGGCGCCCGCGGATACATTCTCAAGGACACCCTCGAAGAAGGGCTGGTGGAGGCGATTCACCTGCTGCACCAGGGGCAGCCGTACTTCAGTCCCTCGGTTGCCAAGATTTTCCATGCGGCCCATGCGCGTGACGTCCAGGAGCGGAAAGTGGACGACCGCTACGAGCTTCTTACCGACAGGGAACGCCAACTCTACCATCTGCTTGCCGAAGGGCAGAGCAACAAGGAAATCGCGGCGCGCCTCAGTCTGAGCCTGCATACGGTGGAGACACACCGCACCAGGATCATGGAAAAGCTGGGCGTTCACTCGATTGCCGAACTAGTTCTAGGCGCCGTGCGCCGCGGGCTGATCGTCTAGTTCCATCGTCAGGTGGAATCCCACCGCCGCCTACAGCAGGTATCTTCCTCGCGGAGGTGGGGCAGACGCCCACGTCTGCGAGGGTCCCCCGGGACCCGCTGCCGGACGCTACCCGAAAGCCGTTCCAGCCGTTCGGGGGACACTCGCTTTTGACGTTCGTCATACACCAATCTCAAAAACGCTTCGCGTCATTCTTCGGCGTCTGAAGCAGACCGGCGTGAGCCTTAAGCAGTCTCATCGGCGAGCCATGAACACATTCCGCGCGGCGGCGATTCACTTCAGGGCACACTGGAAAACGGAAGTTCCCCCTCACCCGGTGCTCCGCGTTCTGCCAATCCATCCGGCCGTGAATGCCTCGCCGTCCCGGCACTATGCGGCCGCGGCCTTCATAGCAAATAAGAAATCAAACCCGGAATCGACTGCCGGCTTTTGTTGCAGCAAAATCTCATGGATGTCGTAAGGGTTCGTCGGCCCCGTGACATTGCGTATCACCTGAAAGATATGTTCGATGCCCTGTGCATCGTCGATATCCACGTCCACCGCATAGTCCGTGCCCGAATCCCCTTGGCGCTGGAACGTGAGCTGCAGGTTTCCATAGTGGTCGAAAGTTTTGTAGCTCGAGATGATCTTGTATCCGGGAACGGGGTCGTGCAGCGCCGCCGACACCGAATGGAAGGCATTTGAGTTCGCGGTTTCTTCCACCAACGCAGCCGTGACCTTCAGAAAAAGGCGGTCCTGCTCAAACCGCATCAAACCCAGAAAATGATCGAGGACGCTCTGGTTATCCGGTAATTTGGTCGCCGCCGATTTTGCGGTGATATTCAGGAAGCAGGCTTTCAGCAGCGGGTAAGGGTCAAGTGCCGAGTAGAGGGCTGGCCCCTGCAAAAAGCCGCCCGATCCATCGTTGAATCTAGGCGCCATCGCCTGAGTCAGCATGTCCTGCGCCTTCCCCTGAAGTTTCCCAAAGGCCGGCGCGCTAATATCCCGCACCTTATCGCGGTCCACCGGCATAGCGGCCGAGAACTTCGCCACTCGCGACCCGGACAGCGACACAAACTGTTGGACAATCCCGTGATTTGCCGCCGTCACCATCACCCGGTAGAGCGGTCCGCTCGAAATATCGATGTTATCGATCTGCAGGCTTCCGGTAGTGTCCGCCGCCGCCTGCAACTGATTCGACGACTGCAGCGAGAACAGGTCCACCAACACATGATCGGTGAGCGCGCCACCGCCTGCGTCGGTCAGTATTAGTTTGAGACTTGCCATTTCGATATCCTCCTCAAGCGTGCCCTGCGAATGCCTTGCGCATAGCCCGTCCGCTCGCTCTCTGTGCGGCCGGTCCATGGCCGGCGGTCAGCGCCATCGCCGCAACCGCCGCATGCACCCCAACGTCGGAACAGCCCGCGTCCAGCGGGAAATTCGTCGAATCCAGCAGCCACTGATAGCTGGTCAAATGGTGTTCGCAAGGCGGCGTGATTACCAGAGTTTCCATCTGCTGCTCTGTTTGAACGATGGCATCGCCAAGGCCGCTCACATGGATGAATGGAAACGGCGGAACCTGGGGCACAATGTCCAGCGTATTCCAAATGCGGAAACTGGTGGGTACGGCGTCGTTGAAGGATGCTGCGAAGTCGAGCAATCCCACCCGCGGCGACGCGAAGGTGTAGATTACCACCTTGCTTTGGACCCCGCCGGGGTTGACGATAGCAAGTTCAGCTGCCGCCAGAGTCGCCAGCGCGCCACCCAGACTGTGTCCAAGGATCAGAAATTCCTCGATACCGGCGCCTGTCGCGGCCAACTCTGTCACTACCGCATTCAGCGTTTTAGCGCCTCCGGTGAGATCGATAAATGTGAATGTCCGGTAAATGCTATCGAAACCCAGCGCAACCAGCCCCGCGTCGGCCGTGCCGCTGAAGAAGACCGGGATAGCCGCGATATCCAGAATCCACTCGGCTAATGTCTGAGTGCCGCGGATCGCCAGAATGTATTTGCCGGGGTTCGCGGTGGAGCGGGCGATGTAGCCGTAAAACTCCCGCGATTGGAAGTCGGTTGCGTTCAGGTAATACAGAAGTTTGTAGCCCGCAGCTGCGATGCCGGGGTCGGCCGGGGGCAGAAGATCCCCCGGTGTGAACATGTTGTAGGCAAAGTCAATCCAATTGGCCTTTTGCGCGGCGTCTTTCGTATCGAATGGCATGATTTGCGTCCCTCTTACACTAAGGAAAGCGCTAAACGTCAGAGAAACAGGACAGGAAAATCTTGGGGTGCTAACCACCATCCGCATACTCATCGCGGCTGGATACCGGGAGCCATCAATAGCTCCAAATGCGGACAACGCTGCGATCCTCGTCCGGAAAGCGCCTTGGCGTGGTGATTTTCGCTGGCCGCAGCCCGCGCAGTGAATGCGCGCCCCTCGATACCGGCTGATCCGCTTTCGGCATGGAAATGCGCGCCTACCGCGGACCCGAAACCGGCACGCGCGACCGCGCCAGCTACCTGCTGCAACAGAACAACATTAGATTCGTACTCACCACGCCGATGCAGCCCGATAGCGCAATCGCGGAGCATGTTCGCAAGCACGGCGACGGTGTCCGCAATGTAGCTTTGTGGGTGGACGATGCCGAAGCGGCCTTCTGCGAAACCACGAAACGCGGAGT
>JANXXL010000337.1 GCA_025350625.1 Bryobacterales bacterium | reverse complement strand
TGCCGTCGAACTCCTCGTGGCATTTGAAGCCTTGCCTCCAGGCGACAGACAAGCTTTCGCGATAGAGGTATTGAGGCGCACGCGAGAATTGCCTTTTGATTCCGGTCCGGTCACGGACGCGGAGGTCGGAGAGGGAGGCCGCTTCCTGTTCGCTTTCTTGGATCAAGAAGAGAATGCCGCCAAGACGAGGTGAGGTCTGGCTGTTCGACCTTGGTATGACCGCTAAGGTTCGCCCTGTTTTGGTTGTCAGCGTTGAGTACGGCGATTCGGATCGCGCCATCGTCACGGTTGTCCCGCACACTACCGAAGTCCGCCAGAGTTCGTTTGAGATATTCATCAAAGTGCCGTTTCTCCGGCCCGGTGCTTTTCTGGTCCAGGGAGTTTCAACGTACCCGAAAGCCTGGGCAATCCGAAAACTCGGCGCGATAAAACCCGACCAGATGGAGGCAGTCGCAAATGCATTGGCTGCTTGGCTGGGCATCGGTCGCGCCGAAAACACCCGATAAGCTGCGTAGCGTTTACCAATCCAGTTGGCCGTATTGCCGGTATCTCGGGCTTGTAAATCTGCTGGCAAAGATAGACGTTTGGGCCGAAGCCGGTACAACGCTAACCGCCCATGTTATGGTTTATGGCCGCCTCCCTGGCTGCGATGGACGCCTTGGCGGGCACTCACTCGCATTCGGCGCGCGATAATCACGACTTGGCGGCCGACCACGCACCCAGTAGCTATCGCGCTGGTTTCTTCGTAAATGCCTTCTTCGCGAAGCCAGCTATCGAAGGGTAAATTTAAGCCGCGCCAATTGCGGGTAGCGGGAAAGAAAACCAGGCGATCAGGCGCTACGTTGGCGGATGGACTCAACGATCTTGTCGACCGTGAGATCTTTCTGCAATCCCATTCGATCCCGCGTGTAGTCGCCGCTACCGGAGCGGTGCAGACGCAAGAAGCGGGCCAGACCGTCCGGACCGAGTTCGCGCTTTAATACATCAAAAGCGTGACGTTCGAACTGCTGATCCGTCATTTTGTCGAGGGCGATCATAGCTGGTACTCCTTTATCCAGGATATTGGATTTTGCACAGGTATACCGGGATAGCCTTCCCCGCGCGCCGCTCGCGTGACGAAACGATCATCGATCGATAGCAGCACGTCCACTCTGGCGGATTCAACAGCAGCCAGATGGAGCGCATCGTAGGCGCCGTATCCTGCAAGAGCGAGTTCGCTGGCTCGCTGCGCATCTTGCGCATCAACCTGCACATCGGTGGCGGCGAAGGAGTTCAGGGTCTCCCCTTCGAGGCGGAGCTAACCGGAAGGGTTGCGGCGTACTTCATCCTGTAACGCTTTGCTTGAGATTAGTTCCACCATTCCACGCCGCACCAGGGAAAGAACGCGTTCGATTGCCTCGGCTGTGACTGGCCGTCCGTGAGCCAAGCCGGGCAACATGCGTCCAAGTAGACCCTCACGCTACAAACTTGGACTGGGCGTCGATCTGTTTTCAGGCAGCGTGAAGCGCATCCGGTTCAGCCTCGCTGGGAGTGGCCGTTCTACACCAGTTCCAGGCGGATTTCGCGCCCGACCACGGCGGCGGCCTTTTGCAGCGTGCTCAGTGTTATGGCAGCGTTTTCGGGATCGAGAAGCCTGTCGAGGGCAGCGCGGCTGGTGTGCATACGCCGGGCCATCTCGCTTTTGGAGATACCCTTTTCCTGCATGGCGGCTACGACTTGGCGGGCGACGACACGTTTAATCGCGTTCGCGCTGGCCTCGCCGTAGATGCCTTCTTCACGAAGCCAGCTATCGAAGGATGATCCGACATTTTTCTTTTTCATGCGCCTTGTCCCTTCTTCCGCTTGATCGCGAAGTCGATGGCCCACCGCCTGAAGGCGGTGGCTCTTGTAACGGGCTGGAAGCCCTGTTCCGGCTAAAGCCGGCAGAAGGATACCCGCACCAAGCGGGCTTCAACAAGTAGACGGACTTAACCGTCTACTTTAAAGTCGTCGTCCCGATCATCTTGCTGGTTCGCGATGTACTCTGCGACGACTTCGTCCGTTACGTTCCCCGTACTACAGCAAAAGTATCCCCGTGCCCACATGTGCTGCCCCCAATAATGCTTCTTGATGTGCGGAAACTCCAGCATGATCTTATACCCTGTTTTCCCTTTCAGCATCTGCAGTAGCTTACTGATCCCCATCTGCGGCGGTATTGATACCAGCAGATGAACATGATCCTTCGACACATGCCCCTTCATGATCTTCACGTCGTGCGTCCCGCAGATCTCCCGCACCAAGTCCCTCATTCGCGTCGCCGCATCTCCCACCAACACCGGTTTCCGATATTTCGTCGTCCATACCAGATGCAAATGTATCTCATACACGGTGTGCGCGCCGCGTCGGTATTCCGCCATCCCTCAAGACTACTCCGCGCCGCTCCTAGCTGAAGCCGTCGCCTAAAGGCGAGGGCTTGACCCCTCCCAGATGGGGACAGTCAAAATTGTCCGTTCCATTGATGGCATCTGGTAAATGCCCGGTGGCGGAGAACGCGGCCACTGCGGACAGCGCGCGGTTGAGCGGCGAGCGAAGGTCCTGGCGGCCGTTGAGATAGAAGCGGGTGGGGCGGCCAGAGCCGGTATCAAAAGTCACAGTGGCCGCGTGTTTGTCGAGTTCGGCGCGATGGCGCTCCACGTACGCCCGCGATCCCATCACGCCAAGCTGTTTGAAGGCCCGGGCCACGTCAAGCACGAGTGCGGCGTTGGCTCCGTTATCTTCTGCGCCGGTACCGAGGTCCCAGGAATCCAGGTGCGCGCCGATTAGCACCACTTCGCCCGGCCTTTCGCGGCCGCGGAGTTCGGCGATGACGTTTTGCGATTCATAGGCTCCGGAGATCTTGTTTTGCAATTTCAGTTTCACGCGCACCTGCCCCGATGAATTGACCCGGGCGAGGCGATTGAAATTCTCCCGGTTCACGATTGCGGCGGGGACGGGTGCGAGAGAGCCGTCGAG
>JANXXL010000335.1 GCA_025350625.1 Bryobacterales bacterium | reverse complement strand
ACATCAAGGCCGTCTGGTCGCGCTGGCTCTCTTTAAAGTTGACATCGGCCCCATGCGCCAGCAGCGACTTGACGGCAGCCACTTTGCCGGTGCGAGCCGCCGTCATCAAGGCCGTCTCACCTCTGGGCATGGCGGTGTTTGGATCCGCGCCGGCCTTCAACAGCACTTCGACCATGGCGGCATTTCCGTTGATGCAGGCGAGCGAGAGCGGCGCGACTCCATAGCGATTCGCCGTCTTCACGTCCGCACCACTGCGAATCAAAACGTTGGCCGTTTCCAGATCGTCACGCCGGACCGCCCAGGCGAGTGCCGTCGAGCCATCTGTTTCGGTTGCGCTGACATCCGCATGCTTGGCCAGCAACTCCCGGATGGCAGCCCTGTCGGAGTTCTTGACCGCATCCACCAACTGGACGCCCGGACTAACCGCGAACAGAGTGCCGGCCAAGAACATCGACCCGGCCGAGAGTCCGGCCAAGCGTATTGCGTATGTCATGATTGTCCTCTTAGAGCGAGAGCAATTCGTCAACTCTGCCGTTGCTGTCGGAGAAAGCTTCCTGATGCACTCCCACCTTATCCAGCAAGGTCAGGTGAAGATTCGCCATCGGGGTTGGCTCGTCATACTTAATGTGACGTCCGCCCTTCATCTTGCCGCCGCCGCCGCCGACCACAATGAGCGGAATGTTCACGTGGTTATGCACGTCGGGGTTGCCCATGCCGCTGCCGAGCACGATCATCGAATGATCGAGCAAGGAGCCGTCGCCGTCCTTAGTGGCCTTCAACTTCTCAATGAAGTACGCGAACAACGACACGTGATACCCGTTGATCTTGGCCAGTTTCGCCAGCTTCTCGGGGCTGTTCCCGTGATGCGAAGTGGGATGGTGCGCTTCAGTGACGCCGACCTCAGGGTAGGTGCGCGTGCTGGCTTCGCGAGCCAACTGGAAGCTGATGACGCGGGTAATATCGGCCTGCATCGCGAGAACCTGCAAATCGAACATCAATTTGGCATGGTCCGCATAGGCCGACGGAACGCCGATGGGACGATCAAGATCGGGCATCGCGGATTTGGACATCTGGTTTTCTGCGTTCTGAATGCGGCGTTCGAGTTCGCGCACGGTGTCCAGATATTCGCTCAGCTTGGTGCGGTCGCTCGCGCCGAGCTTCCGCTGCACGTGGGCGATATCTTCCGTCACCCAGTCGATCATGCTGCCGTCTTCCTTCAACGCGGTCAGCTGTTCCTGGGCAGTGCCGCCGTCGCCAAACAGGCGCTCGAAGACCACGCGCGGGTTGGCCTCGGCAGGCAGCGGGGTGGTGGGAGAGGACCAAGCCAGGCTGTTCTGGTAGACGCATGACATCCCGCCATCGCAGGCGCCGATCGGCGTCACCGAATCCATGGACAGCTCAAGCGACGGCAGCCGCGTGTCTTTTCCGATGTGCTTGGCGGCAATCTGATCGACGGTGGTTGCCAGGCGGTAGTCGGCGCCTTCGGTCTGCTTGGCTCTGGCGCAGCTCAGGAACCCGGAGTTCGAGGTCGAGTGATTGCCCGGCGAGTAAGAGTTCTTCAGCTCCAAATTCGTCATGACGGTGACGTAATTGATGAACGGAGTGAGGGTGGTCAAAGAAGGCGATAACTCAGTGAGTGTCCCCACATTGGCAGGCGTCCAATACTTGATCGCGCCCGCAGTGGCACCGGCGCATCCCATGGGGATGTACACGAATCCCAAGCGTCGCGTCGGCGCGACTGCCGTGGCGGCAGAAGCGGTAAAGGACGGGATCATGGCATCGAGCAATGGCAACGCCATGGCCACGCCTGCACCCCGAAGAAACGTCCGACGGGGTAAAGCCTTCTTGGTGATAATCATAGTGATCTCCTCATTTGAAATGGTGTGCTGTTGACAATCCCTAAAATCAGCGACGAAAAACGGTAGTCATTGCTCTTGGCATCCCGCACAATTTTGCGGACTGCCGACTCATCGTAATACTCAAGTCCTCGGCCTATCCCGTAGGTGAGGAGCTTTTCGGTCAAAGTATTGACGAAAAGCTCGGGATGGCTGAGCAGCGCCTGGCGGAGCCCGGATACTCCGGCGAATTGCCCGCCGTCAGGAAGGCTCCCTGAGGCATCGATGGGCGCATCTTCTTCGCTGTTCCGCCAGCGCCCTACCGCATCGTAATTCTCGAGCGAAAAACCGACTGGATCCATCAGCCTATGGCAACCGGCGCAGGGCTGATTGGCGCGATGGGCCGCCATCCGTTCGCGCATGGTCAGAACCTTGCTCGCAGATGCGTTTTCCTTTAGCGGAGGAACGTTGGGGGGCGGCGGTGGCGGCGGGGAACCGACAATATTCGTCAGCACCCACTTGCCGCGGATCACCGGGGAAGTTCGGTCGGCATAAGAGGTCACGGTCAAAATACTGGCTTGACCGAGCAACCCGCCACGCGCCGGGTTATTGGCGTCGAACGTGACTCGCCGGAAGTAGCTGTCGTAAACATTCGGAATCCCGTAATGCTTGGCCAGGCGCTCATTCACGAAGGTGTAATTGGCGCTCAATAAGTCCATCACATTGCGGTCTTCCCGCATGACGCTGCCAAAGAACAACTCGGTTTCGCGGCGCATCGCCTTACGCAGATTCTCGTCGAAGTCGGGGAACGCACGGGCGTCCGGGATAATGTTATCCAGATTCCGCAGGTATAACCATTGATCGGCGAAATTGGTTACCAGTGTCTCCGAACGACTGTCGGCCAGCATGCGCCGCACCTGCTTTTCGAGCATCCCGGGTTCCCGCAGCTTGCCGGCAATGGCAAGGTTCAGTAGTTCGTCATCGGGAATGCTGCTCCACAGGAAAAAGGAGATTCGCGAGGCCAGTTCCAGGTCCGAAAGCCGGTAGGCGGTATTCGCTGCAATATTGGTCGGATCTTGTTCCACACGGAACAAGAATTCGGGGCTAATCAAGAGAGAACGGAGCCCCCGTTCAATTCCCGCGTCAAAGCTTCCGCCGCCGGTCCGCGTTTCCTGGTAGAACTTGAGCGGAGTCTGGAGATCCGCTACGGTCACCGGACGCCGGTAGGCGCGCTTCGCAAATCCCGACAGGATCTGCTTGGCGCATCCTTCTTCTTCGGAGGGCTTGGTGG
This sequence comes from Bryobacterales bacterium, assembly GCA_025350625.1. GTDB lineage: Bacteria > Acidobacteriota > Terriglobia > Bryobacterales > Bryobacteraceae > Palsa-187. Next base: position 1,684 of record JANXXL010000335.1, on the reverse strand, counting down.
GATGGCACACGAAAAGCCGCCGGCGGCTAGGCGTATCGCCGGCGCCGGTCGCGGCGTATGGACCGATCACCGAGATCGAATAGAGCGCCGGGTTGATCCGCGGATGGCGGTACATATTAAAATGCGCCTGATACGGCTGCCGCTCGGTTTCCAGGAGCAGCGCCGGAACTTTTGGAAAGGTAACCCCCAGAGTATGGGGACCGGCCTTGATGGGAACGCGAACATGCAAATGCGTGTCGACCAGAACATCAGCCGGAACGCTATTGGCGTTGCGAATGCCCGTAATAACATTGGCCGGTTTTACCGTGAACACCTGCACCCGCTCGCCATCGATCATCAGCTCGACATCGGTGGGCTCGCTCAGACCTTCGATGTGCTCGTTGCGATCCCGGCTTAGCTGCAACTGGATTTCATATTCGGCATCTTGCGGAAAAGTGTAATTGACTGCCGTCCCGCCGCGCGTGCCAAAGGGGAGCTCATCGAAATGCTCTTCCTGTGTGAGGTCCGCGGGGATCAGGATGGTCTCGCCGCCCGGGGATCGCACCGCTCCGCCGACCGCCAGCCGGCTGATTTTCCGCGCCGCTACCAAATATCGTTCGAGCAGCGTCGGCGAGAGCTCGCCCACGGTGATATTGTCGAATCCGAAACTCGAGTCATCGCTCGGCAGGAGCTGTGCAACGTCCACTTGAATCCCGAGAAGATCGCGAATCGCATTTTGATATTCCGTCCTCGTGAGCCGGCGCAGAGTGGCGATGCGGCCCGGTTCGGGCTTGGCCGCGGCCGCGCGGTCTAGCGACGTTTCGAGGTACGCAGCAAAACTTTTATTGGTGCTCTCATCCGGCCGTGGCACTCCCGGCGGCGGCATGTAGCGCGCTTGAACTTTGTGCAGCACCTTTTCCCATACGTCGCGATTCTGGTCTACATTTTCGATATTGACGCCATTCAGGGAGAGGCCGCCCGTCTTGAGCTTATCGTTGTGGCAAGTGACGCAATACTGGTTCACAACGCCTTGTTGGGCCGATTTAGGCGTCGCAGCGTCTTTGACTGGTGGCTGCTGCGGAGCTGCGGCAGCTAAAGCGGAAGCTGCAACCAGCAGGGCAGTGACACAGCCAGAACGGAGCATTAGCCCAGAGATGCGCATGGATCCCTCCGTCGGAGAGTATATAACAAAAATAGGGGCGCGCGGCTTACAATTTCGTAATAATGTTGGTTGGAACTTTCGAGGCTGGGATGGGTACCACCCCGTACTATACCCAAACGTATGATAATAAATGGAATAGTAACCATAGCATTACCGCCCGGTACAACCTGGGATTGTAAAATCGATTATGGTAAAATGTCCTTGGCTCGCGAATCTCTTGCGGATAGGAGAAACTCTTGATTTTTCATTCAATTGGGCGCTTCGAACAAAAACCGCGAGGGTTGGCGATGGCAGCGCTTGTCTCAGGATTATTCTTACTAGCTGCACCCGTGCGGGCGGCCGATGAAATCCCGGAAGGCCCCGGCAAGGAAATCGTCATAAAAGTGTGCACGGCCTGCCACGGAATTATCGAGTTCACCAGCCAGAAACACACCAAGCCCGAATGGGACGAAGTGGTTGATAACATGGCGCAACGCGGTGCAAGGGCTTCCGACGACGAGTTCGACATGATTGTGGCTTACCTAGCCAAGAATTTCGGCAAGG
>JANXXL010000325.1 GCA_025350625.1 Bryobacterales bacterium | reverse complement strand
CTCGACTTCTCCTAATTGAACGAAGAAGGGCGCGAAATCCTGAAGGCGTTCCTTAAGTTCCTCGATGATCTCAGCAGCGGCATGTTCGGCGAAAGGATGCAGTCCTGCGAGTGGACGCGGCGGAAGAATGGTCAGGTGAGCTTTGGCACGGGTTGCCGGTGCGAAATCGTGGCGGATCTCATCCAATAATTCGGCTAGCGGGCCGGAGAGATACGATACCAGGGCAAATGAGTTAATACGCGTATCCCGCCCGTTACTTCCATCCATCTCTGACCAGTGTAACCCGATCGGGACGTGCTTGAAACCAGAATGAAACCCTATTCGGGGGCAGAATTGGCTAGTACTTCTTCGGTTGCGGCATCGGGTTTGGCTTCCGGCAGCACCCACTGCGCTTCTTCAAAACCCACGAACTTATAGATGCGCAGCGCGCCGCCCTCGGCTTCGAGCAGGTCCCCCGGGACCAACGGCGCGGGCGTTTCTTTGAGGGCGAAGAACGCAGCGTAGGGCGTAGCGGCTTCGATGGTTTCACCCGGCTGGTAATCGCGCGGCTTGACGTGCGCGGCGCCGCTGACGTGCGGAGCCCCGCGGAACGACTGGTGAAGATGATCCTTCAAGCGATGGATGCAGAAACTTGGCATGGCAGATTTCTCATTATCGCTCAAAACAATTCTAGATGAAAATGGTTTTTGACGAACCATGACCAAACCGTGAACTTGCTCCCAAAGATCGACCACGTAATGAATGACGTTTGGAAAACACCTCCGTGGTTCGCCGCGATGGAAGGGTCCTGGGCAAGGTACCTATTGATTTGAGTGATATCCCTTGTTATTAGGTTTCAAGTTCGGCCATCGTACGGGTTCAAGGTGCGATAGGATACTGAATCATGCCATCTATTCTGATTTTGCTAATCGAATTGGGTCTGGCGAACGCGCTGGGCCAGGTTCCCAGGGCGGCGAACGAAGGAGTCCCTTCGACGCTCACAGTATGCGACATTCTAAACACTCCCCTGAGATACGACGGGCAACTCGTCAGAATTCGTGGAAGTATAGGCGCGACGGACGAAGGAAGTTGGTTTATCGGTGAGAGTTGCTCCGGGATACTGGTCACCGAGGGGCACGTTTGGCCAAGCCAGATTGCCCTGGTTATGCCCGATATTCGCTCTGAGTTGCGCCTCCACTCCGTCGACTTCCAATTCGATTTGGAATCCGAGCGCCGGATTAAAGCAAAATATGCGCAGCTCCGACATACTGTCTCCGACGAGTGTCTCAGTTGGACCTATAACGGGCTCTTCGAGACGCGAAGGGATTGGTCGAAGGCTAAGCTCATTTACCCTAACGGTACATGGAGGCTGATAGGCTTCGGACATCTCGGTGAATCGCCCGGTCAACTACTGCTGAAATCCGAAGATGATGTTGCCGCGATCCCGAAGTGCAAGGCCAAGGGCGGCGGAAAGTAGCAAACCTAGCAATCGGCGCGAACGATATTGTCCGGTTTGGTTTACGATGAACCGTTCAGACGTTCCAGCAATCGCCGCACTCATCGCATGCCCTGCGTTAAGAGACTGCCCCGCGTACTTCGCTGCATCGGCTGCGAAGTGAGATTTGGTGTAGACTCAATCCCTGAGCGGGTTAGCGATATCGGCAAACCCAGTGCACGTGAATGTCATTAAAAGGAGAATTTGGATGAACGACAACATGATTTCGGGGCTGCTCGCGACCTATGAAAACGGAAAAATGTCACGCCGGGATTTAGTGCAGGGCCTGGCTTTGTTAACCGCCAGCGCCGGTACCATGTCGGCCGCCGGATTCCAAGGGAACAGTATCAATCACGTTTCCATGCAAGTGAGCGATCTGCAGAAATCCACCGATTTCTACCAACGTGTATTCGGCTGCAAGGTGAACAAGCGCGAGGGCAATAACCAGCTCGTGTTCGGGAAGAGCTTTATCGTCCTGCGGCCCGCTAAGCCCGCAGGCACCGTCGATCATCTGGCGATCGGAGTCGACAACTTCAATAAGGAGTCCGTCACCGCCGATCTTAAGGCGCGGGGAGTCACCCCGATGGAGTCAAAAGGCGCGGGCTTCCACGTTATGGATCCGGACGGATATCCGCTGCAGATCAGCGAAAACAAATAAGGTCCGGTTTGGGCGCACGGGTATGCGGGTTTGTGGCCCTGGTTAAAACGGCGCTGCGGTTGCGAGAGCGGCGGCATCGGCGGCGCCCTGCTCGATCCAGTGCTCGATATTGGCCTGCTTCCAATAAATGGCGTCGCGGACGGAACCTAGCTGGCGGCTGGGAGCCAGGATCGTCAGATCGATGCCTGATGGCAACGCGGGACGATGGCCAAAAGACGCGCGGAAACCCTTCAGCAGGGGCCTGAGCAGAACCGAAGGAACGTCGGGGAGTGCGTTCAGCGCTAAAATGCGCGTGGCCCCGAGTTCCACTGCGGCCCATACCGGCAGGGGGTTCAAAAGCGCGCCATCCAAATACCAGCGCCCCTCGATGCGCTGTGGCAGAGCCGCTCCCGGCACGGCGCAGGATGCCAGCAAGTGCTCGGCCTGGACCACAGATCCCGTGACAGTGTGCGGTTTCATTCGCAGCAGGTCGACCAGCACCACTGCGTAGTCGATTTCTAAAGGACGCGCGTCCATTAAGAAGCGAATGGCTTTCGGAAGGTGCTTGAAACCGGCCATGTCGGAACGCAACCACCAGGCGCAGAGATCGGAGGTGCTCCATCCGGCGGCGATGGCGTAACCGTTGAGCGATCCGACCGACGCCCCCACTATCAGATCGGGCTGGAAACGGGGCGCGAGCGAGCGCCAGGCTCCGGCCTGCCACGCGCCGAACATGCCGCCGCCGGATAGAACCAGTGCCGATTTCGTAGTCAACCTCTACAATAATGGATAGAACCGCATGGACTTCGATCCCACCAGGTACGGACCTGAAGTCGCGCGGATTCTCGCCATGGAGGGAAACGGGCAGAACTGCGCGCCACTGGTATGCGGCCCGTGCCGTTCCGAAGAGGCGCGGCGCACTTTGGCGGCGCAGCAGGCGGCGTCGCTATTTCCCGGAGTGCGGGAACCGGAAGCTCCCATGGCCGGGTTATGGCTGTATTTTTCGTGTTTCGAAGAGGCGCATCATTTGATCGACAATCCCAAGACCCATGAAGGCGAGTTGTGGCATGCCATACTGCACCGCCAGGAACCGGATTCGGGCAATGCGGCGTATTGGTTCAGGAGGGCAGGACAACATCCGGTGTTCCCTAAGCTCGCGGCGGCGGCCAAACAAATCCTGGGAGGCTATCCTGACGCGGAATTTCGGGTGGGACAATGGGATCCGTTTGCGTTCGTGCAGTTCTGCGAGCGGGCGCGGCTGCAACCAGGGTCAGTGCAGGAAAAAGCAGCCGTCGAAATCCAGCGGGCAGAGTGGCAGCTTTTGTTCGATTATTGCGCGAGGCCGCAATGAGGTTGCGCCATCTGGTGTGGGCGGTGATCGTGGCGTTGGCGGCGAGCGGCGCCTGGTATGCAGTCAGGCTCCGAAATCAGCCGCCAGAGTTGGTATTTGCGCATGTGGTGCGCGAGTCGATTACCAGTTCCGTGCCTACCAACGGAAAGATAGAACCCATCGAGTGGGCCGAGGCGCGGGCGGAGAAGGCGGGACCGGTCGAGCGTATCCTGGTGCAACGCGGCGCGCATGTGGCGCAGGGGGCGGCGCTGGTTGAGTTGAACTCGGGCGAGGCGCGGGCGGAACTGGCGGCGGCACAGGCGCGCGTGAGCCAGGTGCGGGCGGATCTTGAAGTGATCGAGCGGGGTGGCCGGGCCACGGATTTGAGCGCCCTCTCCGGCGATCTGGAGCGCGAGAAACTGGAACTAGCGGTAGCGCAAAAGGAGTATGACACTTTAATCCGGCTCAAGGCGAAACAGGCAGCGACGGCGTTTGAAGTTACGCAAGCGAAGGACCGCGTGGATCGGGCTCAACTGCAAATCCGGGCTCTCGATCAACGCCGGGGAGCTTTAGTGGTTCCTCAGGAACGCTTGACTGCGGAGGCGCGGATGCGCGATGCAGAGGCGGCCGTAGCGCTCGCCGAAGAACGAATCCGCAAGAGTGTGATGCGGGCGCCTATCGCGGGGACGGTTTATCAGTTCGACTTGAAGCCGGGAGCCTATCTCAACGCGGGAGACCTGGTGGCGTCGATCGGGCAACTGGATCGCGTGCGCGTCAAGGTCTTCGTGGACGAACCGGATTTGGGACGCGTTGCGCGCGGCAAACCGGTGGTTATCACCTGGGATGCGGTGCCGGGACGCCAGTGGAAGGGAACGGTGGATAAGACTCCAACGCAGATCGTGGCGCTGGGCACCCGGCAGGTGGGCGAGGTTTTGTGCGTGATCGATAATCCCCACAACGAATTGCTTCCGGGGACCAACGTAAATGTGGAGATCGGCACCGAGGAGGCCGCGAGTGCGCTCACGATTCCCAAAGAAGCGGTGCGGCGGGAACTGGGGCAGGCAGGCGTCTTTACTCTCGCTGGGGATAAGCTCGCCTGGAAAAAAATCACTTTGCGTATCGCCAGCACTACGCGTACGCAGGTGGAGGGACTAAATGAAAGCGATGTAGTGGCGCTACCGTCGGATAAACCGGTTAAAGAGGGGATGACCGTGGCGCCCCGGTTCCAGTAAGCAATTTTTCGACGTGTTTGGCGAGCACATCCACTTCGACGTTCAGGCGCGTTCCTGGCCGGGCTTGGCTTAGCGTGGTGTGCGTGTAAGTGTGCGGGATGATGGTGACGCCGACGAGGGGCCCTGGATCGAGCGCGGCAACCGTCAGGCTGATGCCATCGATAGCGATGGAACCTTTGTGAACGATGTAGCGATTGAGGCTTTCGGGAACCAGAAGTTTGAGCCACCAGTTGCCATCGCCTAATTCGCGCAGTTCGATGACCTCGCCGGTTGTGTCTATGTGTCCCTGTACGATGTGGCCGGAGAGGCGGGTGGCCGGGGTCACGGGGCGTTCGAGATTTACGCGGGTGCCGTCGCTAAGCGCTCCGAGATTAGTACGTGACAGTGTTTCGGGCGCGAGGTCAGCCGCGAACGAATCCGGAGTGAGCGCCAGGGCCGTGAGACAGACTCCGTTGACGGCGATGCTCGATCCTTCGGTAGCGTCCGCAAGAACCGTCCGGCACTGGATCACCAGGCGTGCGCCCGCCGAACGCGATTCGATTGACTCCACCGTGCCGAGTTCTTCAACGATTCCGGTGAACATGCGTTAGACCTCGTAGGCGGTTTTATCCAGCCACGCCTCGACCGCGAACTCGTTAGAAGTGATCTGATGCAGCTTCACCTCGTGAAAAAGAATGGCGTCGGCGCGGCGGCGGCGGCCGGTGCCTCCCGCTACCGGCAAGGACTGGGTGCCGCCGAGGATTTTCGGCGCGTAATAGAAATAGATCTTATCGGCGATGCCGGATTCGAGGGCGGTCCAATTGACGCGGCTGCCGGCTTCGATCATGAGCGAGAGATATTTTTCGTGGGCCAAAAGGTTGACCACGGCGCGCAGGTCCACGCGGCCATCGGCGCCTTCGAGGACCTCCACGCGCACGCCTTTCGATTCCAGACGCTTGCGGCGTTCGGGCGATGCCGCCGAGGTGGTGACTACCAGCACGTCGCCGCGGTTGGAGGAAACCATTTTCGACTCAGCGGGGGTGCGGAGAAGCGAATCGAGAACGATGCGCAGCAGCGGACGGCTGCGCTCTTCGCCAGTGCGGTCCGTGAGCAGACAGTCGTCGGCGAGTACGGTGCCGATGCCGGTAAGAATCGCATCGGAGCGGTGACGCAGGGTTTGCACGTGAGCGCGCGCCGCTTCGCTGGTGATCCAGCCTTCGTTATCGTCGGGCGCGCCGATTTTTCCATCGAGCGTAAGCGCGGCTTTGAGCACTACCAGAGGCCGGCCCGTTCGCATGACATGCACGAAGGCTTCGTTGAGTTGGGTGGCTTGGGCCGTGTAATGAGAGTCGATCTCGACTTCAACGCCGGCATTCCTGAGACCCGTAAAGCCGGCGCCACGCACTTGGGGATTGGGGTCCTGCATGGCGGCGACCACCTTCTTAATTCCGGAGGCGATGATGGCGGCGATGCAGGGCGCGGTGCGGCCCTGATGGGAGCACGGTTCGAGAGTCAGGTAGAGGGTGGCGTCTCGCGCGCGCTCGCCGGCTTCGTCGAGCGCAAGTATTTCAGCGTGTTTCATTCCGGACCAGGTGTGGAAACCGCGCCCTACTACAGCGTCGTCGCGCACGATGACGGCGCCCACGGCGGGATTGGGACTGACCCTTCCCAGGCCCTGGGCAGCGAGATCGAGCGCTTCTTCGAGATAGCGGTTCATGGCAGGATGACGCCGACTTAGTCAAACACTTTAGTCAAACAATGATGCCACGAACAGGGCGGGGTCGAATGGAACGAGGTCATCGAGTTGCTCCCCCACGCCCACGTAGCGGATCGGCAAGTTCAGTTCGCGCGAGATTGCAACCACCACGCCGCCTTTGGCGGTGCCGTCGAGCTTGGTGAGAATGATGCCGGTGACGGCGCTGGTTTCGGTGAATTTACGCGCCTGTTCCAAACCGTTCTGGCCGGTAGTGGCTTCGATGACCAACAGAACTTCATGCGGCGCATCCGGGATGACGCGCGAGACGGTACGCCGCATTTTTTCGAGCTCCGCCATCAAATTGGTTTTGGTGTGGAGGCGGCCGGCGGTGTCGATGATGACGTAATCCACTTTGCGCGCTTTGGCGGCTTGCACGGCGTCGAAGGCGACGGCGCTGGGGTCGGCTCCGGTCTGCTGTTTGATCAGGTCGGCGCCGGTGCGCTGCGCCCAGACTTCGAGTTGCTCGATGGCGGCGGCGCGAAAAGTGTCGGCGGCGCAGAGCAGCACGCTGCGGCCTTCGGATTGGAAACGGCGCGTGAGTTTACCGATCGAGGTGGTCTTCCCGGCCCCGTTCACTCCTACGACCAAGATGACTGCGGGCGGCTGGGCGACTTGCGGGAGCGGGCGCTCGGTGGCTTCCAGAATCTCCAGCAGGTGCTCGCGGATGAGGCCTTTGATTTCGGTAGAATCGCCGAGCTGGTGGCGCTCGACGCGCTGGCGGATGCGCTCCAGGATTTCGGCGGTGGTGTTGGCTCCGATGTCGGCGGTGATGAGCGCGTATTCGACCTCTTCGAGCACATCGGCGTCGATTTCCTTGGGGCCGCTAACGACGTCTTCGAGCTTCTCCATCAAACCGGAGCGGGTCTTCTGGATGCCGGCTTTAAGGCGGTCGAGGAGAGTTGCGCCATCGGGCGATGGGGCGCTGGGGGGAGGAGTGCCGAACAGAGTTTGGATGGCCATGGGGGGCTGAAATTCCAGTTTAGCAGCGGCCGATCTCTCACCCCCCCGCGTGTAAACTCGGCTGCCGTTACGGAAGTCTGAATTCCACGTGGCGGTCGCGGTTGATTTCTTCGCTAAAACGGCGATCGACGGCGGAGAGGGGGGCTTCTTTGTCGGCGTGCTCGCGTGTAGTCCAGCGAATCCTGTCACCGTCGACGGAGAATGATACCGCGGCTTGGATGGTGTTATCGGTGAACGCGATCAGGTAGAAATCGGGCGGAGACGCTGGCTGTGAATAAACGGGCTCCCTCGGCGGAGGCGCAGAGTAATAGGGCTGACTCGCGTATCCGGAGTCATACGCATAGGGATCGTAATCGTAAGGCGAGTAGCCGTAGCCATAGCGATAGCCGCTAAAGTCGTAATACGGGTAACCCCAACCCCAATACGGATAGCCCCAATAGCCTCCAAAACCGCCGAAGGCACCGTAGCGGAAACCGCTCCGGAAGCGGCCGTCTCCGAAGCCACCACGGAACCCTCCGCCGCGGAAGTTGCCGCCGCTGAAACCGGCCCGGAAACCGCCGCTGCCTGCAAAACCACCCATGCGGCTGCCGCCAGCGCCAAAATGGCCGGCGCTGAATCCGCCGCTGCGTCCGCCGCCACCGCCCGAGTGTCCACCGCCTCGCTGCGCGTAAGCGGGAACAAAAAGAAGAAGGGATAGAAGAGCTAAGAAAATAACAATGCGCGGGAGTCTCATCGATCAAGTACCTCTTGCTTTGAGGCTACTCTCGCGCGCGGGCTGGCGCAACAGCCTTAGCCCATGCTGCCTTCGTCGGCCGAAGGACCGTAGATCGAGGGCACCGGCACGTTATTGAGTCGCAAGTACACCGACAACTGGCCGCGATGGTGAATCACGTGGTTCAACATGAAGGAGCGAACGACGGCGATTCTGGGCATGGTCATTAAAATCTGATCGCCGCGTTTGAGAGACCAGTTCTTCATGAAAGTCTCA
>JANXXL010000299.1 GCA_025350625.1 Bryobacterales bacterium | reverse complement strand
CTTCGCGCCGCCGTGGGACAGGCCCGGCTTCAACGTGATGTAGGCAGGCAGATTCTGATTCTCCGTGCCCAGTCCGTAGATCACCCACGATCCCATGCTCGGCCGGGTGAATGTATTCGATCCGGTGTGCAGTTGCAGGGTGGCTCCCCCGTGGGCGACACTATCACCCACCATGGACCTAATGATGCACAAATCGTCGGCGTGCTTTGCCACGTTGGGAAACAGCTCGCTGATTTCAAGGCCGCTTTGGCCGTACTTTTTGAACTCCCAGGGCGACTTCAGCAGGTTGCCGGTACTGCCTTCCGCGAACGTCAGCGGACGTTTGAAGGGCAGCGGCTTGCCATGATCCTTGATCAGCCTGGGCTTGGGATCGAAGGTGTCCAGATGGGAAGGTCCACCGTGCATGAAGAGGAAAATGACGCGCTTTGCTTTCGCGGGAAAGTGAGGCTGCTTGGGCGCCAGCGGGTCTGAAGCTTCAGCGGCCTTTAGCAGAGAAGACAGTCCCAGCATTCCGAAACCGCACGCGGAACGGCGCAGAATGTGGCGGCGCGAAGGTTGGAATGGCTGCGGCATCTATCTCCTCAATATACGTAGATGAAGTCGTTCGATGCCACCAGGGAGCGGCAGAAGCTGGTCCAGGCCAGAAGCCGGCCCTCATCATTCGACGGCTTGGCAGGAAAAGCAGCGATATACTGCAAGGCTGCGTGGACCTCGTCGGGCTTGGGTTCGCGGCCAAGGATGTTCAACCAGGCCCGGCTCACTCTGCCCGCGTCCGTCAATTCCTGTTGCAAAAGCTGCTTAGCCACACCGCGCGAACGGTCGGCCACGAATTTGCTGTTCATCATGTATAGCGCCTGCGGCGCTACGTTCGTTTGTGATCGATACTCCGTGCTGGTGGTCGCATCGCCGAAATCGTACAGCGTGAATAGAGTCGCCAGGTTCGAGCGCCGCAGGGCCAGATACACCGTGCGCCGGTTGGAATCGTCGGGGTGAATGCTCTTGCGGCCGTCGCTGAATTCATTGTCCGTGCCTTCGCCCTTTTGCAGCGATCCGCCCATGGTCAGGTCGAGACTTCCATCGAGCAACAGCAGTGAATCGCGAATCTCTTCTACCGTCTTTCTACGGATAGAGTATCGCGAGAGAAGCCGGTTGTCGGGGTCTTTCTCACGCTTCGCCGGTGTGGCGTCAGCACTCATTTGGTAGGTGCTGGAGAGCAGGATCAGCCGGTGCATCTTCTTGATAGACCAACCCTGGCGAATGAATTCCGCGGCCAGCCAATCCAGCAATTCCGGATGGCTGGGCCGTTCACCGGCGATTCCAAAATTGTTCGGCGTGCGGACCAGCCCTTGGCCAAAATGCCCTTGCCAGATTCGATTCGCCATCACTCGCGCGGGCAGCGGATTGAGTGGATCGGCCAACCAGTTCGCCAGTTCCATGCGGCCGCTGCCCTGGCTGATTGGCTGCTGCTGTTCACCGGCGAGAATCGTGGGGAAGCGCTTGGGGACTGTTTCGCCTTTCGAATCCGGGTTGCCGCGCAGGAACACACGCTGTTCCACTGGCTGATCTTCGGCCACTGCGCACGCGAACGGCGGCTCAGGCGGCGCGGCGTCCTTGATCTTCCGCAGTTCGGCATTCAGTGCGTCGATTTTCTTTCGGGCCGCTTCGGTGTAGATTTTTTCCGGTTCTTGAGCGGGCAGTGTCAACGGGCCTTTACCCGTGGCCACTTCGGTGTAGAAGCGGTTTTCTCCGGCCAGAAACTTCGGCGGAATAGGAGGCTTCTCTCCACGCGCACGTGCTTCTTCCGATCGAATGCGGAACTCTTCCTGCGCCTTCGTGCGCCGTGCCGCTTCGGCAAGGAAATCGCGCTGATAATTGATCGCTTCCGCTTCGGATTTGTACCAAAGTTCCAAATGCGGGCGGCGCTCCTTGGTGGGCTTTAGATAGTCCACCCAACGTTGGAGTAGAGCTTCGTCCAGCGAGGCGTCTTTTGCCTCTCCGCTTTGGTACACACGCCGCGCCGCCGTCATGTACCGGGCCATTTCAGGCGCGAGCAGATCGCGATACCGCGTGGCCTCAACGCCGATAACAGCGTCGATTTCTTTCTGCTTATCGGCAAGCCTCTTCTGATGCGCTTCGTATTCCGCGGCAACATCCTTGGCGACAAGCGGCGCGAAATAGAGTTTCGACACGGTGCCTTCAATCTGCGACAACTGTTTGGTACTGGCGAAAATCGAGGCGAGGGAATAATAGTCCTTCGTCGAGATGGGGTCGAACTTGTGATCGTGGCAGCGCGCGCAGGAAATAGTCAGTCCCAGAAAGGCTTTGCCGGCGACATCGATTTGTTCGTCCACAATGTCATAAAACATTTTCACCTTGTCTTGTTCTGCCACCAGTTTGGGTCCCAGCGCCAGGAATCCGGTAGCGACGATGCCGGCCGTGTTGACGTTCTGCCCGGCGGCGGGCGGCAGCAGATCGCCCGCGATCTGTTCGCGCATGAAGCGGTCGAAGGGTACATCATGGTTAAAGGCGTCAATCACGTAATCGCGGTAGCGCCATGCGTGCGGGTAGCGGTAATCCTCATCGGCTCCTGTGGAATCGGCGTAGCGTGCTACATCCAGCCAGTGGCGGCCCCATTTCTCGCCGTATCGAGGCGACGCCATCAGCCGGTCCACCACAATGGCGAAGGCGTTTGGCGATGGATCTGCGAGGAAGGCGCGGACTTCCTCTTCCGATGGCGGCAAGCCTGTGAGATCCAATGTGGCGCGGCGGATTAGAGTGAGCGGGTCGGCGGGTGGTGCGGGCGTGAGCTGGTTTGCTTCGAGCGCCGCCAGGACAAATCGATCGATGGGGGAGCGAACCCATGCCTGGTCGCTTACCGCGGGTAACGGCGGTTGTTGCAGCGGGCGGAAGGACCAGAAGTCTTTCTGCACCCTGGAGTAACCCTTCTTCTTGGTGACGCCCGAAACCGCTGCTTCATTAGCGCTCGCGGGCCATACCGCGCCCATTTTCACCCACTCGCGCAGTACGGTGAACTCCTCTTCGCTGATCCTGCCCGTAGGCGGCATCTTGATGCGCTCACGATACCCCGCCACTTGTAGCATGCGGCTGTTTTCCACGTCGCCGGGCACTACGATGGGGCCAGTGTCGGCGCCCTTGTGAAAGCCGGTGGAACTGGTGAGGTCCAATCCCGCTTTCCCTGTCTTCGGATTGTGGCAACCTTGGCAACGGTTCGCGAGGATTGGCCGGACTCGTTTTTCGAAGAACTCCGCTGGATCGCCCGACTGGCCAAAGGCCTGGCTCAGGAGAACCAACAGAGCGATCGTAAGACGTCCTAGCGTAAGACGACGTCCCATACTTTCGCCCTGCGGGAAGGGCCCTTGGGCCCATCGATGTATAACGTCACCACGTACTCGCCGGCCTTTTCATATTGATGAATGGGGTGCTGGTCCGAAGAAGTCTTGCCGTCGCCGAACTCCCATTTCCAGGAAGTAATCGGGCCGTACGATTCGTCTTTGAACGTCCCCAGCCGCCGGTCCATATCAACAATCTGGAACGACCAGTCCGCTTCCACGGGCTTACGCAACGCCG
>JANXXL010000296.1 GCA_025350625.1 Bryobacterales bacterium | reverse complement strand
GACACGCTCAGAGACACTGGCGCTCGCCATGCACAATTGTACGCAATGCCACGGGTGTGGACTGCGGTTAAGGAACACCGGCGGCTGGACGCCCTGTAATTGCGTTTTGCGTGCGATGTTCCGCATCTGTTACGACCGGTTCAGGCGTTGCACTGAGCAGGAGAGACATTTAAGCCGGGTTTCCGTGGAACCGGCTTCCGGGTCTTACCGGCCGCGGACTTTTGGGCGAAAGGATGAGGAATATATGGCGGATTTTTGTCTGGTATCGCGGCGTAATCTTAGCGATTCCGAGCATCAATTGTTCCGCTACCATTTCCTATTGGGGGCGGATTGGACGCTCTGTACGCGCAAACTGGGTATGAATCGCGGTAATTTCTTTCATGCAGTGTATCGGATTGAGCAGAAGCTGGGGCGAGTGTTCAGGGAGCTGCAACCGTATCCGCTGTTCCCACTGGACGATTACTTTAATGGACCCTCGCGATTCATAGCGCGTGGTGCGGCGAAATCAAAGTGCCTGGAGATTCCGTTGCGCCCGGCACACCTGGAGTTTCCGCAACTGGCCGGCAGAGCAGCCTGACTTCACGTCACAGGTTGTTTGCGAGACGCCGCTCCGCGAAGAACCTTTGCATTAGCTCGGCGCACTCCGCGCCGAGCACCCCTTCCTCGATCTCCAAACGATGATTCAGGATTTCCGCGTCGGCCAGGCGAAACTTGCTGCGGACGCCTCCGAAACGCAGGTCGCGCGTTCCGAATACGACTCTGGCGATTCGGGCCGAAACTAGCGCGCCGGCGCACATCACACACGGCTCGAGCGTGGTGTAAAGGACCGCTCCTTCAAGGCGGTAGTTTTGCATACTGGCGGATGCTTCGCGCAGCGCCAATATTTCGGCATGTGCTGTAGGGTCTGAGCGCTCTATGGGTGCATTGCGCCCGCGACCGGCGATACGGTCCCCTAATACCACGACTGCGCCTACCGGGACCTCGCCTGCGGCAGCCGCTTCGCGGGCCAACTCGAGCGCCATCCGCATGCAGGTTTCGGCAGTCACTTCATGAGAATAACGTCAATTGGGGATCCTGTGGCCAAAGTTCGGGTTCGGCGGCGGGGTCCTCCCGTTTGCCGAGGCCGTAACGCCGGCGAATGCGGTCGATACGTTCCTCGATCATGTCGGGATAGTTTCCGGTGAGATAGGCGTTCTTTTCGAAGCGCTCCCGATAGCGGCGCAAATAGTTCGGAAAATGTTCCTGCAAGAAGGGAAAGAATGCTTTCTGCGCGCACGGTTTGAGGAAAACCACATGTCCGCTGAGCTGAATAGCACCGGCGCTCGCCGCGGCTTTGGCTACGGATTCGAGGCTCGGCTCGCTATCGTTAATTAGCGGCATTATGGGCGCGAGGTTGACCGACACCCGAAGACCGGCTGCGCTCAGCTTGCGCACGGCGTTGAGGCGTAAATCCGGCCGGGGAGCGAGCGGCTCGATCAACCGCGCCAGCTCGCGGTCGAGCGTGGTAATTGTCAGCACTAAAGTCAAATAATTCCGTCGTATAATCTCCCGGAATATATCGATATCCCGCGCGATAAGATCAGATTTAGTGATCAGGCCGATCCGGTATCCGGCGTTTTGCGCCAGGATTTCCAGGAGCGAGCGCGTCAGGCGGAATTTTCGCTCCGCTGGTTGATACGGATCGGTAGCCGTGCCGATGGCGATGGCTTCGCCGCGAGGAAGAGCCCGTAGTTCTTTCCGGAACGCCGCCGGGTCAAAATGTTTGACAAAGATTTTCCGCTCGAAAGCTTCGGTATCGCGGAGTTCCATGAACTCGTGGGTGTACCGCGCATAACAATACTTGCAGCCGAACTCGCACCCCCGGTACGGGTTGATCATCCAGCGAAAAGGCATGCGGGGACTATCGCACCGGGCGATATACCGGCGGGTGGGGAGTTCGAAATACTCGGTTTGGCGCTTGGCTTCGAGCGAAGGGCTTTCCGCGGCGAGGCGGGCGATGCCTACTAAGGGTGCCACATCCCATATTCGCCTTATATTCGCCCTGTGTCAAGGCGTCTTTGGTCCTGGCGGGTTGCCGAGTGGATCGCGTGGGAGGCGCTGGGTTGCACCGGGTTAGACGTCCGGCTTGACCCGCCTATCCGAGCTGGGTGTTTGATGCCGCCACGCGCTTGCGGCTGTATGCGAAATAGACAACCAGCCCTACGCCGAGCCATACCACGAAGCGAATCCAGGTTTCGAGCGGCAGGCTCAGCATGAGCGCGAGGCAGCAGAGGACCGATAGCAGCGGCAGGAAAGGCACCCACGGTACACGGAACGAGCGCGGGTGATCCGGTTGCGATCGCCGCAATAAGATTACGCCCGCGGATACCACGATGAAGGCGAAGAGCGTGCCGATGTTGGTGAGGTCGGCGAAGGTGCCAATGTCCCAAACGCCGGCGGGAATCGCGACGGCTATACCGGTGATCCAGGTGCTGATGTGGGGGGTCTTAAAGCGAGGATGTACGCGAGAGAATATTGCCGGAAGCAAATGATCGCGGGACATGGCGAAAAGAATTCGCGACTGCCCATATTGCGCGACCAGAACTCCGCTAAGCATGCCGAGCAGCGCGCCGACGGTCACGATGAAGCGAAGGCGGTTGAGTCCCACGGCCTTGAGGGCGTTGGCGACCGGCGCGTCGTTATTGAGCGTCTGCCATGGCACGATTCCGGTTAGGACCAGCGCTACCCCCGCGTAAAGAAGTGCGCAAATGATCAACGTGAACAAAATCCCGCGGGGCAGATCGCGCTGCGGCGTGTGGCATTCCTCGGCCGCTGTGGATAAGGCGTCGAAGCCGATGTAGCTGAAAAAAACGATGGCGGCGCCGGTGAGCACTCCGGAGTAGCCGTTGGGCATGAAGGGATGCCAGTTGTGCGTGTCGACACTGCGCGCGGCGCCGAATATAAACAATAAAATCGCGCCCACCTTGATCACGACGATGATGGTCATGCTGCTCACGTTGCTGCTGGTCCGCGGCGTCCGCGAATCCGCGCGCGCCAATGCCATCATCGTCGTGATCAAGGTGGGCGCGATTTTATTGTTTATATTCGGCGCCGCGCGCAGTGTCGACACGCACAACTGGCATCCCTTCATGCCCAACGGCTACTCCGGAGT
>JANXXL010000275.1 GCA_025350625.1 Bryobacterales bacterium | reverse complement strand
AACGTCCAGCACCCCATGGGTTGGGATGCCTTCGGTTTGCCCGCTGAGAACGCAGCGATCCAGCGCGGTATGCACCCGCGCGATTGGACGATTTCCAACATCGCCGAGATGAAGCGTCAGATGCATCGCATGGGCTTTGCCTATGACTGGAACCTGGAGATTGCCACCTGCGAGCCGGAATATTACAAGTGGAACCAGTGGTTTTTCCTGAAGATGTTCGAGCGCGGGTTGGCGTATCGCAAAAAGGCGATGGTTAACTGGTGCCCGGAGTGCGCCACCGTGCTTGCGAACGAGCAGGTGGTGGATGGCTGCTGCTGGCGTCATGAAACCACGCCGGTCGAGCAGCGTGCGCTCGAGCAATGGTTCTGGAAGATCACCGACTACGCCGACGAGCTGTTGCGCGACACTTACGAGAAGCTCGAAGGCGGATGGCCCGAGCGTGTCTTATCCATGCAGCGCAATTGGATCGGTCGCTCGGAGGGATCTGAGATCGACTTTACGCTCGAGGGCGGCGGCGAGAAGATTCGCGTATTCACCACGCGCGTCGATACTATCTACGGGGCAACTTGCTTGATCCTCGCGCCCGAGCACCCGCTGGCACAAAAACTCCTTGATGAGGCTGGGCGCACGAAGGCCCGGCAGATGATCGATGCACGCAAACAGATGGGTCCCGGGGACATCGTCAAGGACGGTGTATTCACTGGACACTTTGCCATCAATCCTTATAGCGGCGAAAAAGTACCAGTCTGGATCGGCAATTTCGTATTGATCGACTACGGCACGGGCGCGATCATGGCTGTGCCGGCGCACGATGAGCGCGATTTTGATTTCGCTAAGACTTTTGGCATCCCGATCCGTCCCGTGATTCGGCCGGTGGATGGAGTGCTTGAGAGCGACCCGCCGGCCGCTTTCACCGACGACGGCATCACCGAGAACACCGGCGAATTTTCAGGCCTCGCCAGCGCGGAAGCCCGCCGCAGAATGAACTCCTACGCCGAGCAGAAGGGTTTCGGCAAGGCCGCGATCACTTATCGCATCAAGGACTGGGGTATTTCCCGCCAGCGTTATTGGGGCACGCCCATCCCAATGATCCACTGCCCTAAGTGCGGCGTGGTTCCGGTGCCGGAAAAAGATCTCCCGGTGATCCTCCCTTATGACGTGAAGTTTACCGGCAAGGGACGGTCGCCGCTGGCCGAGGTTGCCTCTTTCATGAACGTCAAGTGCCCGCAATGCGGCGGTGATGCGCAGCGGGAAAGCGACACCATGGACACTTTCGTCGATTCCTCGTGGTATTTCTATCGTTACTGCGACCCCCGGAACGACGCCGCTCCGTTCGATTCCGCAACGGTCGATCAGTGGTTTCCGATCGATCAGTATATTGGCGGCGTTACTCACGCTATTCTGCATCTGATCTATTCGCGCTTCTTCACGAAAGTAATGCGTGATTTGGGTTTGATCTCGAACGACGAGCCCGTTACGAATCTTTTTACGCAGGGAATGGTGTTGGGCGCAGACGGCTCGGCGATGTCGAAATCGAAGGGCAACGTGGTAGATCCCGAACAGATGGTGGGAAAATACGGCGCCGATACCTGCCGCCTGTTCGTTCTGTTTGCCAACGCCCCGGAAAAGGACATGCCGTGGATCGAATCGAGCGTCGGCGGTCCACGGAAATTCGTCGAGCGCGTTTATCGCTTTGTAATTCGAAATCTGGATGCGGAAGCCGCTGGAGATCAAGCGGCAGATCGAAGAGCCCTCCGCAAGTTGCACCAAACCATTCGTAAAGTCACCGAAGATTTTAATAACCGATGGCACTTCAATACTTCGATCGCGGCGCTTATGGAGTTACTCAACACGCTCCACGATGAGGAGGCGAACTTGTCGAAGGCTGCTATCGATCAGATCCTGCCGGCGGTAGTTCTGCTGATCGGACCGTTCGCTCCGTACCTGGCGGAAGAACTGTGGGAACAACTTGGCCGTATCGGGCCTGTGTTCCGCCAGGCTTGGCCGGCTTTTGATGAAACGCTCGCCAAAGAGGATGCCGCTGACGTGGTGCTGCAAGTGAACGGCAAGGTGCGCGGACGTCTGTCCGTTCCGTTCGGTACTCCACAACCCGAGATCGAAAGGCTCGCGTTGGACGATCCCAAGGCGAAGCAATTTATCGACGGCAAGCTGGTGGTGAAGATCATCGTCGTGCCGGATAAATTGGTTAACATTGTGGTGCGGTAGTCCGACTTATGCTCATCCAAGAACTTCAAGTTGAGGGATTCCGATCATTGAAGTCCGTGACGTGGAACCCAGGCCGCCTTAATGTTCTCATCGGACCGAATGGCGGTGGAAAATCGAACCTATTGCGGGCAATCGACTTGCTGCGGGTTGTAGCAACCGGCGGCCTACGTGAGGCAATTCTACGAATGGGTGGCATGGCGCCATTGATGTGGGATGGGCAAGCGGCTGCGATTCGATTCAACATAAGCCTTGAGGGCGCCCCATTCGGCAAGGTGCGGTATCAAATAGGGTTGGATCGCCTCGGCGGTACGGGAGCGTTTGAAATAGGAATTGAGGAGTTGTTGGGATTTGATTCAAACGAAAAGTCGGATGCACCCAAGTTCATTCTTCGTCGCCCTTCGCGGGCTCACAATTCGCTCAGCGAGGGGCTCATGGACCAAATGTCAGCCCCAGTACTTCCAGCGCCTTCCGAGGCAATGCTATTTGCGATGGAAGGGTTGCAACACCCGATCGTGTATTTCCTGCAGCGGTCCATGAGAGACTGGTCGATTTATAACGACATGCGGGTCGATCAGGAAGCGGAAATTCGCCGCGCGGCCGTGACGCGCGCTGAAAAGCGTGTTGCGCCGGACGGCCAAAATCTGATTGCGGCGTTACATACGCTTTACGAAGGCGATCGGCAGTTTGAGGACTTCGTCGATAGTGCGATGAGATCTGCCTTTCCCGATGATTACGATAAATTGACATTCCCGCCCGCCGAGGATGGTCGCACGCAACTGCGAATCCGCCGCAAGCGTCGCAAACGTGCTGACAGCGCCTCAGATCTCTCAGATGGTACGTTGCGATTCCTACTCCTCATCGCGATTCTCGGTAGCCCAGATCCGGCCCCGTTGATTGCTATTGATGAACCCGAAACGGGCCTTCACCCTCGCATGCTGCCGATCATTGCAGAGGTTGCTGCAAACTCTGCAATGAAGTCCCAAGTTATCTTCACCACACACTCACCAAATCTACTCGATTCATTCGGTGACGATCTGCCGACCACTACGATCGTTACCTCCAACGGCGCGGATACGGAATTAAAGACAATCGGCGGCGACGAACTGACCCGTTGGGTGAAAGATTACTCTCTTGGGAAGTTTGCATTTTCGGGCGAGGCGGACGCAGTCTTGTGAGGATCGTCCTTTTTGTCGAAGGCGATACCGAGCGATACCTGCCCGATTTTTTCACGCGTTGGGTGCATCCGAAACTAGCGAGTCCGATCGCAATCAAGCCAGTCAATTTTCGCGGTGTGGGCAATTACATGAAGGACTTTGCCAAGAGAGCGCGGCTTGATTTGGAAGAACCCGAAGTGACAGCTGTGGTCGGCCTTATCGACTTCTACGGGTCTGGTCTCAATTATCCCGATGGGACGATTCAAAAGCAATACGGTTGGGCGAAGGACGAACTGGAGAAACAGGTTAACAGCGCGCGCTTCCGACAGCATTTCGCGGTGCATGAGACCGAGGCTTGGCTTTTGAGCGATTCGAGCATCTTCCCACGTGCCTTGGTCCCTGAACTCGCGAATAATGTGAACCCAGAAACCATCAATTCGCAAAATCCTCCTAGCCATCGGATTAAGGCTCTGTATCATCAGAAGCTCAACAAGAAGTACAAGAAGCCGATAGAGGGATCGACGCTCTTCCGCAAACTTAATCCTGATACTGCCTACGCCAGTTGCCCTCACCTCAAGCTTCTCCTTGACGATCTCTTGGCGCTCTCCCGAACGGCCGCCCGTTGAAAATGCCCATCGACAAGCTGATCTCCGTAGAAGAGTATCTGGCAACGAGCTATCGGCCGGATTGCGATTACGTGGACGGGCGGATCGAGGAGCGTAACTTGGGCGAACTGGATCACAGCAGTCTTCAAACGGCGGTAGCCGCCTATTTCTTTTCCCGGCGCAAACAATTGAATATCACCGTAGTGGTCGAGCAGCGCGTTCAAGTATCCCCCAAGCGTTTCCGGATCCCCGACGTTTGCGTGGTCCTTGGCAAGGCCACCGAGCAGATCTTCCGCACGGCGCCTTTCCTCTGTGTCGAGATTCTTTCACGAGAGGACCGGATGAAACGCGTCCGGGAACGCATCGACGATTACCTGGCTATGGGCGTGAGCTACGTTTGGGTGCTCGATCCGTCTGGGCTCCGAGTCTACGTGGCGACGCCGGCGGCGGGCCTCCACGAATTCAAGGGTGACACCCTGCGCACCGAAAATCCCGTGTTAGAACTTCCTCTCGACGAAGTTTTCGCATAGCCCCGGAGCCGTCGCGATAAGATAGGTGTAGAGGTATGCTCGCTTCTGCAGAACCTGCGCTCCGTGCCGTAGGCCTATCCAAGGTCTACCGCTCCGGCAATGCCGATCTGGTGGTGTTCGCAGGCCTCAACCTCGAAGTCGCGCAAGGTGAAAAACTCGCGCTCGTGGGTGAATCCGGCAGTGGGAAAAGTACGCTATTACACTTACTTGGAGGTCTGGACAGGCCAACGGAGGGTGCGATATACTTCGGACATAATGACATTTGCCAGCTACCGGCCAATGAGCTTGCGGAGTTCCGCAACCGGGAGTTGGGCTTTGTCTGGCAGATTCACTCCCTGCTCGCCGAATTTACGGCGCTCGAAAACGTGATGATGCCATTGTTGATACGAGGCCAGAGCCAGCACCAGGCTGAACCCGTATCGATGGCGCGTTTGGAAGAGGTTGGTCTCGGCAACCGGGCCACCCATCGCGCGGGGGAACTTTCAGGCGGCGAACAACAGCGGGTGGTATTGGCGCGCGCCTTGGCAGGCAATCCCAGCGTGCTGCTGGCGGATGAGCCCACCGGCAGTCTCGATTTCCGAACCGGTGAGATGATCATGGATTTGCTTGACGAGCTGCATCGCACTCGCCACCTGACTTCCATTCACGTCACTCATAATCTCAACTTTGCGCACCGTGCCGACCGTGTCGTCGCGCTCGAAAGAGGGCAGTTGGTAACGGCCAGCCAACCGCTTGAATCCGTGGCCCTGGGGAACCCGTCTAATACTAACGAGGGCAATCATCATGTTTGAACGCTATACCGAGAAAGCCCGCCGCGTCATATTCTTCGCCCGTTACGAGGCTAGCCAGTTCGGTAGTCCTTGTATCGAAACCGAGCACCTGCTGTTAGGTTTGTTGCGCGAAGATAAAGCGCTGGCGAATCGTTTTCTGCGATCCAGCGCGTCGGTCGAGTCCATTCGCAAGCAGATCGAGGCGCATACCACCTTGCGCGAAAAGGTGTCCACCTCCGTCGACCTGCCCTTGAGCCATGAGTGCAAACGTGTCCTGGCTTATGCCGCTGAGGAGGCCGAACGGCTCAATCACAAGCACATCGGCACCGAACATCTGCTGTTGGGACTGCTGCGCGAAGAGAAATGCTTTGCTGCCGATATTCTGCATGAGCGCGGCCTGCGCTTGACCCAGGTGCGCGATGAGATCCAGCGGTCGAGTTCGGAGAAGGTATCCTCTAATCGCCCCAAGGAAAGTTCGCTGCTGAGCGAGTTCAGCCGCGATCTCACGCAGGCTGCGATGGACGGGCTGCTCGATCCGCTGATTGGCCGCGACACCGAGCTCGACCGGGTCATCCAGATCCTATGCCGCCGCACCAAGAACAACCCGGTACTGATCGGGGAGCCGGGCGTCGGCAAAACTGCCATCGTCGAAGGACTGGCCCAAAAAGTAGCCGATGGCGACGTGCCATCTTTCCTGGCCGACAAGCGCATCCTCGCTTTAGATCTTTCGCTCATCGTGGCCGGCACTAAATATCGCGGCCAGTTCGAGGAGCGCCTCAAAACCATCATGAAGGAATTGATGGAGAACCAAAACGCAATCATCTTCATTGATGAGCTTCATACGCTAGTGGGCGCTGGATCGGCGGAAGGATCGCTCGATGCCGCCAACATTCTCAAACCCGCACTTTCGCGCGGAGAGATTCAGTGTATTGGGGCGACGACGCCTTCCGAATATCGCAAGTCCATTGAAAAGGACCGTTCGCTTGAACGCCGCTTCCAGGCTGTGAAAGTACCGCCTCCGAACGAAGAAGACGCTACTCGTATTCTGTTCGGCATCAAGGAGCGCTACGAAAAATTCCACGCCGTGGCCTACACGGACGAAGCCATCGAGAACGCGGTGCACTCATCGGTGCGTTTCATCCCGGACCGTTTTCTGCCGGACAAGGCCATCGACCTTATTGACGAAGCCGGAGCGCGCGTGAAGCTGCGCCAAACCACGCTCCCTGGGGAAGTGGCCGATATCCAAAAGCGGATTAAGTTCATCGTGCACCGCATGGAAAACGCCATCGCCAACCATGAGTTCGAGAAGGCGCGTTTCTATTCCGACGAAGAGCGCAAAGAGCGCGAGAACCTGCGCCTGCTTCGCGAGAAATACAACCTGGACGATACCTCCACCGGCATCGTAACCAAGGACGACATTGAAGATGTGGTGGCACGCTGGACCGGCGTCCCCATGACCGCCATCAAAGAGGAAGAAGTTTCGAAACTCCTGCGGATTGAAGAAGAACTGCATCATCGCATCATCAGCCAGGAGAAAGCCATCTCCGCGCTGGCCCGGGCCATCCGCCGTTCTCGCGCAGGGCTCAAAGCCTCAGGGCGACCGGCCGGTTCGTTCCTGTTCCTCGGGCCGACCGGTGTCGGCAAAACCGAAGTCGCAAGGGCGCTTGCTCAGTTCCTGTTTGCCAGCGAAAAGAGCCTGATCCGCTTCGATAT
>JANXXL010000254.1 GCA_025350625.1 Bryobacterales bacterium | reverse complement strand
TCTAGCCGATAATTTAGTTAACCCATGCAATCCGCCGCCTATACCTCCGAGATCTGTTGGAAGCTTCCTCCGCTTATCCTGCACCCGTTCGCCGATTCCTCGGGGCCAGGGAAGCTGGTGGAGAGTTCCAGGGCCAGTCTGATGCTTCAAGGTCTGTTACCGGCCGAGGAGTTCACCCGCGAGCAACTGGACCGGACGCTGCTCGAAGGCCGGTTCTGTGAAATCCGGATGCTCTACTATGTCGGCAAGGATTTGCTTCGTTGGGTGGAGCAGTGCGTGGAAGTGGTGCAGCGTGAGGATTCGCTGCGCAGCGCCGGAGTAGAAGCCCACAGCTTTGTCGCGCTGCTGATCGACGACCCGCCGCCGGTGGTGAAGGAGAAGCTGATCCTGTGGGGTGTTTCCGACTACAAGGCGATTTTTTCCCGGGCCGTGGGTCTGAATATGGTGTTCGCCGAGGCGCCGCTGAAAGACAATCTGTCGCAGGATTTCATCCGGCACTATTATCGATATGCCGATCACATGTTCGAATGCAGCCGTAGCATGCGGTCATTTGCGATGATTCGATCCTCTAATTTCGATTTCGACCTGTACGCCTCCGGAGAGTATTCGCGGATGCTCGAGCGGGAGTGGCAGGAAAACTAGTGACCTGTCGTTCGTAAGATTTGGCGGCGAGCTGAAGATTGCGGGCAGCGTTCGCGCCTGTGCGAGGGCGGCCGCCCTCCATTGGTCCGGTGCTGGTACTGGCAACGGCCGGCGAGCCTGTAGAACTCGATGTAACCTTTTTCGCCCCAACACCTCCTATTCTATGTGGAGGAGTATCACAAATTATGAAATTCAACTCGAACGTGGTGCTTCTCCGGGGCCTGTCCGTGTTTTGCATCGCGCTGATTCTGCCGCTTGGGATGCCGCTTTGGGCCTTCCAGGACCAGGGGCAACAGCCGCTTCAGGCTGAAGCGCGGGTAATGCCGCCGGAGCAACTGGATAGCTTGGTTTCGCAGATCGCGCTTTACGCCGATCCGCTGATTGCCCAAGTGTTGGCGGCCGCCACCTACCCGCTCGAAGTTGTGGAGGCCAGCCGATGGCTGCAGGCGAATCCCAATCTTAGGGGAACGGAGCTGACTGACGCGGCCCGCGAGCAAGCCTGGGATCCCAGCGTTCAGGCGCTGGTGGTATTTCCGACCGTGATCCAGATGATGGACAGAAATCTGAGATGGACGACCGATCTGGGGAATGCGTTTCTTGCGCAGGAACAAGACGTGATGGATGCGATTCAGCGCCAGCGGCAGCGTGCGGCAAGTTCAGGCAGGCTGGTATCGAACGAGCAACAGCGGATTGAGACCAGTTATGAGGATAACCGCAATGTGATTGCCATTCAACCATCGCAACCGGACATCATTTACGTACCGGTTTACGATCCGGTGAGTATATGGGGGCCCCCAATCTACAACCCCTATCCGCCATTCTGGTATCCGCCGCGCCCCGTATATGGCGCTGTCATCGCCGGGGGCGCTTTTGGTTTCTTCGTTGGCGTGGCGATGACGAACCAGTTCCATTACTGGGGCGGGTGGAATAGTTGGGGCTGGAATCCGGGATGGCGCAATCGCACGGTGATTATCAACAACAATTTCTACGTCCGCAACAATTACCGGCCGCCGAACAACTATTTGAGAAACGGCAACAGCGTCTGGGAGCACAATCCGCAACATCGCGAAGGGGTGCCGTATCCGAACCGCGCCGTATCCGATCGAGTGGGGGGAAGCTATAGCCGCGACCGCCGGTCGACCGCGCAGCCGAGCGGTGATTTTCGTCCAGGACAACAGCCGTATCGGGACACACGGCCTAACCAACAGTCTGCCCCACAGTCCCAGCCGATTCCGCAGACCAATCGAGATGATCGGCGCGTCCAGCAGCAACCCGCGCGCGAAGCAATTCCGAGCCAACAGCCCAGTCATGAGCCGCATGCGAGCCCGCAACCGGATCGTAGCCGCGATCGCAGCGCGTTTGGGAGCGTAGGAAACGGCGAACGTACCAGGATTGAGTCCGACCGGGGCTATTCAAGCTTGGGTAATCGCGGCGTAAGTTCGCGACCCGCGCCTGCCGCTCCAACTGCGCAGCCCAGCGCGCAACCCCGGTCTGAGCCGAGGGGGCAATCGCGGCCCGAAGGCAGGTCTGAACAACCACGTACCAGAGATACAGGGCGCGGTAAATAGGGTGAAGCGAATGCGGACGAACGAATTCACGAATCTGATTTTGGCCGTAACGGTGCTTATTGCCCCGGTTGGCGTTGTGGGCGCGCAGAAGAGAGATGCCGGCCCGAAAGTATTTGC
Source organism: Bryobacterales bacterium (assembly GCA_025350625.1). GTDB lineage: Bacteria > Acidobacteriota > Terriglobia > Bryobacterales > Bryobacteraceae > Palsa-187. Next base: position 4,289 of record JANXXL010000254.1, on the reverse strand, counting down.
AACCGCGGAAGAAGCGGCCACCGCGCTAGTGGCTGCCGCCGAACAGAACAACCAGGCGGAACTCACCACGATTCTTGGAGCGAAAGCTAAAGACCTGGTTGCCCAAGGCGGCGGCATGCCTGACCCGGAGCGCCGCGGGAAGTTCTTCCAAATGGCGAAGGAGTCATTGCATGTTGTTCCGGATCCATTCAAGCTTAACCGGTATCAGATTGCGGTCGGGAACGAGAACTGGCCTGTACCTCTCCCGATCGTAAAGGTGAACGGCGGGTACAGATTTGACCCTGCCGAGGCTGAGCTGGAAATTCTCGCGCGGCGAATTGGCGCCAATGAACTGGAGGCTCTTGAGGACCTGCGGGATTTTGTGGATGCTGAACGTGAGTACGCCTATTCAGATCTGAACGCAAACGGAATGCGCGACTATGCGCAACAAATCATCAGTACCCCAGGTAAACACGATGGTCTGTATTGGGAAGCGAAACCCGGGGATGCTTCCTGCCCGCTGGGCAAGGTTGTGGGGCGCGCCACGGCGGCGGGATATTCATTTCCCGCCAGCGGGCAGGCGCCAACGTATCGCGGCTACGTGTTCCGAATTCTGAAGGCGCAAGGCCCTGACGCTACGGGCGGCGCGAGGGACTACCTGGTTCGCGGTTCGATGATCGGCGGCTTTGCTTTTGTCGCCTACCCGGCCGAGTATGGCGTTACGGGCATCAAGACTTTTCAGGTCAACCGCGAGGGAATCGTTTGGGAGAAGGACCTTGGTCCCAATACGAAAGCCGTGGCATCCATGTTGAAGCGCTTCAATCCCGACAAGACGTGGCACGAATCGCCATACTAGCGTCCTGGCAATCGGAAGGTTTGACAACGGGCGCAAAAGAGCGGGTCCAGGAGGACCCGCGCGGACGAGGGCGTCTGCCCCACCATTCTCCTGCTGACTTTCGACACCAGCATCGCGCGCGCACGACGAGGCAGGCTGTTACTATTGCTCCACCGGCTTGCTCCAGTGCAAACACACCAGCATCGCGCGCGTGCACGATGAGGCAGGCTGTTGCTATTGCTCCACTAGTGCAAACACACCAGCATCGCGCGCGCACGATGAGGCAGGCTGTTACCCCATGTGATCCACAGCCTGTATCAGCGCGCGAATATAGCCGTATGCGAATGCAAATGCTTGCAGTCCGCCCTTATCGTCGGGATGGACGGGCACATGATCGGGCATCATCATGTATGGATAGCCCACCTCTTTATAGACCATCATCGCCTTCACAAAATCGACATCTCCCTCATCCGGATAGGTTTCCTGGAAGCTGTCGCGATGGCCGCGGATGTTGCGGAAATGGACATTGAAAATCTTCTTGCGCGATCCGAAGTATCGAATCACGTCGTAGAGTTCCTTGCCCGGATCCTTAAGCATTTCCGAAACAGTACCCTGGCAGAAATTCAGCCCATGATACGGGCTCTCTTTGATTGAGATGAATTTCTTCAACCCGTCGGGCGTTCCGAGAACGGTGTCCACGCCTTGAAATCCTTCCATCGGGGGCATGCCTGGATCGTGAGGATGACACGCCATCCGGACCTTGTACTCATTCGCCACCGGAATCACGCGTTCCAGGAAATACGTGATGCGTTCCCAGTAAATATCGGCGGTGACATGGCCGGCGCGCGTCAGCGGGGTGAACTTCGGAGAATTTTTGGCCTCCTGCAATCTCCAGGTGCTGTATGTGCTGCCGCCGCGTCCTGGAGTTCGCTCGGTACGTACCACGCCCAGCAGACTCATGTTGTACTTGATGGACGGAATTCCTACCTTCGCGCAATTCCTGATTAACGTTTGCACGCTTTCAATGTCTCTGTCGCGTTCCGGGCTCTGTCCGAGCATGATGGCGGGACGCTCGGTGCGGTCTACATGGCTGGAGGCGAGAAACGGAGGCGCCACCATCTCGAGTGCAATCCCGTGTTTTTCGCAACGCTCCTTCACGAGCGAGAGATCTTCCACTGAGTAGGTTCCCAGCTTCTTGGAGTCTGTGATGTCGCCGCAAATGTTCATGACGCCATGACGCAGGAAGAAATCCAGATGCTGATCGTTGGTGGGAGCGCTTTGGCATCCCAGCTTCATGAGCGCTTTCTTCGGCGTCGCGGCGTTCGCGCTATGCTCGCGGGAAGGTAATAATTGGGAGGCCGCCGCGGCGGCAGTTGCGGTAAGCAGTTGTCTACGGTTCATTGGTTTGACGCTCTGATCCGGTACTTTATCATGTGCGTTCCATGTTCTCCAAACCGGGCGGTTCAACCTCTTTGGAGGCGCTCGCTTACAATATGATTAAATGATCGAAATCATTACCAAAGGGGCCTCGGCGCAGCGCGCCCGGGTGGCGCTGTTCGACTTCGACGGTACTCTCTCCACCGTCCGCTCCGGCTGGATGGACATCATGATTCCGATGATGGTGGAGATACTTCTGGATCTCAAATCCGGAGAAACGGAAGCCGGGGTGCGAGCCATCGTCGAGGAGTTCGTTGGACGGCTCACCGGAAAACAGACGGTCTACCAGATGATTGAGCTTGCCGATCAGATCCGGCAGCGGGGAGGCACTCCGCTCGATCCGCTCTCATACAAGAAGATGTATCTCGATGCGCTTTGGCACCGGATTGAAGACCGTGTTGTGGAACTCAAAAAGGGCAACATATCACCGGAAACGTTTTTGGTGCCAGGCTCGCGCGATCTGCTGGAACGCTTGCGCGAACGCGGCTTCAAACTGTATCTGGCCAGCGGCACCGACGACGCCTATATGCAGGAAGAGGCCCGGTTGCTGGACGTCGCCCGCTATTTCGATGGCGGCGTGTTCGGAGCGCTGGACGATTACCAGAGCTTTTCAAAAGCCATCCTGATTCAGCGAATAATCAACTCGGCTGAGTTCCGTGGTCACGAATTTCTTGGCTTCGGCGACGGTTACGTTGAGATCGAGAATGTGAAGAATGTGGGCGGCGTTGCCGTGGGTGTTGCGACCGCTGAACCCGAATGTCTGGCGATTGATCAATGGAAGCGTGCCCGGCTCATCGGAGTTGGCGCGGACTTTATCGTCCCCAACTTTCTGGAACCGGAGAGGCTGTTTGAAACTTTGTTCCCGGTCGAGAAGCAATCACCGATCAGCAAGTAATGGGTGAACCTTCCAAGTACGCTATTTTCGACCGCAACCGGCTCAAGCTGTTGCCACTAGCTGAACGCATTCACGACCTGTCCCTCGACCGATGGCTGTCAGTGGACGATCCGGCTCCGCACTTTGAGCATCGCGATTTGCCCGTGGTTGCCAATCGGCTTGCGGCCGCGCGGACAAAGGGGCAGGCGCGCATCCTGATGATGGGGGCCCATCTGTTTCGCGCGGGCGTGAACAGCCACATTATCGACATGATGGAGCGCGGCCTGATTGATCACATCGCGATGAACGGTGCAGGCGTCATCCACGATTACGAACTCGCCCGCATCGGCGCAACCACTGAGAGCGTCGCCCGCTACATCCGCTCCGGGCAGTTCGGTCTTTGGAAGGAAACAGGCGAACTGAACGACTGGATCGCCGAAGCCGCGGCGGATTCGCTGGGTCTGGGTGAAAACGCCGGACGCCGGATTGAACTCAGCGATTACGCGCACAAGCAGCTCAGTGTTTTGGCCGCGGCCTGGCGGCTTTCGGTTCCGGTCACCGTCCATGTTGGAATCGGATACGATATTCTGCACGAGCACCCGAACTGTATTGGGGCGGCGTTGGGGGATGCCAGCTACCGGGATTTTCTCATCTTCGCAAACACGGTCAGCCGGCTCGAAGGAGGCGTCTTGTTGAGCTTCGGCTCGGCCATCATGGGGCCGGAGGTCTATCTGAAAGCGTTGGCAATGGCGAGGAATGTAGCTCATCAGGAAGGCCGCGCGATTCAACACTTCACCACCGCGGTTTTCGATCTGGTACCTATCCACGGCGACATTCACCATGAGCTCACCAGGCAGGATCCAGGTTACTATTTCCGGCCGCACAAAACGATGTTGGTGCGAACCGTGGCCGATGGCGGGGAGAGTTTTTACTTTTGTGGCGAGCACCGCGCCACGTTTCCCGCGTTGCGCCGCGCGGCGTTGGAAAGCAAATGACAGCTTCGCGGATATTGGCGGCGATCCCTGGATTGAACGTGCTGGTGTTGGGCGATATTTGCCTGGACCGTTGGTGCACCTACGATCCGGGCACCTCGGTGCCGTCACGCGAAACGGGCATCCCCCGCGTCGGCGTTGTGTCAATAGAGGCGACTCCCGGGGCCGGAGG
>JANXXL010000243.1 GCA_025350625.1 Bryobacterales bacterium | reverse complement strand
CGGCGTTTCCCGCGGCGTCGATGATCGAGTAGTGAGTGGTCTCCGTGCCTTCGCGGCCAGCGGGCTTGCCGGGATGGAGTTGATCGCTCGAAGTGGCGCGATCCGGATCGATCGAAGCGCGCCGTTCGCGTAAATAAGCCGGATCAAGCAGGCCTTTCACGGGCACTTTCACAAAGTCCGAATCGCCCAAGTACTGGCCGCGGTCGGCGAAAAAACGGCGCATGACTTCGGCAGTGTAATGGATCGTCGCGGCGGCGCCAGGCCCGGACTTTCCGTAACCACTGCCTTCGAGCATCCCCAGCATTTGCAGAATTCCGATGCCGCCGGAACTAGGTAAGGGTGCGGTGAGGATGGTCAAACCGCGATACGTTCCGCTGAGCGGCGTGCGTTCCACGGCTTTGTAATGCTGGAGATCGGAGAGCGTGACGAGTCCCCCATGCCGTGCCATCTCCGCTGCCAAGCGGCGCGCGGTTTCGCCTTCATAGAACTCGCGGGCTCCGTTGGCGGCGATGCGTTGGAGAGTCGCCGTCAGCTCCGGTTGTAGTAGCAGATCGCCGGCCTCGTAAAACGCGCCGTTCTTCTGAAAGATTCGCTTGGATTCGGGATCGGCGGAAAGATTATTCGCGCCGTGCAACGTTTGAGCGGCTTTGTACGACAGCGGGAAGCCCTTAGACGCGAGCGCGATCGCGGGCGCAATCAGCTCAGCCCATTTCTTGGTCCCGTATTTCGATTGCGCGAGTTCGAAGCCGCGCACGCTGCCGGGAACTCCCACCGAGCGCCAGCCATCGATTGAATCGCGGGTAGGATTTCCTTGCCCGTCCAGGTACATATCGCGAGTTGCCTTCTCGGGGGCGCGTTCGCGAAAGTCGATGAAGGTGGAGCGGCCATCGGCAAAGCGTACCAGCATGAATCCGCCGCCGCCGATATTGCCTGCATAAGGATGCGTGACCGCCAGCGCGAAACCGACCGCTACGGCGGCATCCACCGCGTTACCGCCGGCTTTGAGCACCGCGACGCCGGCGTCGACGGCAAGGGGCTCATCGGCAACCACCATGCCATGACGCGCGCGTACTGGTTCATGGGCGCTTGCCATCGCGCAGATCTGGAAGAGAAGCAGGCCGCAGCGTTGTCGCGTCGTGGTTCTCAAAGAGCCTCCACTAATTGAAATTGTAACTTGGTACCATCTAAAAGTTGGATTTTCGGGCCTGGGGTGCAATCCCGACTCTAACCACGTTGTTATTTCGCGCCACGGAGCGTTCAAATGACCAAGCTGTCGTTGCTGTTCCTCTCATTGTGTTCCTTTGCTGCGGCTCAACCGGCCGCGGACCTCGATAAACGGCTCGCCGATCTTGAGAAGGCGACCAAAGCCGCCCAGTCCGCCGGCGATAATGCGTGGATGCTTACCAGCGCTGCGCTGGTGCTGATGATGACCGGACCGGGACTGGCTCTGTTTTATGGCGGTTTGGTGCGGCGCAAAAACGTTCTCGGAACCATGATGCACAGCTTCGTGTTGATGGCGGTGGTCAGCGTCTTCTGGGCGGTGGTGGGATATAGCATTGCCTTTGGGGAAGGCAACTCCTTTTTTGGAGGCTTGCAGTATATGTTCCTGCATGGCGTGGGTGCGGATCCTAACGCCGACTACGCACCTACCGTTCCGCAAGGAACTTTCATGGTGTATCAGTTGATGTTCGCGATCATCACTCCCGCACTGATTTCAGGCGCGTTCGCGGAGCGCATGAAATTCTCAGGCATGCTGCTGTTCACGATCTTGTGGACCCTGATTGTCTATTTCCCCATGGCACACATGGTGTGGGGCAAGAATGGATTTCTGGGCGCTACCTGGGGGAAAGTTTCCACTTTCGATTTCGCGGGGGGGACGGTGGTCCACATCACCTCCGGGGTTTCCGCACTGGTGTGCGCTTTGTATTTAGGAAAGCGCAAGGGGTATGGCACGGATCCAATGCGTCCTCATAGTCTGGTGCTGAGCACCATCGGTGCTTGTCTCCTGTGGGTGGGCTGGTTCGGATTCAACGCGGGCAGTGCATTAGCGGCGAACGCACTTGCCACCAGCGCATTTGTCGCTACCCATTTTGCTACCGCCGCGGCAGCGCTGGCCTGGATGGTCACCGAGTGGATCAAGACCGGCAAACCGAGCATCCTCGGAGCTATTTCGGGCGCAGTCGCCGGGCTGGTCGCGATCACGCCTGCTTCGGGATTCGTGACGCCGATGCCGGCCATGCTAATTGGGCTCATCGCGGGCGTGGTGTGCTATCTGATGGTGGCCGTCGTGAAGAGCAAGTTCGGTTACGACGACGCGCTGGATGCTTTCGGAGTGCACGGGATTGGCGGAACGGTCGGGGCGATTCTCACCGGTGTTTTCGCTACCAAAGAAATCAACGATCTGCGCGCCGGCAAACCCATGGGCTTGGTGGACGGTAACCCGGGACAGGTGGTCAACAACTTGATTGGAGCCCTGATCGCGTGGGGCCTGGCGATTGTGGGCACCTGGATCATTCTCAAAGTTTGCGATGCGGTAACGGGAGTGCGCGCGAGCGAAGAGGCCGAGATCGAAGGGCTCGACCTCAGCATGCACGGCGAAGAAGGATATAACTTCGAGGCATAGACCACACCGTCGTATCTAAGGAGATCAAATATGAAAAAGATTGAAGCTATCATCCAGCCGCACAAGATCGAGGACGTCAAGGAAGCTCTGAAGAAAATCGGGATCGACGGCATGACCATCACCGAGGTACGCGGGCACGGCCGTCAAAAGGGGCACAAGGAGGTCTACCGCGGCATGGAGTATCAGGTGGACCTGCTGCCCAAAGTCAAGGTTGAAATGGTGGTGCCTTCGGCCCGCGCCGATGAAGTGATCAAGACCTTGGCGGACGCGGCGCGCACCGGCAAAATCGGCGACGGCAAAATCTTTGTGTTCGACGTGGCCGAGGCCATCCGCATCCGCAACGACGACCGGGGTGACACGGCGCTGTGAGCTGGACGTTGTGAACTGGACGACGTGGTGGCTCTTCGCCGCCACGGAAACGGTGCTGTCGTTCACGCCCGGTCCTGCGGTGCTGTTCGTGCTTGCGAGCGCATTGCGGGTGGGAGCGAAGCGGACCATTCCCGGGATCCTTGCCATTTTGGCGGCGAACTCCCTGTATTTCGCGCTGTCGGCGACCAGCATCGGCGCATTGCTGGTTTCCTCTCATCGCCTATTTTTCGTAGTGAAATGGACGGGTGCGGCCTACCTGGTGTATTTGGGCGGGCGCTCGATTTTGGGACATCACAGCGTGGTCCCGGCCGAGCAGCAGCAGGCAGCGGCGGCCGGTTGGCGCTTGTTTAGGGACGGCCTGGTGCTGCAGCTCTCGAATCCCAAGGCGCTGGTATTTTTCGCGGCCATCCTGCCGCAGTTCATCGATCCGCGGCGGCGGGTGGTTCCGCAGATCGTGATCTTTGGCCTGACTTCTAACGTTTGCGAGTTCGCGGTATTGTTCGGATACGCGGTAGCGGCAGGCCGGGCGTCGATATTGATCCGCCAACCGCGCTACGCGAAATGGACTGACCGCCTGGCGGGCGGATTGCTGATCGGCGCAGGCACCGGCATAGCGCTATTACGGTAACTCGCCACGTCAGCTAGTCCACTAAGGTTCGCCTCCGTAGTCCGTCCCGCAATTCCCTAGGTAATTTTATCCTGCAACATCCCGTTTCGCCGCCGATGAGCACAATGTCCGGGACTATGTGAGTCCCACGGAACTCGGGAGGTCAGACATGCGTCGTGAATCCGCTGCGATTCAAAACAGCCGGTGTGGCCAGAGGCACGGTTTTGTTCTGGTCACCATGGCGATGGCTGCCATTGCGCTGATTGCCGCGCTGGGCTTGGCGGTCGATGTGGGGCGGATGTTCATCGCCAAAAATGAGACGCAAACCTACTGCGATTCCGCGGCGCTGGCGGCGGCCCTGGCGCTCGATGGAACCACTACTGGCATCACTAGAGCCAAAGCGGCAGTCACCAATTCAGCCAACGCGTGGAACCTCGACACCACCCAGGTGAGCAATCCAACAGTTACTTTTGCGACGGCCATCGGCGGGCCCTGGGTTTCGAGTCCCAGCCCCGCCACTGGCTACAATTTTGCGCGAGTCAGCGCCACCGTCCCATTGCAGTTGTACTTCCTTCCTGTAATGGTGGCGCAAACTACCGCCAATGTGGTCTCGTCCGCGACTGCGGCGCAAGTTGCGCTCACTACGGTTCCGACAGGGCTAGCGCCTTATACGGCGGTCAGCACTGACACTACTGGACCGAACTTTGGCCTGGTGGTCGGAAGCTCGTACGACCTGCACTGGCCGCAGTTCAACAAAAACCGAAACGGCTGTAACTCAGCGAATCCAGACAAGTGCTTCAATTCGCCGCCCTGCACCGGCGATACGGCCGCGTCAAAGACTGCTGTGGTTGATAATTGGGGCTCCAGCAATAGCGGCTTCTGGGGGAGCAATTCCAATAGCGTCATCACACAGGAAGTTCTGAATCTTATCCAACTGCAGCCCCTGTCCGTCGGCGATAATATTGACCCGTACTTAACCAATGGAACGAAAAACAGTGAGTCCGGGACATTGGATCAACGTGTGAACGAAGACGTCAATATCACCGACAACACCGTCGGCGCTTATTTGGGAGGCGCCCACAACGGCCGCCGCCTCATGGGGGTGCCGGTGGTAGATCCAGTCGATCCCACTCACACTAACGTAATCGGCTACGGAGAATTTCTTCTTCTCGCGAACGGCCCAGGCACCAGCAATTTCTACGCATCCACTACCAACGGCAATGATCCTTACTGCGCCATATACGTCGGAACCTACGTGATAGGCAGCCCCGACCCGGGGACCGGAGGCACGTCGGGCGGATCCCGGGTGAAACTCGTCCAATGAAACATTGGAGCGAGAGAACGATGCGGCTCGCAGGGAATCGCAAGGGCAATACCATGCTGGAGTTCGCGATCGGCTCGAGCCTGCTGGTCATGGCGTTTGTCGGAACTTTCCAGTTCGGCTACACTTTTCTGCAATACAACAGCCTGCAAAACGCGGTCGCTCGCGGCGCGCGGTATGCGTCTCTGCTGCCTTACGATTCCACTACCAGCAGCCCGTCCGCGGGTTTTCAGACGGCTGTAAAAAACATGGTTCTCTACGGCAGTAAAACAACGGGAACTTCGCCGGCACTGCCTGGCCTGACCACCACCAATGTCAACTTGACCGTGACTTTCACCAATGGAGTGCCCAGCGCGATGAGAGTCTCCATTAGCGGGTACGCGATCAATTCAATCTTCGCCACGTCCACACTGACCAACAAACCGCAAATCACTTACACTTACCAGGGGCTCTGGCAACCTATATGATCATGACTGTCTCTTCGCGGCGCAGGAACATCAGTGCGGGCAGCGTGATGGTGGAAACCGCTTTGATTTTTCTCGTCTTTGCGGTCATGTTGCTGGGTGCTTTCGATTTTGGACAATTTCTGTTTGTCCACCAAGCTCTGGTGGAGCGGGCGCGATCCGCAGCCAGGTGGGGCGCCATTACCGATCCGACCGATGGCACATCGATCACCAACATGGTGTTATACAACCAACCGACAGGCTCCGGCGCAGGTTATTTTAACCTGGCGGCGGCGAATGTAGCCGTCACCAACCCCGGTTCGGGAACCGACGAATATCGCCTGGAGGTGGTGCTTTCGGGCTATAACTATACCAGGGTATCGCCCTATCTCGCCGGCACCTACAAGGGGCCGCGCATCAGTGTGTCGGTTCCACTCGGAATCCTTCAATAGCCAGCACGTCGAAACTGCGTCGTGACACACTGATGGTGTATGGCGACACCCTTCCCGGCGCGCCTCCATGTGCTCCCTCGCGAGGAACTCCACAGTAAGGAAACTGCAAGAAGTTCTTGAACTCACGCCTGTGCAATCGAGCCCTGGGTCATCGACGCTGTTGGTTGAAAAATGATTAGCGCCAAGTACGGGTGCGCATGGTTGCGAAGCGGCGGTCGAAGGTCCATACCGGAATTTCTAATCGCCGGCTTAAGGCGGCCGTAACGGCATCCACCAAAGTGATGGGATGACCGGGGAATCGCGTCACTTGTCCCGCTGCGAAGGAATAATCCACGGCTTCCGGGTTGAGCAAAACCGCGCCCTCTAATATCTCGGTAAGCCATGGGTGCGCGTACGCCGCGCCCAATCGCCCCAAAACCAGGGTATACGCTTCGCAGAGCGTGGCGTAGCTGACGGCTACTGTTAATTTGCGCCGTTCGATAGCCTCCATTTCCGCGCGAGCGCGGTCGTGATATTGATCCGAAGGGTCACTCAAAGCGTAAAGCGGCCCGGTCTCGGCTAACACCGCGAAGTTCAATGGCCGGCCAAGTGGCGGTCATGATCGACGCTGCCGTTTTTTGCGCCGCTGCCTTTCGTCGCGGGCGTTATGCGCAGTTTCTTAGCGCCGGGTCGGAATCCTCGCCGGGCCAGAAATTCTTGAAGGGCGGCCTGCAGGATCGCTGTCAGAGGAGGCGAAACTTCCTGTTGCCGGATAAACGCGTCAAGGTTGGCTTGGATTTCGTCATTGATAGTGATGGTGGCGCGCCGCATAATCCCCACTCTAGCACCAACTTCACCAAGTGGTGAAACCCGTTCCACGCTATTCTGAGATGTGGACCCGCATCGCAACGAACGCGTCTCGGAAGGCTTACGCGAGGAGCTGGACGAGCTGATCAACTATGAGCTGACCGACCCCCGAGTAGGTCCGGCGGCCGTCAGCGAGGTCCATGTTTCGCCGGATTTTCGCCGGGCGAATGTCAGATTGATGCTGCAAGGCACGCCGGAACAACAGGCTGCTACGCTCGCTGCCATCGAGCACGCTAAGCCATTCTTAAAACACCAGTTAGCGGAACGGCTCCAGCTCTACCATACTCCCGATTTGCAATTTGAACCGGCGTTGCCGGCCGCTCTCAGCGCCAAGGCTCCGCAGATTCTAAAGCGAATCCGACGCGGACGACCAAAAAACACGATTTCCTAAGAACGTTTGTGCTAATTTGGGGGGATGCGCGTGGCTCCCATGAATAGTAGGTTTCTCGATGCTTGCCGCCGCCGGCCGACAGACGTCCGCCCGGTGTGGTTTATGCGGCAGGCGGGCCGCTATATGAAGCAATATCGGGAGATCCGCGCTCATCACGGTATCCTCGAAATCTGTAAGCGGCCGGATTTGGCGGCTCAGGTGACATTGCAGCCGGTGGAGATTTTGGACGTCGACGCGGCCATTATATTTGCCGATCTGCTGCTCCCTGTGGAGCCGATGGGACTGAAACTGCGTTTCGCAGCCGGAGAAGGGCCGATCATCGATAATCCGGTGCGGACGTCCGACGACGTCGACAGTCTTTCGATTTCGAACACCGACGATTTGGGATATGTGGGCGAGTCGATCCAACAGGTTGTGCGGGCTTTGGCCGGGCGCGTGCCGGTAATTGGATTTGTAGGCGCGCCCTTCACTATGGCTAGCTACATGATCGAAGGCGGACCGTCACGAACTTTCCTCAAAACCAAGACCATGATGTATCGCGATGAGACTTTGTGGCGGCGGTTGATGGGGAAGCTGGTGGATGTGCTGGGCGCTTTCGCGGTGCTGCAAGTGACCGCCGGCGCGCGTATTGTTCAGGTGTTCGATAGCTGGGTTGGCGCGCTGGGGCCGGACGATTATGTCCGCTACGTCGCGCCTTATTCGCGGGCGTTGATCGAGCGCATTCGCGCGGCCGGCGTTCCCGCGATCCACTTCGGCACCGGCGCGGCGGGCTTCTTCCGCGAACTGCATGCGGCCGGCGGCGACGTGATGGGCGTCGACTGGCGCATCAACATCGACCAGGCTTGGATGGACATCAGCTATCGCTCGGCTATCCAGGGCAATTTGGATCCGGCGGTGCTGATGGCCCCGCTACCCGAGCTCAAGATGCGCGTGCATGAACTGCTGAAGCGCACCGGCACGCGTCCGGGCCACATTTTCAACCTGGGGCACGGGATTTTGCCGGAGACTCCGGTTGAAAACGTAAAGGCCTGCGTCGAGATCGTGCGGGATTTCCGGCCCTAGGCGTCCGTGTCAACTCCCCGTGTGGCGGTCATTGGCGCGGGCATTTCGGGACTGTCCGCCGCGTACGATTTGACCCGCACCGGCGCCGATTGCACCATTCTTGAAAAGCAGCCGCGCGCAGGCGGCGTGATCGAAACCCGCGTGACCGATGGGTGCACGCTCGAATGCGGGCCGGATAGTTTTCTCTCCGCTAAACCTGCGGCGCTCGCGTTGATCAAAGAATTGGGTCTCGAAGGCGAAGTGATCGGTTCGAACGATCACCAGCGCATCACTTACATCTGGAAACGCAACGCGTTGGTCGCATTGCCTGAAGGCGTGATGATGATTGTGCCTTCGCGAGTGATGCCCATGGTGAAGACGTCCCTCCTGAGCTGGTCGACCAAGCTCCGCATGGGCCTGGAATATTTTCGCAGGCCGGGCGAATCGCATGACCGCAGCGTGGCTGAGTTCGTCACCGACCACTTCGGCGAGGAGACGCTCGACTACCTCGCGGAACCCCTGCTTTCGGGCGTGTATGGCGGAGACCCCGCTCAACTTAGCGTGGGCAGCGTACTGCCGCGCTTTTTAGAAATGGAAGCCAAGTATGGCAGCTTGGTGCGCGGAGTTCTTGCAGGCCGGTCGAAAGGCGGCGCCGCCGGGCCGTTATTCAGAACACTGAAGGGCGGCTTGAGCCAGTTGGTGGATGCGCTGGTCTCGCGAATCAAGATGCGCCATGCGTATGTCGAAACGATCGAGCGCTCCGGGAATCACTTTCGTCTGCGCGCGGATGGCAACTGGATCGAGGCGGACCAAGTGATTCTGGCGTGCCCGGCATGGTCGGCGGGGCGGCTGCTATCCGGGTGCGACGCGCGGCTCGCAGAACTGCTGGGATCGATCGACTACAGCTCTTCGCTCACACTTTCGCTGATCTACCGAGCGGCCGACTTCGACGGCAAGCGCGCCGGGTTCGGATTCCTGGTCCCCAAGAAGGAGCGCCAGCGTCTGGCCGCCTGCACGTTTGTCGGCACTAAATTTTCCTATCGCGTTCCGGATGACCGCATCGTGCTCCGCTGTTTTTTCGGCGGCATTGCCGACGCGGCGATCCTGAACGAGACTGATGACTCGCTGATTGCCATCGCTCGCCAGGAATTGCGGCGCATGCTGGGATTGACTTCGGAGCCAATCGCGCACGCCATCGCGCGGTGGCCGCGATCGATGGCGCAATACACGTTAGGCCACCGGCAGCGCGTGGAAGAAATACGGGAGCGTGCTGCCGCGATTCCGGGGCTGTATCTGGCGGGTAACGCTTATGAAGGCATAGGCATTCCCGATTGCATCAACACGGGCCGCGCGGCCGCCCAAGCGGCGCTCAATTGCGGATGGTAACGTGCACGCCGTCCGGACGGATGTCGATGCGGTCGATGTTATCGGGCAAATCGAACGGCCGATTGACCTTGGCGTCCGGGAATAAGTGGAGGAAGAACTGATTCACCAGGAAGTCCAGCGCGGTTCCGGTTATGGCGACGCCGGAGAGTTCCAGGCGCGTCAAATAGGCGGTCGCGCGTCCGCCCGCGGATTCGAACCGGATCGAGACTTTGAGGGGGCGCTCGCCTTCGATCAGTCTCGCGAGCAGCGAATTCGTCGGCAGCCCCTCGCCCTGCCGCAGCTTCAGGAAGTCGACGAAAGCGGAGCCGCCTGCAGCGCCACTGCCCAGCTCAACGCTCGGGTCGCGGATGCCTTGGTACATCGCGGGCACGCGCGTCCGGGCCCAGGCATTCATCTCGGCCGGCGTGAAAACGATCGCGGAACCCCGCTTGGCGCGGCCGGATTCGATCAGATCCAACTTGGTTAAAGCGCGCTCGACATTCGCGTCGGTTGCGCAGAGCGGCGCGACGGCCGCCAAGGCGAGCACAAGCAGCGGCCTCATGCCTTCAGTGTAACGCGCCTGCTATTGCTTAGCCGCGGTTTTTGCAGCCGCCTCTTCAACCTGCGCCAGTTGTTTGCGAACGGTCTCGGCGTCCTTGGCGTCAGGCGAGGCATCAAGGAATATCTTGAGCGCTTCAGCCGCCACCGTGAACTCCTGCTTCTGCGCCAGAGCCAGACCCAGCACGTACCGCGCGCGCATGTTCTTTTTGGCGGGATCCATGCGGATGGCTTCGCGCGCATTCTTTTCGGCTACATCGATATGCTCGTTTTGCAGATTGCCGACGCTGCTCAGGTAGTAGGCGTCGGGAGAATTAGCGGGGTCGAGACGCAACCATTGATCGGTGCGGTCCACTAATTCCTGCCATTTCGCTTCGCGCACCGCCAGCCAGGATAGGCGCTCGTAGGGGCGCACGAACTTCGGCTCGGCTGCGATCGCCTGCTCGTAGGCTTTGCGGGCTTCGTCTATGCGATCGCCCTGCTCATGAACCCAGCCCAGATTGAACCAGGCTTCGGAATATTTAGGATACAATTCCACGGCCTTCTCCAAATTCTTCTGCGCCTCCTCGGCGTTGTGCTTGGTGACGGCCGCCATACCTTTTTCGTAGGCCTTATGGGCCTCCTTCGGGGCCAGCGCGGAGTTCACGCTAATGGTTAATCCATCGACATTCGCCAGGCGGTGCAGAACGATGGTGCCGAGATCGGGGTTATCCATGTAGCGAACATTGTTGAGCGAAAGGACGTCGGAACGGAAGCCCGGAAGCGCGGCCTGGAGGTCGCAACCCCACAGTTGGCGTTCGGGCGAACCCCCCATCGCACCCGACATTCCAGCAACATCCCGCTGGTTCCCCAGGGTAGAGCCCATGCCACCGGTCACCGCCGAACTGGTGCTGGCATCCGGCATTTCCAGGCTTTGTCCCACCTGGAAGCTGAAATGCCCTTTTTTGTCGGTGTAGGTTTCGGTGCGAGGCGTTCCACTACAGACGCGCTCGATTTTCACGCGTTCGGTCAAAGGCAGGCCGTCGCTGAGGACTACCGTCCCGGAGATAAAAATGGGCCGCTGCCCCGCGCCGCCATCATTCGGGAAGGGCGTCCGTGAGCGTGTGGGCGGGGTCCCCGGGCTGCCGCTGGTAGACGGAGAAGTGTTGCCTCCTCCCTTTTGCGCGGTCACGATGCCCGCGGAAATCAATGCAAGAACCGCGATTCCCCAAGTTCGCATGAAACCTCCTGCTCTGCGACGATTATACGCTCCCCGGCCCGCTCGCGGAAGCCGTCGGGGAGACTACTGCAATACCGGCAGCTTCAGGTAGTCTACAGGGACAAACAGACTGCCTTCGGTGGTGCCCTGCGGGGCGAAGCGGCGGAGTTGTGC
>JANXXL010000206.1 GCA_025350625.1 Bryobacterales bacterium | reverse complement strand
CAGGACGCGCTGCTTATCCTTCACCCGAATCGGATCGCCATGGCCCAGGCACTTCCCGTTGATAGTGAAGCGCTGATATCCAATCTCCCAGCCATTCGGCTTCGGGTCCTTCGTGACGCCGGGAGGAGGAGGCGGCAGAGCCTCGTCCGACTCTTCTTCGGTAGTGTAGATAGGCTCCCACTCGTGAGTGGCGAGGAACACTTCCTGGTCGTACTGCCCTGGGTTGTTTTTCGGTTCTACAACTCTTATCCAATACAAGACCGGCCTGAAAGGGAGCCTGTTTCTAATACAAGACGGGCCTGAAGGGGGAGGCGGGATGCTGGGAAGTGATCGTCAGCATGTCGGAAGCCGGGAAGTTGAGCGCGGAACAGATCCGGGCATTTTTACAAGGGAGCGAGGAACATCGATTCCGGGGCAAGCAGCGGGCGGAGGTTTATGAATGGATCACGCGGACGCTGCGGGTGCAGGAGTACCGGAAGCAGGGCAAGAAGAGGCGGGGCCTTCTGAAACGCTACGTGGAAAAGATGACGGGGCGGAGCCGGACGCAAGTGACGCTGCTGGTGGCGCGGTACCTGGAACACAGTGAAGTGAAGGTGGCGAGCTACCGCCGGCACCGCTTTCAGAGCCGGTTCACGCGGGCCGACGTGGAACTGCTAGCCCAGGTCGATGAAGCGCACGAAACCTTGTCGGGTCCGGCGACCAAGAAGATTTTGGAACGCGAGTTCAGGCAGTACCAGCAAGCCGACTACGAGCGGCTGGCGACCATCTCGGCGGCGCATATTTACAACTTGCGCCAGCGTCCGCGCTATCGCGAGCGCCGTTTGAATTACACCAAAACGCGCGCCGTGCAGGTGGCCATCGGGAAACGGCGCAAGCCCCGGCCGGACGGCAAACCCGGGTATCTGCGGGTGGACACGGTGCATCAGGGAGACCTCGACGGAATCAAAGGCGTGTATCACATCAACCTGGTGGACGAGGTCACGCAATGGCAGATGGTGGCCTGCGTCGCGGCCATCACGCAATCGCATTTAAGGCCAGTTTTACAGGACATCTTGGACCGTTTCCCGTTTGTGATCCGTGGCTTTCACTCTGACAACGGCAGTGAGTTCATCAACGATATGGTCTCCACTCTGTTGCAGGATCTGCTGATCGAACAGACTAAGTCGCGGGCGCGCAACAGCAACGACAACGGGCTGGTGGAATCGAAAAACGGAGCCGTAATTCGCAAACACATGGGGTACGGCTACATCGCCGCCGAGCACGCCGAAGACATCCATGCATTCTACAGAACCCACTTCAACCCCTACCTGAACTTTCATCGTCCGTGCGGACAACCCGAGCGGATCGTGGACCAGCGCGGCAAGGAGAAGTTCGTCTACAAACGCTACGCCACGCCGTGGGAAACGTTACGGACGCTGGAGCAGGCGTTGCCGCCAGCTCGAAGCTACCTTAAACCCAACGTCAGCATCGAGGGTTTGGACCGCATCGCCCAAACCTGCAGTGACACTGAAGCCGCCCGCCGCATGCAGGAAGCCAAGCGCAAACTGTTTCTCGGTTTCCGCCAACAGCGAAAATCGGCATGAACCCCAGTCAAACCTTGCGGAAGCGCCCTGGAAATGCCGGACCGTGGAAAACGAGGAAAACCGAAACCAGGTTTCCCTCGTTTCCCACCGCCCTTGGGAATCGCTCCGCGATTCCCACATTCCCACCGCGCCTGCTACTACTCTTCATCACCAAAAACCAAAGAAAGGAACCCCTACTACTCTCCTCTCCCTGCCTCCACTCCTTCAGGCCCGTTCTTGGATTAGAAAATGCTACCTCGATAACTATCAAAATAGACGCATCCTGTACGCCATTTGGCACATCCAAATCGTTAAGTCTGGTTCATGTAAAATGAAGAAGCAGGTAAAATTGTCCTCCCGCCACTGGCATCGCGCCATGCGCCGAATCTTTTTAATCAGCGCCGGTTTTCTCTTATTAACGAGCGTCGCCAGCCCGGCAGAGTCGCTCGCCTGGACACGCGCCCATGAGCTTTACCAGCGGACGGATTATGCCGGTTCGCTCAAGGAATTGCTGGGTA
>JANXXL010000178.1 GCA_025350625.1 Bryobacterales bacterium | reverse complement strand
GGTCAGCGCATTCACCTGCGCGACCTTCCACCCTAGCTCTTCCGCCAGAGCCGCGGCAGCGCCATCGGCTTTAGCCGAACCATCGAGATCGCCCACAGCGTACCGGGCATCGCTGATGTGTTCCAGAATCTCGATTTCGAGAGTGCGGGCCGTCTCAGCGGCAATGCCCGACAGCAACCCCAAGGCGTGCTCGAGAATAGTGGCGGCGTCGCGATGCGCGTAGCGCCGGGCCGCATTCTCCGCGCTCAGAATCAGGTATCGTGCCGCGCGCTCGAACTCGCGGCCATGCTCGAAATGCAGCGCTAGTTCGGAGGCCAGTTCCAACCGGCTATCCGGGACCGCCGGCGAATCCAACATCGCCGTGGCAGTCCGCAGTGGCGCAGGAGCCGGAAACAGTAGCTCTTCGGCCTTCTCCGCCAGTGTGCGGTGTAACCGCGAACGTTGCGCCAAGGGAACCCGGCGATATAACGCCTCCCTATAAAGCGAATGCCGGAATTCATATTGCGCGGATTGCGTGCTGCCCAGGACCGCGGAAGCCCGGCCCGGCCGTAGAAACTGCTGCCGCTGTGCGAATCCCTCGCAGGTTTCTTCGATTTCCGCCACGCCAGTGTCGAGCATTGCCGCCACCGCCCACGCCGAAAAACGCCGGCCCGCAACGCTCGCGCTCTTGAGCACGCGCCGCTCCGCTTCGTCGAGCCGCTCCACTTGAATTTCGAGCATCTGCTGCAGCGTCTCGGGAACCTCGGGGACAATCTGCTCCAGCGGAGCAGTGAGCGTCCAAGTTCCTTGCTCGCAAGCGAGTAAGCCGCTTTTCACCAAATCGCTTACGATGGCCGTCATGAACAACGGGTTGCCCTCTGAATGCCGGTGCACCAATTCCGCCAATCCGTCAGGAAGACTGCAGCCCGGGAACTCCCCGGCCAGATAACCTGCCACGTCATCCACAGCCAGCCGCTCCAGTGCGATTTCCGAGCACAGCTTATGCATCACCAAATCCTGCCGCAGCCCTTTCAGCGGCGAATGCAGCAGAATCACATCCACCGGACGGTAGGTCCCCAAGACCAGAAGTTTCGCCGGGCCCCGCCGCCGCGCCAGCGCGGAAAGCAAGTCCAGCGTCGATGGGTCCACCCAATGCAGGTCTTCGAGGATGACCGCCAGAGGATGGCTCGCGGTCAAGGTTTCCAGAGCCTCGCAGATTTCACGGACCATGCGCTCACGCGTGGCTCCCAGAATTTCACGCTGTAACGCCTCCCGCTGTTCGGCTTTAAGCAGGGAAGGGAACTGAATCAGCCACGTCGGCGCCTGCGAAGATAGAACCTCGATGATCTCTTCGGCCCCTACTCCGCGCACCAGCCGGCCGAACGCGTCGAGAATAGGATAGTACGCCTCCTTGCCCCCAAAACCCTCGACGCACTGCCCGCGCGCGACGCGCATCCCGTCCTGGGCGCCCAAACGCTGTTCGAAGGCGTCCAGCAACGTACTCTTGCCAATGCCCGCTTCTCCGGTGACCAAAACCACTTGACGGTTCGCTTGGAGACACCTGCGCAGATGCTGGTCCAGTGCGGTAAGCTCGGCCGCACGGCCCACGGGGGCCGGATAACCATTGGCCGGCGATGTTGCAGATTCCTCCCCCATAGCGGCGACAAACCGGTACCCGCGTTTGGGAAGAGTTTCGATAAACCGCGGCGCTTTATGATCGTCGCCCAGAGCCTTGCGCAGCTCCAGAATGTATTTACGCAATATTTCCGGTTGAACGTAGGTTTCCGGCCAGATTGCCTCGAGCAGCTCCTCTTGGGTCACCAGCCGGCCCGGATGCTGCACCAGATGACACAATACTGCAAATACCTTGGGAGTCAATGTGATGCGAACGTCGCCACGCCACAGACATTGATTCGCGGGATCCAGCCGGAAAGGGCCAAATACTTTCATGGAGAATCAATACCGATCAATTATACCGGTTTGCCCGCCCGCCCGCCGGCCGGATGGCTGCGCAGAATTCACGGGAACTCCACGGTTTCTTCACGCGAAATGTTCCCAACCGCCGTAGACTGAACTTGGTCATGCAGGGAGCATTTGTAGTGCGCATCGGAGCGCATCGGGAAACGAGCCCGGAAGAGATCGAAGGCCGCATTGAAGAGGTGGACACCGGAAGATCCTTCCGGTTCCATTCGGGGGATGAATTGATTGACTTTTTGCGTGGATGGCAAGATACCGAATTAACCGAATTTAGAGAGAGATAAGTAGTTTACGGCGCCGTCCTTGGACAGACGGCGCTGCCCGAGATCGCTAGTCGGAGGACTGCAGGGTGGGTTTTTCATCCCACCCTGCCTTTTTTCTCTGCCACCGCGAAAGTTGCGTGGTTTGGATACCATGAAAGCCAGCATGGTTCCCTTTGGTAACCCCCCCGCCCGCCAAAATCCCATTTGCACCGTCGATCCCAGGTAACCATGCGTTCGGTTTGGACTTGGGTAGCGCTGGTCCTCGCATGCGTGGCTTCGCCGCCGGTCGAGGCACACGTTTTGGCTCGCAGCGAATCGCGTTTGCTGGTGCGCGGCCGCGAGGTCTCCGTCCACCTGACTTTTAATCTGCTGGATTTCCCGGGAGTAGACCGGAACGGGGATCAGGTGGTCACCCCGGAAGAGTTGGCACCCGCTTTCGACCGCGTCTACGCCACCATCCTCGAACACTTTTCGCTGACCAGCTCCGGTCCTCCGGTGCGAATGACACGCGACAAATATGAGCTAATTGATGAGCATGTACTGCTCCTCGACCTTACCTATGTATTCCCCCAGGAGGTCCTGGCGCTCGAGATGACTTCAACGCTGCCCGACGTGCTAGGTGCCGGACACGTGCATCTGGCGACCTTCCTACTGAACGGACGGCTACAGGAACAGATTCTCGACAACCGCAACCGCAGCGTGTTTTTCACCCAGACCAGCGGTACCCGGTGGCAGACTCTGGGCCGGTTTGTGTGGCTGGGGATACAGCACATCGCGACCGGCTACGATCATCTGGCGTTTCTACTGGGATTGCTGATTGCCACAGCATCGCTCCGCTCACTCGTGAAAGTGATCACGTCGTTCACGGTAGCCCATAGCATCACGCTGGCGCTCGCGACTTTCAACCTAGTGGTTCTTCCGTCGCGCTTCACCGAAAGCATGATCGCCTTGAGCATCCTCTACGTGGCGGTAGAGAATCTGCTCCGCAAACGAACCATCGATCGCTGGAAACTTACATTCCTGTTCGGTTTAGTGCATGGGTTCGGATTTTCCAATGTATTGCGCGAAATGCAGCTTCCGCGCGCCGACCTTGCATTATCGCTATTTTCTTTCAATCTGGGCGTCGAAATCGGCCAGATCGTGTTCGTGGTGCTGCTGTTCCCCCTGATCGACGACCTGATCCGCTCCGGATGGACCAAGTTGCGGCCGGCAGTCTCGATCGCAATCGGGCTGCTAGCCGCGTTCTGGTTTATCCAGCGGGCGTTTTTCGGTTAGTGCGGCAGAGCAGCCAGCTTGGGAGCCATGCTGTCAGCCGGCGACGGCGCGCGCGCGACGTTAAGAAGCAAGGCGATGGTCTGGTAATAGCCCACCAATCCGGTGGCGTCGACGACTCCCTGCTCGCCGAATTTCGCCAGCATGCGGGAGTACGTGGGATCGCTCACGCTCTTGTTCTGCAATAGTTCGGAGACGAAGTTATACATCAATTCCTCATCCGGCGCCAAGCTGTCGGGACGCCGGCCGAGGGCAATCGCATTCCCGGTCTCTTTCGGTAGCCCCGCCTTGAGCGCCAGCATGTAATGCGTGTCCCACTCGTACTGTTGCGTGTACTGGCGAGCGGTCATGATGATGCCCATTTCCACCAGCTTTTGGGGTATGGAGTTATTGAAGCGCAAATATGCACCGACGGCCTGCAAATGGTTCATGAGCTCGGGGCTGCGGAGCAGAACTACAAACGGTCCGCCCGCTCCGGCCGCGCCTCGCGGGGTAGCGGCCAACAGGTCGGCGGCCTTCTTCTGCGCGGGCGTAAGCTTGTCGGCCGGGATGGGCGGTAAACGATCCTGGGCGACAGCCGAGACCGCTAATACCAACAGCAGTGTGTTGTTCAATAGCAAGTTCATGGGTGGAGTATATCAAGAGCGCAGGCCGAATGCGGATGGCTGCCCCGCCGCCGACCGATTGCCGAAATTTCTGGTCTACCAATTGCACGCATAATCGCGTATGATTTCATTGGTGACCCGAACCGGGCGAGTGCGGCTTGCGCTAGTGGCGGCTCTCCCCTGCTGTGTGCACTTGTCTGCACAAACCCTCCTATCCTCCGGCGGCGGTCCGGTGCACCTGGTGGGCAGCGATTTGGCGGTGCTCGAAGCCCAGGATGTGCGCAAGGAAATCAACTGCAGTGTGACGCCGGATAAGCCCTCGCTCGGTTTCGACTTGCGTTATCACGCCGGCTTCACCGTGATGGTCCCGCTCAAGGACCTGGCAGGCGATCAGAATGCCCTGACCATTTTGTTTCGCGTGACGCCTCAAGGTCGCGCGGGCGAGCCTGCCTATTTCATCCAGCGCTATACGGTTCCCCCTATAGCCGAGGACGCCGGCGGCGACGCGATGCTGCAGGGATCCCTCGATCTAGGGGAAGGTCATTATCACGTGGACTGGCTGATGCGCGATCGTTTGCAGCGTGTGTGCTCTTCTTACTGGGACATGGATGCCGCGCTGCCTTCGAAAGACCGCGACATAAAACTGGAAATGCCCGCGGCCGGAATCGACGCCGCTCATGACGAGCAGTTCACCGAGGAGCCGCCGGTGGCGCGCGTCCTCGACAAAACTCCGCTCAAAATCAAGGTCCTGGTCAACTTCGCGCCCCAGAATTCCGGCGCGTCTGCCATGCGGCCACAGGATACTTCGGCGTTGGTTTCGATCCTGCGGCAGCTCGCGCGGGAACCGCAGTTCGGCAAGTATTCGGTGGTAGCCTTCAATATTCAGGAACAGCGGGTCCTCTACCGGCAGGAGAGCCGGGAGAACATCGATTTCCCGGCCCTGGGCGACGCGCTGCGCACAGTGAAATTAGGGACCGTCGACGCCGCCAAGCTGCAACGCAAGCACGGCGACACCGAGTTTTTGACGGATCTGATTCAAAAGGAGATGTCGGGCGAGGACCATCCCGACGCGCTGATCTTTGCGGGACCCAAAGTGATGCTGGATGCGTCTGTTCCAGAGGAGGCGCTCAAACCGCTCACCGATGTGGATTATCCGATTTTCTATATGAATTACGCCTTGAATCCGCAGGCAATGCCGTGGCGGGATTCCATCGGCCGCGCGGTTAAGGTGTTTCGCGGCACTGAATTCACCATCACTCGCCCGCGCGATATGTGGTTTTCAGTCTCCGACATGATTTCGCGTATAGTAAAATCAAGTTACGGGCGTTTGTCGCTTCGCTCGACGCAATAGGGGTTTTATGCGTTTTCCTATTACATTCGGCGTTTCTTTGCTGGCAGTGGTGGCCTCCGCGCCACTCAGCGCTCAGCATACGCCCTATGCCAATAAACTGGCTCCCTATGTCGCTTCGCCGGTTCGCGTGGTAGACCGGATGCTCGAGTTGGCTAATATCAAGCCCGGTGAAACTGTGTTCGATCTAGGTTCGGGAGACGGCCGCGTTCTGATCGCCGCGGTAGAAAAATACAAAGCCAAAGCCGTCGGGGTCGAAATCTCGCCCAGGTTAGTGGCCCAGGCCAAAGCCAATATCCAAAAGGAAGGCTTGGCCGACCAGGCTCGGGTAATCGAAGGCGATGTGCTCGCTGCCGATCTCACCGGTGCGGATGTCGTGTTCATCTATCTGGCCACGCCTCTGAACGAAAAGCTGCGGCCGCGTTTCGAGCGGTTCTTGAAAGCAGGAGCGCGAGTGATTTCGCACGATTATGCAGTCCCCGGATGGAAGCCCGCCCGCACCGAAAGAACCGATGACCGTCATGCGCATCTCATCTTTGTCTACGAGATGCCTCCCCTCAAAAACTAACGGCCATACGCCCGCCTGAGCGTTGCATGATTCCTCTCCGGTCCACCGAACGAGTTCGCGCCGCTACCCCCGTCACTGTAACTCTAATCGCCCTCAATGTGCTGGTTTTTCTATATCAAGTTTCCATGGATCAAGAGGGACTAACGCTCTTCGTCGAGCGGTGGGGCATCGTTCCGGACGCCATTTCCGGTCACCTGCAAACCTTGCTCACTTCGATGTTTCTGCATGGCGGCTGGATGCACTTGCTGGGGAATATGCTGTTCCTTTGGGTGTTCGGCCGCAATGTAGAGGACCTGATCGGGGGCGGGCGCTTTCTGGTTCTCTATTTATGCTGTGGACTCGCGGCCGCGATTCTGCAAGTAGTAACCAATCCCTATTCACGCCTGCCGACCATCGGCGCAAGCGGCGCCATCGCCGGCGTGATGGGCGCTTATTTAATCAAGTTCCCGCGTGCGCGGATCGTGACGCTGGTGCCCATTATCATCTTTATCACCACTGTCGAAATTCCGGCGTGGGCCATGCTCCTCTGGTGGTTCGTGATTCAGCTTTTTAGCGGCCTGGGATCGCTCGCGACCACCAATTACGCGGGCGGCGGCATCGCCTGGTTCGCCCACGTGGGCGGCTTCGTCGCCGGAATGCTGCTCATCCGCGTGTTCCCCGTTAAACGCCGGCAATGGCGTGCCTGGTACGAAGAAGAATAGCGGAAACCTCTATCATGAAGGGGAGATGACCGATACCGAGATCCTGACGATCGCCTTGAGCACGGCGCCGACCATGCTCCTCGTACTCGTGGGGATTTTGATCAATAACGCCCGCCTGCCCGCCTGGGCGATACCAATACTCGCATTGGGGAACTCCGTTCGCACATGGATGTCCGCTTTGAGGAAATGAAAAATCTCTGGCGCTCGGAACTTCACCGTGTGGAAGAAGTCATCGACGCGCGTCTGAAACACATCGAAGGGCGATAGGGGCGTCCCGCCCGAAGCAAAAGAGCGAAAACCGCTATGATTGATGGAGATGACGGATACGCAGATCCTGACCATCGCTTTGAGCACAGCGCCGACTATGCTCCTCGTGCTCGTGGGGATTTTGATTAACAACGCCCGGCTGGGCGATACCAATACACGCATTGGGGATATCAATTCACGCATTGCGGAGACCAATTCACGCATTGGGGAGACCAATTCACGCATCGGGGAGCTCCGTTCGCACATGGATGTCCGCTTTGAGGAAATGAAAGACCTCTGGCGCTCGGAACTTCACCGTGTGGAAGAAGTCATCGATGCGCGTCTTAAACACATCGAACGGCAGTAAGAGCAGTCACTCTTCCGGCACCGTCCACTTTTCCCCTGGCTGGAATACCATAAACTGCTGATGCGGCCGCCGGCCCAGCATGTGCGCGATGAAATCGCTCTCCCGGCCCGGTTCGTAATGCATAGGCGCCACCCACTTGGCTCCGATGTCCTCGGCCAGTTGCCCAGCCTCGCTCACTGAGAAATTCTTGCCTCCGATGGGAAGCAGCGCGACGCTCACGTTGTAAGGGCGCAGCCGCTCGGCAAGCGAATCGTAATGCGCGCAGTCACCCGCGTGATAAATGGTCCAGCGCCCGAAGCGGATCAAGTAGCCCAGATAAGGATAGCCTCCGAGTGGAGTCCGATCCAGTTCAGGATGAGCGGAAGGCACCGCGTATACCCGCGCATACAGGTTGTCCTTGAAGTATTCGACGCGAAGATCGGCATCGGTGGTAGTCATGCGCGGATACGGAATGCCCGCCGCGTGAGCCTGATCCGCCGCACTCTTTGGCAGAATCAGCTTGGCGGTTTTCGACCCTTCGAGCATCGCGAGAATTGCTGGCGCGTCGAGATGGCCCGGATGGGCGTGCGTGGCGAGAATCATGTCTGCGTTTTTGATATTGGCGGCCGCGAGCAACGCGTTCGGCCCTGATAAGAACGGGTCCACGTAAAAAGTGATATTGGCAAAACGCACCACGAACCCCGCCCGGCCCAGCCACCAAAGCGTAGGCGTAGCGGTAAGGGTTTGGTCGATATCTTGAATGAGATTCACGTGGTGGAAGCCCTTTGGAGGCGGTCCCGGACCGCAGCCCATTCTACAGTTTCCGGCGGCGGCTCGACGTAAATTGCCGGCCAGCCTTCTCGATCCAGCTCGTGCAGCACGCTGTAAAGGCGCGCGGCATAAGCGTCCGCACCATCGGGCATATGAATAGACCGAACCGCCTTCGCCGGGGAATTGATCCAGACATAGGCGCCGAGCGGCTCCGGTTGCGTCGAAAGAACCAGCGGCGTGCGCGGACTGTAATGCCGCAGGTGCATCCCGGGAGCCGGATGACCCGCCCCTGCCGGCGGAACTCCCCCCAGCCCAACATCATTGAGCGAAATCATTCCCGGCCGCAACAGTTTGAGTTCTCCTCCGATAATCGAGACCACCGTAGACTCGATGCCCACCTGGCACGGCCCTCCATCGACAACCGGCACCGCGTCGCCAAAAGCCTCGCGGACATGCTCGGCCGTAGTGGGCGAGAGGCCCATAAACCGGTTCGCACTAGGAGCGGCGATCGGCACACCCGCTTCGCGAATCAAGGCCAGCGCGAGAGGATGGTTCGGCACTCGAATGCCTACCGTTGGCAAACCTGCTGTGACAATATTCGGGATTGCAGAAACTTTTGGAAGGACCAGCGTCAAAGGTCCCGGCCAATACCGGCGAGCGAGTGCGTCGGCCTCTGAAGGCCACTCCGTCACCAGCGTCTGAGCCATATCGATCGACGCCACGTGAACGATCAGCGGACTCTCCTCCGGCCGCCCCTTCATTTCGTAAATCCGTGCCACCGCTTTTGCATCCAGTGCGTTCGCACCCAAACCGTAAACCGTTTCCGTCGGAAACGCGACCAATTCACCGGCGCGAATCCGCTCCGCTGCTTCCTGGATCGTCATCGCTAATCAAGATCGTCGCTGTCGGCCCCGGCGGCGGCAACTGTCTTGCCGGTCTTAAGCAGCACCAGGTAGGCGTGGATCAGCGCTTCGAGGTCGCCATCGAGCACCCGGTCCACGTCGCCGATGGCCAGCTTGGTGCGATGGTCCTTGATCATGCGATAGGGCGCCAGCACATAACTGCGGATTTGGCTGCCGAAGTTGATTCCAAGCTTGGTGTCTTCTAGCTTTCGCTCTTCGACGCGTTTCTTCGCCAGTTCGTGCTCATACAGCTTCGCGCGAAGCTGCTTCATGGCGCTCGCGCGGTTCTTATGCTGGCTGCGCTCGTTCTGGCACTGCACCACCAGCCCGGTCGAAAGATGAGTCATGCGAATGGCGGAATCCGTGCGGTTCACATGCTGCCCGCCCGCGCCCGAAGCGCGGAAGGTGTCGACGCGCAGATCCTCGGGGCGGATATCGATGACAATCTCGTCGTCGATCTGCGGATACACGAATACCGAAGCAAAAGACGTGTGCCGCCGCGCGTTGGCGTCGAAGGGTGAAATACGCACCAGCCGGTGGACGCCCACTTCACTCTGCAGTAATCCGTAAGCGTTTTCGCCGTTCACTTCAAACGTGACCGACTTGATGCCCGCGCCTTCGCCTTCCAAACGATCCGTAATCACGGTTTCGAAGCGGTTGCGCTCCGCCCAGCGCAGGTACATGCGCAGCAGCATCTCGGCCCAATCCTGGCTCTCGGTGCCGCCCGCGCCGGGATGGATGGTGACGATGGCGCTGCGTGCGTCGTTCTCGCCCGAAAGCAGCATCTTGGTTTCTAGTTTTTCAAGATACGCGGTCAGGCTGCGCATCTCGCGCTCCAGGTCGCCATTGACGTCTTCGCCCTCGCGCGCTAATTCGAAGAGCGTGTCCAGATCCGAAGCGAGCCCGGAGATCTTTTCCGCCTCGCCGATCTGTTCTTCGAGGCGCTTGCGATCCTGCATGATCTTCTGGCTTTTTTCTGGGTTGGACCAGAAATCCGGCGCGTTGATCTGCTGTTCGGTTTGGGCTAGCTGGGACTTGCGCGCGGGCGCGTCAAAGATAGCTCCGCACAGCGTCAGCCTGCTGGCGGAGCGTAACGTACTCTCTTTCCAGTTCGTCGAGGGTCATTTCAATATGAGTTTAGCAGGGGGCTAAAGAATCGTACCCGATCTCCGCAATATTCGCGGATCGAATTCGAATTCCTGCGGAGCGTCCCATATCACGTTTTGACGGAAATCGTGAAGCTCCGGATCCGTCGGAATTTCGGCGGCGGTATACACATAGTCCACGGGATCTGTTCCGGACTTAGATGGACCAGTAGCTCCAGACACAGCATTGGCGTACCCGCTGGATTCCAACGGCCCGCGAACAGCAAAGACCCGCTGTAATCGGAAGCCACTCGTTGCCGGCGATGCAGCCGGAAGATTCGCATCCGCTAACTGAACATCCCGTAGTCGAT
>JANXXL010000174.1 GCA_025350625.1 Bryobacterales bacterium | reverse complement strand
GCGCGCACGATGCCGCGCAGGTCACCTTTGACCAACGTCACGCCCGCGGCCGCCATGGCGATGTCTGTCCCGGTTCCCATAGCAATTCCTACTTGCGCCTGCGCGAGTGCCGGAGCGTCGTTGATACCGTCTCCGGCCATCGCCACGAATCGTCCCTCCTGCTGCAGACGCTTTATGTGCGCGCTCTTGTCTTGCGGCAGGACTTCGGCGATCACTTCGTCGATCCCCAGCGTATTCGCGACTGCGTCCGCCGTGGTCCGGCTGTCCCCCGTCAGCATCACGATACGTATCCCTTCTTGATGCAGTTTGCGAATGGCTTCGGCCGTGGTGTCCTTGATGGGATCGGCGACGCCGATCAATCCCACAATCTTGCCGCCGGAAGCGACAAACATCGCCGTTTGTCCCTGCTGCCGCAGCGCCTCGGCTTCCTGGAGCGCCGCGCCAAGGTCGATCCCGGAATCCTCCATCAGCTTCCGGTTCCCGAGGATGGCTGTGACGCCGTCGACCCGCGCACGCACTCCCAAGCCGGTCAGCGATTCGAATCCCTCTGACGCGGTTGCCGCCACACCGCGCGCTTCGGCGCCTCGCACGATCGCGCTTGCCAGCGGATGCTCGCTCCCGCGTTCGAGACTGGCGGCGAGCCGCAGCAGGCCGGACTCGTCATATCCGGGAGCGGGTCTCACGCTGGCCAAAGTCGGTTTGCCTTCGGTCAGAGTGCCCGTCTTATCCACCACCAAGGTATCGATCTTGCGCAGGACCTCAATCGACTCTGCATTCTTGAACAGGATGCCGCTGGTAGCCCCCTTTCCCATAGCCACCATGATCGACATAGGCGTCGCCAGACCCAGTGCGCATGGACAGGCGATAATCAATACCGCGACCGCGTTGACCAGGGCATGCGTCATGCGCGGCTGCGGGCCAACTAAAGCCCACACCGCGAAAGTGAGCGCAGCGACAGCCATGACAATGGGCACAAAGTAGCCCGCAACCACGTCGGCGAATTTCTGAATCGGCGCGCGGCTGCGCTGGGCTTCGGAAACCATGCGTACGATCTGCGCCAGCAGAGTCTCCGAGCCCACTCGTTCCGCTCGCATTACCAGCGAGCCGGTACCGTTCATCGTCGCCCCCGTCACACGCGCGCCGGCTTGTTTTTCGACTGGAATCGGCTCGCCCGAGATCATGGATTCGTCCACCGAACTCGCCCCTTCGAGCACCACTCCATCGACAGGAATCTTCTCGCCCGGACGGACCCGAAGCTTGTCGCCGGCTTTCACTTCTTCTAACGGGACGTCCAACTCCGCGCCGTCTTCGCGGACCAGACGAGCCATCTTGGGCGCCAGGCCCAGAAGTGCCTTTAGGGCCGCTCCCGTCTGGCTACGTGCCCTGAGTTCAAGTACTTGGCCTAGCAAAACTAATGTAACGATGACAGCGGCAGCCTCGAAGTACACCGGGACTTCACCTACTGAATTGCCAAACGAACCCAAGAAGAGCCCGGGGTAGAGGACGGCCACGAGGCTATAAAAGTAAGCCACTCCGGTTCCGATTCCGATCAGCGTGAACATATTCAAGTTACGGGTGAGGATTGACTGCCATGCCCTTACAAAAAAAGGCCATCCTCCCCAGAGCACCACCGGGGTCGCAAGCGCCAGTTCGAATAGCGGCCGGTTGCCGGCGAATAACCCCATGGCCGAAAGAAAGACTGGGATTGTGAGAGCGAGGCTAATGCGGAAGCGCCGCTGCATATCGATGAGTTCGGGGTTATCGCCTTCTTCGATCGACGCGACCATCGGCTCCAGCGCCATGCCGCAGATGGGACAGCTTCCGGGCTTATCCCGGATGATTTCCGGATGCATGGGGCAGGTGTATTGTTTGGCCGCGGGCCGCTCGACCGGCGTGATCGGCGGAGCCAGGTATTTGGCCGGATCAGCGCGGAATTTGGCCAGACATCCCGCGCTGCAGAAGTAATAGGTGTGTCCGTCGTGAGTCTCGCTTCCAGCCGCTGATTGCGGATTCACTTGCATTCCGCAGACGGGATCTTTCACCGTCAAAACTTTGACGGGCGGCTGCCCTAGCTGAACCAGATTTTGAACTACAGGTGGCGCAAGATATTTGGCGGGATCAACGCGAAATTTCGTAGCGCAGCCCTTGCAGCAGAAATAATACACTTGTCCGGCATGGGTTTCGCTGGCCGCAGCGGATTCGGGCTGCACTTCCATCCCGCAGACTGGATCTCTCATTTGGTGGAATTCGGCAAGGTTTCGCCGGGCCGTCGCAGAGTGGGAGCCTTGCGCGTTGGGGCGGCGGTCTTCTTTTCCTCGGTCTTCTCTGCGGCGACCTCAGCGGGAGTCATGGTGGCGCGCCGCTCTTCCTTCTCTTTCGTTTCCTTCGCGGCCACCTCGGCCGCGCGTCCCGGCAGATCCGCCTGGTTGAGTTCCAGGCTGTCCTGGGTGGAGTCGATAGCGTCCGTCAGCACAAACTCATAGCGGGCCAAGTCTTTGGGTTTTGAATCGCGAATCTTTTGGAGGCGGGCCATCATATCCTTCTCCGATTCCGTCAGCGCCGCGATGCCAACCTCGAGCGAGAGCTTGCGGCGCAATGCGTCGTCGGCAACGGCGTCCATGGCTTCGACGATACGGCCGTAGTCTTCGAGTAAATCGTGAATGAAAGTGGCTCGTCCCGGCTTATTACTGCCGATCATGCTTTCGATCTGATCCAGCCGCAGCAGGACCCACTTGGAGTAAAGCTTCAGCCGCTCGTTGGGTTCCTGGACTTCCCGCAACTGGTCGGCCTCAGCCGGAGTGAGAAAATCGCGCTGCTGAGCGGCCGCCGGAAGCATCAGAAGCGCCATCATCATCGGGAGGATTGCGTATCGCATAGCCGTGTCTCCTTAGGGCTTCTTCTTTTTCGACATAATCCCTTGCAGCAGATTATCGTGGATGGCCGCCACGCGATCCCGCAACTTTTCGGCAAAGGGGCGGTCCTGGAAGCTCATCGATTCCGCCATTCCTTCGATGCGCCGCAAAATCTGGCGCGTGGCCAGTTCTGTGCGCTTGAAGAACTTGGGATCGCGCCGCGCTTCCTTTCCGGTCTTTTGCAGGGAGTCGTAAGCCAGATCCACCGCCTCGCCCACCTCGCCCAAAGATACTTGGGTCTTATCGAAATCGTTCGCCTGATAAGCAGTGTGCGCCGCATCGAGCGCTGTATTCGCGTAATCCATCGCCAACTGGCTGCGCCGCTCCAAATTCGGCTCCTGCTGAATGGACGCGAAATCCACCGCCGGCAGGTTCGCCGCCAAAAGGAAAAGTGCGAATAAGACAACGCGCATAAGCTAACGCTTCTTCCTCAATTCATCTTCGAGGATTCGCACCCGCTGCCGTGCCTGAAATTCCTGGTCCGAAAACTTGCCTTGGCTCGCTGCCAGGAACTTATTGTAATTTTCGATTGCTTGGGGACGCTGCTGCAAGCGATCGTGCGCGAGCGCGCGAAAAAACAGGTTCCCCGCGCTCTCGCCGCCCAGAGCGCGGATGCGATCGAAAACGGCCAAGGCCTGCGGGTATTGCTCCGCGATCACCAGCACGCTCGCGAGCTCATTCCACGCATCTACTGCATCGGGTTTGATCCGGGTGGCGGCACTGAACTCCGCCGCAGCACCCGGAAAGTCGCGACGGTCACGCAGCAAGCGGCCGTAAAACAGGCGCAACTCGAAATCTTCAGGCGTCGCTCTGACGGCTGGAAGCAGCACGGCCTGCGCTTTCTCCAACTGCTTGTTCTGGACGTAGGCCTGCGCGAGCGCAATCCGGCGGGCGTCCGTCGGCATCTTCTCCAGCGCCGCCTCCAGCGTCTGAATCGCTTCCGTCAACTGTCCTGAGGCAGTCAGCAGCACGCCCAGCCGCTCGAGTGCGATGGGATCGTCCGGGAACATTCGATAGAAGGTAATCGCCTCCGCGGTCCGCCCGGTGGATTCATAAAGCTGGGCCAGCACTACAAAGCCCAACCGGTAGGAGCGGTCGAGCACAAACGCTTGTTGGACGTGTGGCGCCGCTTCGTCAGCGCGGTTTTGACGGATCAGCGACATGGCCAGACCGGATTCGGCCGCAGCCGACCGGGAATCGAGCGCCACCGCCCTCCGATACGCTGTTTCCGCTTCAGCGTAGCGATCGGTATTGTAGAGCGCCTGCGCGAGACCAAGAGCCGGGCGGAATTCCATAGGCTTCCGCTCCGCCGCCGCTTGGAAGTGCGCAACGGCCGCGGCCGGCTGGTTGGTGCGCATCAACGACAACCCCAGATTCAGTTCCGCGGCGTACAAATCCGGCTGCAGTTCGAGTGTGGTCTTGTATTCAGGAATGGCATCACGATCCCTGCCCAGCAGACTGTAGGTCAGTGCCAGTTGAAAATGCGCAGCAACGTCTTTGGGATCGGCCGCGGCGGCCGCGCTAAACAATTGGATAGCGCGATCGTACTCTTTCGCGTCGAGCGCCTTGTTCCCGTCCTCGAGAACATTCGCGGATTGCGCCAGCAGCGCCAGGAACAGAACCAACATACGCCTGCTTTGATTTTACTTCGTCAGGTAGACCGTGAAGGGGATAACCGAGAAGTGTGAACATGTTCGGAAGCGAAGGTTTTTTGAGATATAGCACTGAGTGCTATAGAATGGAAATGAGCCGCACTTTGCGAATCTTCAAGTCCAGTTGGTTTCAACGCTTCGCCAGAAAGGAAGGGATCGCGGACATGGTCTTATGTGAGACCATTGCTCGGGCCGAAAACGGCCAGATCGACGCCGAGCTTGGCGGTGAGGTCATCAAACAGCGGATCGCGAGGCCAGGACAGGGAAGATCAAAAGGATATCGAGTCATCATTTTCTTCCGCCGCGGCGCCAAAGCATTTGTCGTATACGGGTTCCAGAAAAGCCAGCGCGCAAATATCGATGACGAGGAGCAGAAACAGTTTAAAAGGGCCGCGAAACATGTCCTTGCGTTGACGGAAAAGCAACTCGCGGAGCTATTAAAGAGGGGCGATTTTGTGGAGGTGAACACCGAATGAACAAGAAGTATCGAAGTAATGCAATGGCCGCAATTCATGAAACGATGGAGGCCTTACACGATATTGGCGTCATCGATAAACAGACAATGCGAAGTTTCGATGATGCCTGCCTTACGCCGATCCGGCCCTTGAAGCCTAAAGAGATCAAAGCAATTCGGGAGAACGAGCACGTGAGCCAAACCGTTTTTGCCAACTACCTGAACGTGACCAGCAGTCTGGTCAGCAAGTGGGAGCGCGGCGAAAAGCGGCCATCCGGAGCCTCGCTCAAGCTGCTATCGCTAGTGGAGAAGAATGGACTTGCCGCCGTTGCATAATTGCATTCACGAACTTTACTTCGTCAGGTAGACCGTGAAGCGGGTGGCATCGCGGAAGCCCATGCGGCGGTAAAGCGGGTAACCGGCTTCGGTCGATTGCAGCACCATGCGCTCGATGCCAGTGCGGCGCTGCATCTCGGCGACGGCCGCGCGCATGGTGGCTTCGCC
>JANXXL010000168.1 GCA_025350625.1 Bryobacterales bacterium | reverse complement strand
CCAACAGGAAACTGGGCGACCTTCTTGAGTACTTTTTCTGCTGGGTTCATGAACGCCGTCGCTTTCGCCAGCTCCTAGCCGCCTACCCCGAATTGCGTGCAGAATGCGAAGAGTTTCTCCATCTCATCGAAATCCTCTTTCATTCCAACAAGCAACGACTCCTTTGCGAGGCCGACTCAAAGGCACAGCAACAGGCTCACGAAGCGTTGTTCGATACTCTTTCAAAAATACTCGCACGCATCAATGAGCATCTCGCCAATCCCAAGCTCCATCCTGAACTCAGAAGCGCTCTCAAAGGTATTCGAACCGACTGGGATGGTCTTTACGCCTTCTTTGATCAGCCCGCTATTCCCACCCACAATAACCCAGCCGAACAGGCTCTTCGTGGACCCGTCGTTGGCCGAAACGGTTACTACGGCAGTGGTTCTAAATCGAGCGCCGAACTCGCAGCCGCCATGTTCAGTCTCAATGCTACTTTGAAGCTCAACAATCTCAGCCTTGAAGGCTTCCTCTCCGAATATCTCCAAGCCTGCGCTGCCAACGGCGGCAAGCCACCCGACAATCCGGCTAGTTATCTACCCTGGAACCGCAGACCACCCCCATCCGGCTGACCAAAGCTCTAAAACCTCTATTGCCACCACCTGCAGTATCAGCACTGCAGCCCAGAACTGCCTGCCTTCGGGAACTTGAATGTTTACCTTTTTGGGCCCGATTTATTCATACATATAGTACTACTGGCAAGTGGCGGGCGCCTGTCAGGGTTTAGTCGATATGTGATGCGTATGCGCACAGTAAAATTTGAACTAAACTGACAGTTCATCACCACTTGGAAGCGGTATCGTTAAGAATCGAGGCCATTAGAGATCTCCCAGAGCCGGTAAGCGGTCCAGGTTCAGAGGAGCATTTAGTTCATTTGCTGAAGGATGCATGGCGACATCAAGCCGCGCTCAATCTCCGCCACGCGCGAAGGTATTCCTTGCAGTGCGGGTGGTTCTCGCTAATCCGAACGACGATCTTCTTTTCTGTGCATCGCACTACGGCCGGCATAACCATGAGTGTTTTTCTCAATGTATTAACATCACAGCGCTCCAGCCGGGGGCTCAGATGTTCTTGAAGATGGAATATGAGCTGATAGCTCACTCCGTACATGATTATTCGGAATTGGTTGGTGTAGAACGTCTGCGCACTTAGCCGTTGTCCTGTCTGCTTGAACTTGCCGATGAATTGTTCCATCAGACCACGTTGGCAGTATTTTTCCTCGTAGATCCTTTTCGGCACGCCATATTTCTGGCTGACCATCACGTATCTGATATCCAATCCCTTGTCCGTGTGATCTACTCGAACAATGATACGCTCCCATTCATCCCAACTTTCGGCTTTGTAGCTGAACTCGCCGACAACGCGCACTCTTCGGCGCCGGTTTTCCCATTCCGCCTCCATTCGTTGTTCGGTCGGCAATCTGCGCACCCTGGCGTGCTCAGCCTGGGCCTTCTTTCCGTCGATTGTCTTGCCGTCTTCCTTCACGAATTCTGGCTCCCCAAACTCCTTCCGGAATTCGTCTTTCGCCTGAACAAAAAAATCATACGCATGCCAGTCCAGGACGCTGGTTCCGCGCAATCCAACCTCATAGTCCACGCGATTTTTCCTGCACCAGCTATAAAGTTTTGGCGATCCAAACGCCGCATCCAGTCTTACTGTAATCGGTATTCCTGGCCACCTTTGCCGCAATCGGTCTACCGCTTTCTCTAATTCTGGTAACAGCGTTGGCGCCTCTCCCTGATCGCCCATCCGCAGCGTCGCGGCTACAAGCCAGCCGCCAATAAACCCGAATAGTGGATATAACATTGCATGCCCGTACTTCCCGCCGCGGAAGATGGCTCCTTCCTGCGATCCATACGTTTTCATCATCGAACCGTCAAAGTCCAGCTCGACCCTCTTTGGACGTTTTTTGTTTTGTTCTAAGTAGTGATCCATAAAGATACCGCGCGCGTTCTCCACATTCTCCGTGTTCAGAGCATTTGCTTCGAATCGCTGGATCGTTTCTTGTGACGCCGCTGGTAGTCCAAAAACTGGGTGCCGATCTATCGCTTGGAGAATTGCTGGATCAAATCGCAGGAAGTCGGCATCGTTACCATCCGGATACCCTATTGCGATTTGGCATGCCCTTTGCAACAGTATGTCCTCAGCTTCATGGTCGACCAGATGTTGCGCCCGCCGGTCGTGTATGCGCTTGGCCAGCTCCGCTAGCAACCCAACCTTGCGCTCTGCTGCAGCAATCATGGATGCCCCCGCGTGTGCCGTCATTGCTTCTGGCACAGCCTCAATCACAGTCCGGACCCCGGCAACCTTGCCAATTTCTACTGGTTGAAACCGTCGGCGTTTGCTATTCTTCTCTCTCACAAAGAACCCTTTCTTTTGCTCGTGTGCGGACTTCGCAATCAACATTCTGAGCCGATTTGAGGGTTCTTTCAATTCTTTGATACCGTATTCGATACCATATGCAATGGCATGCGAAAACTTCAATCGACGCCAGAGACAAAGCCCTGGCGATCGATACAGAGGTCGTCCGGGAACTTTTTTCACAAAAAATAGCCGCTGATCAGAAAAGATTAACTCGGCTTCCCGCCTCGTTCTTTCCCAAAATTTGGTGCCTCTACTTGTAATGCGACAAGCGATTTGGCTCGGTGTCGCGACAAGTAATGTGGTTCTGGCAGGGCTGCCTTGACATCCCTTTGGAAGGCGGGGGCTGCGGCAAGGCTGCTGCTCCTGCCCTCTCCAGGGGATTTTGGTCATTTTCAGAGCTTTTTGACGTCTTGGCGCCGGGCGCGGTGCGCTATCCATGCCGCAAGATGCAACAAAGACTTTAGTAAGAGCGGGGGCGGCATGAATAGCACACCACGCCCAGCTACTTTGCAAAGTTGCGAGAATCTTTGGAAGACCAACAGCGAGACAGATAGCTGCCTCGCTGTAAAGTTTTTTGGATGGACTGCCTGGACTAGAATGGAATGGGTCCAGAGCTCATTTCAGTTCTGCAGCCAGTACACCAATGCCGGTTGGTTGATGGATTGAATGACCAGCCAACCAAACTGGCTGTGTCATTGAGTTCCGAGGCTTGATTGGCCCATTCCTCCGTATTGCGCGTATGGGTGTTGCGTAATTCCTCGAAGAGATGCCCGCATTCATTGCACTCAAGCGTAAATAAGACACGTAACATCAGTTGACCTCCTGTTCTTGAATGACTCTTTTGACGAGGGCGCCGTCAACTGACTTGCGCTTCAGGGACTTGGCTTTGACTAGACCGGCAAAACAAATATTGTTGATTTGCCTGAGTATGCCGCCGGAAGCAACGAAGATTTGCTTGATTGCATCCGGTACGAATAACTCTTTTGTTGTGCCGGCCAGCGCCAGATGATGGCGAATGTAATCACCGGTTTCCTGCTCAGAAAGTCCCTCTAGGGCATAACGCAGGCGCAGACGTTGGTTTAGAGCCTCATACTCCCTGTACTTCAGGCGATCTCGGATCCAAATCTGTCCCAGCATGATGATGCTGATCAGCGACTGGCGGTCCATCTCGCTGTTGCTCAACAGTCGCAGCTCCTCCAACGTTTCTCGCTCTAGAAGGTGCGCCTCGTCGACCACAAATACAAGCTCTTTCCCGCCTGCAACAACTTCGTTCTCTATTCTTTTGGATAAGTGAAGAGAACGATAATTGCGACTTAGCTCTGGTCTCAATCCGAGTTGGTCTGCCAGCCGCGCAAACAGGCTATTGCCTCTTCGGTCCTGTCCCAGATAAATGACCTTGTAGGGCCGCGGCAATTCGCCCAAGAAGGCCCGTAATGGCGTTGTTTTACCGGTTCCCGCTCGTCCAGAGACCAGCAACATTGAGCGGTCTGCTAACGTCAGATTCACCATTTCCTCCAGCTGATCAAGCTGGGGATACATGAATAGCTCATTGCGCGTCAGGTTTTTGCCGAACGGAGTCCTTGTCATTTCAAAATATTCTAGTAGTGCTTGTTTCATTGCTTACCTCCTGAACGCCTTGGGCTCTAGTCTCTCAAGATAGAATCTGACGTGCTGGCTTGCTCCCTTTTCCTCTACTGCCTGTTTCAGCTTCTCCGCTGTCTCACTACGTTCAAGAGGCGCCAGCCTTTTGAACCCTTCTGTGATCTGCTCCAGCTCCCCCTCTTCGAACGGCCGTCCAAAATCTATCAACCGCGACATTAGCTCAATAAAAGTGTCTAGCTTCAATAGCTTGGTCTGACCACGGGCTAACATTGCCTCCTCAACTCGATTTCCCATCAGGGCCGCACAATACTCTGTCGCACTGGCAAGCTTTGTTGCCGCAGGCTGCTCCTGGATATCCTCTCGCCAATCTCTTTCTACATGCGGCTTGCGTTCCTTCAACAGCGCCGTCTCTACATATCGACCGTCGCGCCATATTTCAATTTGATCAAGCCTTTCGGGATTCCATCTAATTTGCACCTCCTGGCCGGCTGACTCTCGATTGGCTTGGTACTCCCGGTTGTCCAAGTTCACCAACGCCGTACTGATGTGCACTGTTCGCTCCGCTCTGAGCATCATTGCTTTGCGAATTTGGGTCTCTGTTAAGCTGCGATCGATTCGGTGTATGTCTTTGCCCCATCTCTGCTCTGGTGTCACACCCTCAAGCTCTTTGTGAATTCGACTTGAATACATTTCCAGCCAGCCCTGAAATGCCGCGTTCAGTTCCGCTAGAGTGGTGATGTTCTCTGCCTTCTGCGCTTGCGAACAGAAACCTTCTTTCAGTGTTCGTATGAATCTTTCGATTTTTCCCTTCCCTTGCGGCCTCCGCGGACGACAGAAACTCAGCCCTACGTCTAGCTCCGCGCACATTAATTCCAACGTCGTTGAGCGAAATGTTTGGGCGTTGTCTAGCAGTATTCGCTTGGGTTTGCCTCTCAATAAGAACGCCTTCGCTATCGTATCCAGCACGCTGGGCAGTTTCTCATCAAAATAAAATTCTCCGTATGGACAGATTCGGCTGGCATCATCGATCAGCACTACTAGCTTTGCTTTCTTCTTCTGCCCGGGATTGTGCGGGTCTGGCAGCATGAATGTGTGCGCTGTATCCCCATGCCAGAGGTCATTGGTTTGCCTCTGCTCATACCGCTCATGCTGCCCTTTTCCCTTGCGCCGCCTTCCGCGCTTCAGGCCCAACCGCTTGAAATACCTCATCAGTGTCCTTGGACTAATGCTGCTAACATCCAGTCCTTTGCCTTCCTGCATGATCTGCAGTATTAACTCCACACTTCGCGTCGAGTCTTCTTCTCGCAATTCTCTGGCTGCGTCTAACAATTCCGGTGCTATCGCCTTGCACATGCCCTGCGACTTACTCACCTGTCGGTTACCGTAAAACAAACCAACAAAGCCATGTTTGCGGTACTTCGCTAGCCAGCTCCTCAGTGTTCTGCCGCTAACTTTTCCTTCACCGCCGTCTGGAAATTCCCATTCCCTCTCCAAAATCTCCCATTTGATGCGCTTCTCATCCACCAAAGTCAACGCCCCATCAAGCAACGGCAATATCACCTGGTACTTGAAGAGTGCCATGCGCTCCTGCTCGCTTTTTTCCATGTTCGGCTCCTTACTGTCTTACAAATAGACGCAAGCAGCCTAGAACCCTTTAGAAGAGCCCGTATCCCGAATTCTGTGGGCCCCTTACCCTCTTCACTTTGGTTGATGTCAATAATGAAAACGGACTTCTCAAGCCCATGCTGACCTGATGCAACATACCAATCAAATTCTCGTGCTGCCCACCGATAATCTTTTTCAACTTCACTAATGCCTCACTGACTTGATTTAACGCTGCTCGCTTGTCTGCTGATTTTGCCTTGTCGGCGTTCGGACTGTCTCCTCCTGGCTCCGGCTCCTCTCGCTGCCACAGCCATTTTTCTGCCTTGTTTCTCTGCCCTTCCACAAACCTTGTGATCCATTCGCGCATCTCGCACAGTCGTTTCACCACCCCGAACGCGAGATTCCTGTGTCCTTCGCCCTCTTCGCTACAGCCGGCCCATCCAACTTGCTCATAGCTTGTCTTCTCAGAAAGATACGGCTCTGCTAGTTGCTCTAACGATTCTGTGCAATAACGGCTGTACGGCGTCAAATACTCAAACAGGCATGCGTGCGTTACCTTGCATTTGGCGCAGCGCAACCTTGCTACTTTGAACTTTGTTGTTGAACCGCTCAGTCTTT
>JANXXL010000164.1 GCA_025350625.1 Bryobacterales bacterium | reverse complement strand
CAGGCCATCCAGGGTGAAATTGTTTTGCAGTGAGCGGACGCCGTGGACGTTGAATTGTCCCGCGCGCGAAACGCCTGACTGATCCGTTTGCGCCGCGGCTTGCACTCCGGCTACCAGCTTCGTGAGATCGTCCCAGCCGCGCAGCAAAAGCGGAAACTGTTTGATGTAATTATTGTCTACCACTGCGCCTACCGAAGCATCCTGCGTGGACAGTTGCGGGGCGATTGCCTCGACATTGACCGTCGTTTTCTCCGTTCCGACTTCGAGAGAGAGATCCACGCTGGCCTTTTGGCCCGTTTGCAAGGTGAACTCGCGGGCGGTGCGGCTAAAACCGGTGAGATCGGCGGTAATGACGTAGTCGCCGATCGGCACGCTGGGAAAAGCGTAATAGCCCGTCTGATTGGTCGTGATGCTGCGTTCTGCATTGGTGGCTTTGAGTGTTAATGTCACCGTAACATTAGGGACGGGAGCACCACTCGGGTCGGTCACCAACCCGGTCAGACTGGCTGTGCTAATTTGAGCGAAAGTCACTCCGCTAACTAGAAATAACGAGATAATCAACGATAATAGAAGCTTTTTCATATACTCTTTTTGAAGCACCAAAGACATTTTATTCCAGGACTAAACGACACGAGACATCAGATGCCTTCAGTGGAGGTTAGCGTTGCGCTTTTTCGGGCGGTTGTGACCGCCACCTAATGTCTGGATCGTGCCAAATTGGGTCACGATACCCCACTACCCGTTTAATTGTCCACCGAATTATGTCACTGCTGCGCACGGCGCGCTATCAGTGGAACTCTGATTTTCATGTAGAGATACAGACGAGGTTCATGTAGCGGTTTCAACTACAAACAATTGTCTGCCTGGGTGTAGATCTATACACGGTGTTTATGTCGTGTTTTCAACTATTGACAGTCGCAATACTGCATGCTAAAAACAAGTGTCGTTACACTCGCCTCCGAGGCTTCCAGCGTGCGGGGTTAGAGTTATTTGTGGGGAGGTTCCATTTGAAAAGAGCATTTTGGTTGTGCCTGGCTTTTGTCGTCTCGCCCTTGTTCAATCTGGCTTACCAGCCCTCCTCCTTGCCCGAGTCAGTGTTTGTCTCTTCCGTGCAGCCTTTTTTTGCCAAGAACTGTTACGCTTGCCACAACCCGAAGTTGAGCTCGGGAGGATTGAACCTCGAGGCGTATACTAGCGCCCTTTTGCTGTCCCAGGACCGCGATGAAGCGGAGAAGATCCTGAAAAAGCTAGAAGCGGGCGAAATGCCGCCCAAGGGGTTGCCGCGTCCCAATCCGGAGCAATTAAAGTTGGTCACGAACTGGATCGAGGGCGATCTGGACCGGCAGGCTAAAGCCAATCACGGGCGCGTTCTTGCACGGCGACTCAACCGCGTCGAATACAACAATACGATGCGCGACCTGTTGGGCGTGGACGTCCAGCCGGCGGACGACTTTCCCCAGGATAATTCGATACACGGGTTCGATAATATCGCCCAAGCGCTCTCGGTTTCTCCTCTACTTATGGAAAAGTACGTTGCGACTGCGGAGCGGATGGCTCACATCGCGGTTTTTGGGGCGAATCTGAAAGGACTGACCAAAGTTTTCCTGCCGCCGATACCGCGCCGGATGGAGACCTATAATTTAAATCTCGTCCCGTTTCCCGCCTATTATTCCATGACAGATTATGATGTCACAGGCCTATCGCAACCCGGATCGTTTCACACCACATATCGATTTCCAGCCGATGGCGAATACCAGATACGAATAGCCGGCGCGGGCTTCCGGCCGAATGGATCGGACCCTGGCGAAATGGCAGTGTGGCTCGACGGCAAAGTGATCGAAACATTTCCGGTCAACGACGCGGAAGGGACTGGCTTTGAGCGGCGGCCCGATCATTGGGAGTTTCGCAGGAAGATCGTGGCGGGCCCACACGAATTGGTGATCGCTTTCCCGCATCAATATGAAGGTTTGCCGACAATTTTCGGGGGACTCAACCCGTCCAGCAAGCCCTATGATCCGTGCAAGCCTCCGGGAGGCGGGTGTTTGGCTGCCGCCCTGAAGATGCCGGAGGAGACCATCCCGGAGAAGATCGAATACCGGAGAAAGGCAATCGAAATTGCCAAGGAACGAGCTTCTCGTCCCCCCACGTTCCCGGGCATGTCGGTGCACGAAGTGGATATTACCGGGCCGTTCGAGTTCAAGGAAGGCCCTTCGCCGGAAAGTCTGCGAAAAGTCTACACCTGTGGCCACCTCGACGGCCATCATCAGCCGTCGTGTCAACGCAACATTATCTCCAGTTTGGCGAACCGTGCGTTCCGGCGTTCTGTCAGCCCTGAGGAAGTGGACCATTTGGTAGCCATCTCTTCGGGAGCTCAGAAGCGGGGAAGTTCCTTTGAGGATGGGCTTTCGCTGGCTATCGCCACCATGCTGGTATCGCCCGATTTCCTGTTTCGCATAGAAAAAGGCAGCGACCCCGGAGTGGCGGGGCAGTATGCGCTGGCCTCGCGGCTGTCGTATTTCCTGTGGAGCAGCATGCCGGACGAGGAACTATTACGCGCGGCCGAGCGGGGCACGCTGCGCAAGCCGGAAGTGCTGGACGCCCAGGTGCGGCGTATGCTGAACGACCCTAAAGCCAAGGCGCTGACGGAGAACTTCGCGGGGCAATGGCTCGAGATCCGGCGGCTGGAATCTTCGCAGCCTGACCGGGATCGTTTTCCCGATTTCGATGAGTACCTGCGGGCGTCCATGCTCAAGGAAACGCAGTTGTTCGTCCAATATGTAATGCAGGAGGACCGCAGTATCCTGGATTTCATCGACGGCCGCTATTCGTTTCTCAACGAACGCCTGGCGTGGCACTATGGGATTCCGGGGATTACCGGAACAGAGTTCCGCAAGGTGGACCTGGCCGGGACCGCCCGCGGCGGAATCCTAACCCAAGCGAGTGTTCTCGCCGTTTCGTCGTATGGGAACCGCACCTCGCCGGTACTGCGCGGCAAGTGGATTCTGGA
>JANXXL010000153.1 GCA_025350625.1 Bryobacterales bacterium | reverse complement strand
CTCCGCATCACCTGCGTTTTTGGGAGCAATCCATCCTCAGGTGGTGGTTATGAATAACGGTCCGCGAAAAGGCATGGGGCAAAAGGACGCCACGGTCAAATCCACCACCCCCGGCGGGATGCGGCCGTACGAAAAAAACTCATATCTGCGACTCGCCAAGACACCAGGCGTCGAGGATATCTGGCAAGGGCACCTGTCGCTGCTCGATAGCGACCCTAGCCACAATACCTCCCAAAACCAGATCGCGAATCTGGAGGATACTCCAAACTGCACGGGAAACTGGATCAAGGCGTCGATCGCGCCGGATGGCAAGTTTACAATCACCAACGGCCG
Source organism: Bryobacterales bacterium (assembly GCA_025350625.1). Lineage (GTDB taxonomy): Bacteria > Acidobacteriota > Terriglobia > Bryobacterales > Bryobacteraceae > Palsa-187. Next base: position 18,110 of record JANXXL010000153.1, on the reverse strand, counting down.
CAATGGTTTCAGTAAGACCTACACGGCGCGCTAGATTAAACTCCGGATTGCATGCGGCCTGCAATGTTCGATAGAATCACGTCCGTGAAACATTCCCAGGTTCTTCTCTTGATCATGTGCGCGGGTACGCTGCCGCTGGTTGCGCAGTCCGCCGGAGTTGGAAGCGTTCAGCGCCTTGACCCCGCGCTCGACAAACTCATCCCCCCCGGAGCCGTGATCGAGAAACTAATCGGAAATCTCCAGTTCGCTGAGGGACCGGTGTGGCCGCATGGCAGCGGTTATCTGCTCTTCAGCGACTTGCCCGGCAACGCGATCATGAAGTGGACTCCCAGCGGCGGGCTCTCGGTTTTTCGCAAACCCGTTTTTCCGCGCGAGTTTCCAGCCGGTATACAAATCGGCACCAACGGTTTGACGTTTGACCGGCAGGGCCGTCTGGTTGCCTGTGAACATGGCAACCGGCGGGTGTCGCGTACCGAAAAGGACGGTACCATCACGACTTTGGCTGAGCGCTACGAGGGCAAGCGGCTGAACAGCCCGAATGACCTGGTGGTCAAGCGCAACGGAGACATTTACTTTACCGATCCCAATTCCGTGGCCCGCAACAATCCCCCCGATCCACACAATGACTTCAAAACCGAACTGGGGTTCAACGGTGTTTATCGCATTACGGCGGCTGGAAAGTTTGAGCTGCTGACCAAGGACATTCCGTATCCCAACGGACTTGCATTCTCGCCGGATGAGAAAAAGTTTTATGTCGCCAATTCTCGACCCGACAAATTCTGGATGGTGTATGACGTCCAGGCCGACGGCACCCTCACCAATGGCAAGAAGCTTCCCGACCTCACCAATGATCCCGGCGAAGGCGTGCCGGACGGGATGAAAATCGACCGTTTGGGCAATCTGTACGCCACCGGACCGGGCGGCGTGCAGGTGATCTCTCCTCAGGGCAAGCGCTTGGGCACGATTCAACTGCCCGAAGTCCCAGCCAACTGCGCCTGGGGCGATGCCGACGCCAAGTCGCTATACATAACCGCCCGCACCGGATTGTACCGGATCAAGCTGAAGGTAGCCGGGGTTCAACCCTAAGCGCGCTCTAATCCCGGCGATCCTCGCCCCAGGCGCGGCCTCCATCCAGGGCGACGCGCGATGGGCGGTATGATTCAGTTAACGGTACAAACATGAGACGAAATGTAAAACTGTGCTTGCTCCTATGGGCCACCTGGGCGACGGCGCAGCCGCTGGTGCTCAAAACTTCCACGATCCTCGACGGCAAGGGCCACGTTTTAAAAGAACGGAACATCGTCATCGAAAATGGACGAATCGTGCGGATTTCCGAAGCCGGCGAGAAGGCAGGTTATGATCTCTCCGGTTTGACTGTGATGCCGGGGTGGATCGACACGCACGCACACTTTGCCGTACACTTCGACTCGAACCATCGAGTGGAGGAAGGGGGCGTGGGCAGTAAGGAGGCTCCCGAGCTCAGTGCATTGTATGCGGCCGCGGGCGCCTATGCCACGCTGATGGGTGGTTTCACAACCATTCAGAGCCCGGGAGCCGAAGTCGACGGCACCGTTCGCGATCTGATCAACGCGGGACAGTTAGCGGGACCCAACATCATCACGTCCTTGCGGGCGATCTACGTTAGCACCGGCACTCCGGAGCAGATCCGGACGTTCGTGCGGAAGGCTAAAGCGGATGGCGCCGACGTCATCAAACTGTTTGCGACGGCATCTATCCGCGATGGTGGCGCTCAGACCATGTCTGACGAACAGATTCGCGCGGCCTGTGGCGAAGCTACCGCCCTGGGCTTGCGGTCGGTAGTTCACGCCCATGCCTCGAGCGGCGCCAGGGCGGCGGTGCTGGCTGGCTGCACTTCGATTGAACACGGCGCGCTCCTGGATGATGAAACCCTAAAGTTGATCGCCAGCCACGGGGTTTACTTCGATCCAAATTTCTTGGTGTGGCACAACTACCTCGAGAACAAAGAAAAGTTCCTGGGAATAGGAAACTACACGGAAGAAGGATTCGCCTATATGCAGAAGGCGATACCACAGATGTCCGACGTGCTGAAACGCGCCATCGCGCTACACGTAAAACTCGTGCTGGGGACTGACGCGGTGGCTGGTTCTCACGGCCGCAATGCGGAAGAGTTTATCTATCGCGTGAGAGACGGTGGCCAGCCGGCCATGGACGCTATTGTTAGCGGAACCTCGGCGGCGGCTGAGGCTCTGCGACTGGGAGACAGAATCGGCACAATTGCTCCGCAGATGGCTGCGGACATTGTGGCTGTTGACGGAGATCCGCTGAAGGACATCACAGCGGTTCGGCGAGTGGTGTTTGTAATGAAGAACGGAAGGGTCTTCAGGAACGACGCTCGAATGAATTCAGGGATCCCCTCTGTCCGATAAGACGCCACACGGGTCAACCGGCGCTATGGAGAAGGTTGTTGAACAGGTGAATTCCACCATCGATACGCTCGAAGCGATTGCCGCCGACCGCGCCCTGCTGGACCAACTGTCTCCCCATGACCGCGAGCGCCTTCACCGGGCGTTAGCCGAGTTTTACAATCCGGACCCGATCGCCCGCCGGCGAATGGTGAAAGCCGCCGAGCGTGAGAGGTCGGCAAAACAAGCGCAAAGAATTGGCGCCTTGCGTCACGGCACGGGAATTCAGAAGCTTCGGCGGAAACCCGTATTCACTACCCCCAATTGTTTTCCGCCCTCGGAGTTCGAGCGGCGCGACGATGAAAATCCCGGCACTGATTCTTCGCCGCATTGTTATATCTGCAAGCAGCACTATTCGGTCATCCATCATTTTTACGATCAAATGTGCCCGGCGTGCGCAGAGTTTAATTTCAATAAGCGAACGGAACTGGCCGATCTGCGGGGCCGGGTGGCGCTGCTGACCGGCGGACGCGTCAAGATCGGCTATCAAGCTGGGCTCAAGATGCTGCGCGCGGGAGCACGGGTCATCGTGACCACGCGCTTCCCGCGCGATTCAGCCCGGCGTTATGCCCAAGAACCGGATTTCAGTGAGTGGGGAGACCGCCTCGAAATCTTCGGACTGGACATGCGCCATACGCCCAGCGTCGAGGCGTTCTGTGAACGACTACTGGCGACCCTCCCCCGGCTGGATTTTATCATCAATAACGCGTGCCAGACGGTGCGCCGCCCGCCTGCTTTCTACAGCCACATGATGGAGGGCGAGCGAGCCGCGCTCGACGATATGCCCGAGCGCACGCGGAACCTGCTGCGCTCTTTTAGCGGACCACGCGTCGACCTCCACCGGTCGGTTGATTTGGAGATTTTCGCGCAGCCGGGCTCGACTCCCGCCGCAGAACTATCTCAAGCCGCCTTGCTGCCGGAAGATGTCCTGAGAGAGAATCATCTGTTCCCTGAAGGGCGCCTCGATCAGGATCTCCAGCAGATCGATCTGCGCGGACGAAACTCGTGGCGGCTGCTGATGGCGGAGGTTTCATCGGTTGAATTGCTGGAGGTCCAGTTGATTAATGCCGTCGCTCCGTTCATCATTAACGCGCGTCTCAAGTCTTTAATGATGCGCACACCGGAGCGTGACAAGCACATTGTCAACGTCTCCGCCGTCGAAGGCCAATTCTACCGGAACTGGAAAACCACGCGACATCCGCATACCAACATGGCTAAAGCCGCGCTCAACATGATGACGCGCACCGCCGCGACAGACTATCAGAGTTGTGGCATTCACATGAACAGCGTTGATACGGGTTGGGTGACGGATGAAGATCCTGTCGAGGTCGCCGCGCGCAAGACGGTGGAGCAGAGATTTCACCCGCCCCTCGATATCGTGGACGGCGCAGCGCGCATCCTCGATCCCATCATCAGCGGTTTCAACACCGGCGATCACGTGTGGGGACAGTTCTTAAAAGATTACCGGCCGACAGACTGGTAATCGCGTCACTGGCGATACACCCAACGGTCCGCAACCAGGAAATTTGCCAAGGAACAGAGGACGATTGCTGCCACGGCCGCGGGCAGTACGGGAGCGTGGAGGCCCTCTGTCAGAACGTATATTAGGACAGTATTTCCGGCCAGCGAGATGAGACCATTGCCTGCGTGGAACCGCCACAATCGCGCGCCTAATCGCCGGGGGCCTTTGGGACCGCGATAAGTAAAGCGCTCGTGCCAAAAAAAGTTATGCAAAATTGTGATCTCTACCGCGACTGGTGTCGCCGCAATACTGAGAGCGCCGAGCGACCGCATCAGTAGAACCATGAGCGTCAATTGCAGTACTGCGCCCATGAATCCTACCAGGGTGAATCGGCCGATCCGCCACTCGATGCTGGTCATGACAGGGCTTCCTCCCTGTAAAGGTCCACGGTTTGCCGCGATGCCGCGAACAAGACCATCCATGCCATTCCCGCAATCGCCACTGCGCCGCCGAAGTCAAACGAGAGGAAGTGCCGGCCCGCGAGGTTCACGTATGGATGTGCGCGCACGACAATATTCCCTGCGGCCAGAAGGATCCGGATTTCAGTCGGACCGAACAGGCCGTGCGAAAGATGAAAGCGGCCCGTGGTGTAAGTCGCAAGATAGCTTTCAATAGAGAGCGCGTAGAAGCACACCAGCATCCCCGCTGCGATCTCCCAATGCAGGTACCCGGAGCAGCCGAGCCCAGCCATAAGCGCGAGCGCGCCGAAGGTGTCGGCGATGTGATCCACGTAAAAACCATAGCGGGGGCGCTGGCGATTGCGAACCCGCGCCAACGTTCCGTCCAGGCTGTCGCCAAACCAGTTGAGGAAGAGGAAGCAGTTCACGAGCCATAGAAACCGGCTGTCCCACGGCGACAATACATAGGCGGCGCCTGCAAAGATTTGGCAGGCGAGAGCTAAGAATGTCAGATGGTCCGGGCTGATGGCGGCCGGCATCCGGTGAGCCATCCATACCAAGAAACGCTTTTCGAGTTTCGCGGTGAGAGCGTTGTGCACTCGCACCGCATTCACGAAACCGCTCTGCCCATTCTCAACGGCTACCGGCCGGTTTGCGGGAACCATCAGTCTGCCTCCCGGACGAGATTTTCGGTCAATGCGTTGCTGGTAGCTCTCAATGTGAACTCCAATGCTTCGCGAGGCAGATTGCCAACAATCGGTTTAATCAGCCAGCCGAGCCCATGGGGGACATCACGCGTCAGCGATACAGCTTCGCACTCCATTTGCAATCCGCCGCGCACCCGAGTAAAGCTCCAGTACGAGTTGAGGCGCCAGAGAAACCCATCGTCTTGGCCTTCGGGACGACGACGCTCCTGCGTCGTTCCGGGATTGTCAATTTGCCAGACATGCGAGCTGCGCGAAAAGCTGTATCCCCGCTCATTGCCGAAGAGCCTTGTTTCCACCTTGTATTCGCCATCAAGCACAATCGTCAGGACTCTCTGTTCTTTGAATCGGACGGCGAGCGTCGCTGCCTCGCCATTGTCAGCCAGAGCACGGGCCGCGACGACTTGCGGCGCATAATGCCTGGGATATTGGCTAAAGTCCCGCAAGACGGCGAATAGGTCTTTGGGAGTGGCATTCGGGACAAAAGCTGCGCCACGCCAGTGATGGAGCAGTGCTCCGGGCACCTGCCACGTCCCTCCATTGACTGCCTCCACGCGCATTCCCGCCTCAGCCGTACGCTCCATAAGGTACGTCCCAAGTCTGGCATGCTGTCTTGCGAGCCTCGCCTCGATATTCGAAACGTAGACCCCATACGCTCGTTCCGCGGACGGACTCAAGCTGGCCCCCGCACAATTCATACCCAATAGAAGAAACATCGCCGTCTTCCGGTTCTGCATTCAATCACCTCGTGGCTAAATGATGCGGCTCTGACGTCGAAATCGGCAATGCATCGAAACTCAAACCGTCCTCGTTTCAACCTCACTGCGTAAACTGATGAATATTAAAGTGTTGGGCAGAAGGATCCAAGCGGTACAGGCGATCAGCGTTTGGACAATCGCGGGCAAAAACCGGTCAGGTGCGCGTTCGAGGGCTAAACTGGAAACTGCGCATGCCCGAGGACCACGCACGCCGCATATTCCGTTTCGGAGTGTTCGAAGTACACGAAGCGACCGGAGACTTGCGCAAACATGGCGTCCGCATCAAACTTCATTCACAGCCTTTTAAGGTTCTGATGCTGCTTCTCGAAAAACCTTCGGGAGTGGTGACACGCGAAGAAATGCGACAGCGGCTGTGGGGCACAGAGCCTTTTGTGGATTTTGATCACGGTCTCAATACAGCGGTTAATAAAATTCGGGAAGCGCTGGGAGATTCGGCATCCGTGCCGCGATATGTCGAAACCGTCTCAGGCAAAGGCTATCGCTTTCTTGCCCCGGTGACATCAGACGTGCCTGCCGTCGATTTGTCTGCTGTCCCCCTGCCCGTAGCGGAATCGAGCGGCGCCATGGGATCGGGAGGCGCCATTCTTACGACGCCCGAGGATCTTCCCATTGCTCCAAGGAAACTGGTACGGATTCTCCTGCTGCTGGTCCAGATTATGTATCTTGGCTTCTACCTCGGGGCGCTTGCAAATTTAAACGAGATCAACGATATTTTCCTGGAGGCGGGCCTTCACCCGGTTGCCCTAGTGTCCCTTCTGGTTACAACGGGCGCTGTACTGATCCCGGTTCGGCTGTTCATCATGCTGGCGGTTGCTCTCGATTATCAGAATCTTCCAGCAAAGTTCAGCAAACTATTCCCGGTATTGTTGGTCCTGGATCTCTTGTGGGCAGTGTCGCCATTTCTTCTCATCCATCACATCAACACCGGCCTCGCGCTAGGATTGAGCGCCCCGCTGGTGTACATGCCGTTCGCTCAGCGATCTCTCGTTTTGATGTACTCCCGTCGCGCTGAAGCTAAATGATTGCGCGATCATGCGCTACTTCATAAGGTGCCTGCGGATTCGTTGCAGTTCACGGCCGCGCTTGCCATCCGCTTTGGGGTAACTCATCTTCAGCCGGCGCAGCACGTCCAGAGTAATTTCGGAAACGATCAACTGGGCATTCGGTTTGTCGTCGGCCGGCACGATGTACCACGGCGCGCGATTCGTGCTGGTAGCCGCGAAGCAGGCCTCATACGCGCTCATGTATTGCTTCCAGTACTTGCGCTCCTCGATATCCGCCATGCTTAGCTTCCAGTTCTTATCGGGATTATCGATGCGGGCGAGAAAGCGCTTCCGCTGTTCATCTTTCGAGATGTGCAGGAAAAATTTCACGATGCGCGTGCCATTGCGATGGTGGTGGCGTTCCAGATCCACAATGGAACGAAATCTCCGCTCCCAGATTCCTGCTTTATTCAAGAGGGCATCTGGAATCTGTTCGCCCCGCAGAATCTCCGGGTGCACGCGGACGATCAGGACCTCTTCGTAGTACGAACGGTTGAAGATGCCGATATGCCCCCGCTCCGGCAGGCGGCGGGTGGCGGACCATAGGAAATCATGTTCGAGTTCCTCGGGGCTAGGGTGCTTGAAACTGAATACCTGGCAGCCTTGCGGGTTCACGCCGGACATAACGTGCCGAATTGCGCTATCCTTCCCCGCTGCGTCCATTGCCTGGAAAATGAGCAAAACGGCGTAGCTGTTCGACGCGTACAGCAGACTTTGCAGCGAATTCAGTTCCTGGATATGGCTCTGAAGAATAGAATGATACTCAGCCTTTGATCGATAGACCGCGCGAACTCGCGTGGGCCTCTTGTGAAGGTCGACCGGGCGGCCGGGGCGTACCCGAAAATCTTTGAGATCGATGGTCACTTTGCGGGCAGTGGGCGTGTTCGTTGGCGCTGCGCTGCCACTTGGCCCAAGACCCACCCGTTCGGGATCTTTGGCCACGATGAGCCTGCCTCGAACTTCGGTATCTCGCGCGCTGGAGCCGCCATCGAATTCGATCCCGCGATGATGAGTAATGCCGGGACTGTCATACTTGCGGCGATCCTAATACTTTGTAATCGTTGCTTGAGGGCAACCATGCTGCCTCCAAATGATGCCTAGTATACTGCAAACTGCATTTTGCCCATTAAGGAGTTTCGGGCTACGAAAGGGCTAAAATCACTAGAGGAGCCACACCCATGCGCAGCACCTCTCCGTTCACCCGCCGCGAGGCCCTGGCCACGCTCACCGCCGGCGCCCTCGCCGCCCGCACCACTCTCGCCGCCGGCACGCCTTTCCGATTCAGCTCGCTCGATCACCTCGCGATCGCCGTCGATGACACCGGGAAATCCGTCCGCTTCTACACGCGGGTCTTCGGTAATACGGTCCTGAAGGCGAAGGCCAACCCACGCCACTATGTAAAGCTAGGTCCCAACTACGTTGCCATGGCGCCTCCCGGCCAGGGTCAAGCTTCGCAGGTAATCGACCATTTCTGTCCCGGTATCGTGGGCTTCGATCTCGCCGCCGCGAAGCGCGCGCTGGATCAGATGGGACTCTCCTATCGCGAGGCCACCGGCGTCGGGCTTTTCGTACCCGACCCCGACGGGACGCTGGTGCAACTGTGGACCGAAGACTCCTGGAGTCTTGTTGGCGGCACCGCGGAGCCCGCTGCGATCCCTTCCCAAGGCGAGCCGCTGATCCGCCCGACGGGCATCGACCATATCCTGATCAATGTCTCGAACCTTGAAAAATCCACCGCGTTTTACGAGAAGATCCTGGGCCCAGTGATCAATCCTGGCAATGGGACCAGGCGCACATGGTTCAGTGGAGGCGGCAGCAACCGCGTAGGCCTTGCCCTGGCCGGTCCTGGTGAGAAAACCGGCATCGACCATTATTGCCTCACGGCTCCGTTCGATCGCGCATCGCTTGCGAAGGGTCTCGAGGCCGCAGGAGCGACGATCATTCAGGGCGACGTCGCTGCGGGGATAGATTTTCTCGACATCAACGGCATCCACGTCCAGATACTACCGCCCGTCCGAGCCTGACGCGCTCCGCCGGTAAGGAGCTCCAATGCCTGTCAAGCCCAGTGCCTTCGTCTTGCTGTTTGCTCTCGCCTTGTATATGCCGCTGCCGGCCGTGCGTGCCCAAACGTTAACCGGCGCGATTGACATCCACGCGCACAGCGATCCCGACGGCAAGCCCCGTTCGATTGACGCCATCGATCTGGCGAAGCTGGCCAAGAGCCGGGGTATGCGGGCCATCGTGCTCAAGAACCACTATGAGCCGACAGCCTCACTCGCCTACATTGTTCGCAAGGAGGTTCCAGGCATTGAGGTATTCGGAGGCATTTCACTCGATCTCACCAATGGCGGCGTTAATCCCACGGCGGTTGAGTGGATGACCAGCGTCAAAGGCGGCTACGGCCGTGTGGTGTGGATGCCGACATTCGACTCCGAACACAATGCTGCCCCCGAAGGTCGCCCGTTTGCCCGGGTCGCCAAGGACGGAAAGCTGGTGCCGGAGGTGGTGCAGGTGATCGGAATCATCGCGAAGCATAACCTGGTGTTGGAGACAGGCCACTCGTCGCCGTCCGAAGCGTTGCTGTTGATTCGCGAAGGCAAGCGCCAGGGCGTGCAGAATATCGTGGTCACGCACGCCATCAGCAGGTCGGTGGGGATGTCCATTCGCGAGATGCAGGAGGCGGCGAAACTGGGTGCTTATCTCGAATTCGTTTACGTGAAGCCAGGATCGGAAGAGGGCAAGGCGCACGTGAACGCGATCCGCGCGGTAGGTCCGGAGTACTGCATCCTGGCGAGCGATTTGGGCCAGGCCAATACTCCGTTACATCCGGATGGCCTGCTGGCGTTCTATCAATATTTGAAGCAGCAGGGCTTCGCCGAAGCCGAGATCGACCGAATGGCGAAAGTGAATCCCGCGAAGGTGCTGGGGTTGCAGCCCTGATTTATGGGCGGCGTTCCCTGGGAATTGGAACCGCTTCTTCAGCATTCGCGGCCAACTTGGCGCGGCAACACCCAGCAGCTAGGGCATAGTCTCTTCTTTGGAACGGCCTTGACGATATGTGGTCAGGCGTCATAATGAGGTTAAGCCGTGGGTTGAGAGCTTGGCAATGCACGGCCGAAGGACCGTCGCAAAACCAGTGCGACTAGTCCGCATGCGAGCAGCGCGATAGTCCTAGGCTCCGGGACCACAGCTCCGCCAGTTCCTCCGCTGCCACCTCCACCATTCCCTCCGGTACCCACTGTTCCTCCAATTCCGGCGAGTGCTGCACAGTTCCCCATGCTTATCACATTGTTATCCAGCGTAACGGCAGCGGCTAACGATATAACTCTTCCACAGCCGATGGTTGCGCCGGTAGTGAGGACGCTCGCGGCCTGCGAAATAATTGTTCCCTGGAACGCCGTGGTTGTACCCAGAGTCGCGGCGCTGCCGACTGCCCACGTGATGCTTCCGCTAAAAGGACCGGTACTTCCGGCATTGAAAATTTGAACGCTTGAGGCACTTGCAGTCGTGAGCGTGCTCCCAATCTGGAAAATCCACGAGGCCGTATTGATGCCGCCTGCGTCCAGCATGAGTATGCCGTTTAAAGATACCGACGAATTGAACGCATAGACGCCTCCGACCAGGTTATTGGCTGAGCCTACTCCCAGAGTTAGTCCAGTCAAATTAACGGCGCCCGCCGTGCCTTGCGCAGAATTGTACCCCGCAGCGGCGTCCGAAAAGGCCGTCGAACTTCCTGTTAACACCTGCGCCGGCGGAACTACTGCACCCGGAGGAAAGCCCGTAACCGAAGGCGTTGCCGTAGAGCCGCCGACGTTGCCAAAGATGAGGCTTTGGCCGGTATTGGTCACCCCGGCTTGACCCAGGACCGCGTAAGAGTTCGCCGCACCTAGTAGAATTGGGCCGGCGCGGGCGCTCGCTGCCCAAAGCGACAGGACCAGCATCGGAAAAATGATTGAAAAGCGTCGTGAATTCATGCTCACTCCTTATCGTCACCGCACGATTGAGATGAGGCATGTGAAGCGCCAGCCAATCACTTTCAGCCGGTTTGCACGTAAGGTTTTCTCCGGTAGCAAGTACTCCGGGGGATTGATGAACTCCTTGATTTCGCTACCACGCTTGCGATAGAGCGCGTTGGGATTGCCAGTGAGAGTTCTAGTTAGTCACTTTTTGAGAAATGTGCCTTTTTCCAAATCTTCGAACGCCTGGCGAAGTTCCTGCTGCGTGTTCATCACTATTGGACCGTACCAAGCCACCGGCTCCTCCAAAGGTTTACCGGAGACCAGGAGGAATCGAATCCCTTCTTCGCCGGCTTGTATCTCCAGTTCGTCGCCGCGTCCAAACAGCACGAGCGAGCGGTTATCGGCCTCCGCCGGAGGCACGGTTTCGAGCCATTTGACCCCTTCCGTCGGCACGGCCAGCGGGCCGGATGCGTTGCAGAATTTCCCGCTTCCCGCGAAAACGTAGGCGAAAGCGTTGCGAGTCGTTTCGATCGGCAACGTCCTTCTCCGACCGGGCGGCACGGAAATGTCCAGGTATATCGGATTGGCCGCTATTCCGTCCACCGGACCTGTCTTGCCCCAAAAGCTCCCGCAGACCACGCGAACGTGAGTGCCATCGTCGTCTGTCACCTCCGGGATATCGGGGGACTTCACTTCCTGGTAACGCGGCGCCGTCATTTTGGATACCGCGGGAAGATTGGCCCACAATTGAAATCCGTGCATGCGGCCGGCGTCGTCGCCCTTGGGCATCTCCTGGTGAATGATCCCACTGCCGGCGGTCATCCATTGAATGTCGCCGGGACCGATGGCCCCTTTGTTTCCGATACTGTCGGCGTGATCGACCGTCCCGGCGAGCACGTAGGTGATAGTCTCGATCCCGCGATGAGGGTGCCAGGGGAACCCGGCCAGATAATCCTCCGGTATATCATTGCGGAAATCATCGAGAAGCAAAAACGGATCGAAGTCCTTGGTGTTGCCGAAACCGAAGGCGCGGCGCAAATGCACGCCTGCACCCTCGATGGTTGGCTTCGATTTGATAACCCGGCTCACCGGGCGAAGCGACATGGAATCTCCTATTGCCAAAACTTCAGTGTCCGCTCGAATCGCTTCGGCGGCTGGCTTCGAACAGGAACCAGGCACGCCTTTCGGTTTCGTCGATCCAGACCTCGATCAGGCTAGCGCTGGCGATGTCCTTATGCTCATCGCACACGTTGTGGGCTTCGCGCAGGCGAGTAGTAAGAGTGGTGTTGTCCTCGCGCAATTCGGCGAGCATGTCTTCCGGTTCGACGTACTGAGCGTCGTTATCCAATATGCGCTGGGTGCGGGCGATGTGTCCGATCGAGCGGAGCGTCGTGCCTCCCACTTTGCGGACGCGCTCGGCGATCGGATCGGTCATCGCGTAAAGCTGATCGGCCTGTTCGTCCAGAAGCAAATGATAATCCCGAAAGTGGGGACCGCTCATATGCCAGTGAAAGTTCTTGGTCTTCATGTAAAGCGCGAAAACGTCGGCCAGGATGCCATTCAAAGCTCCGGCTATATCTTTCGTAGCCGCGGGTTTGAGGTCGGTTGGTGTGTTCAAAGGCGCCTGCAGACGGCGCTTCTGATCGGAAACCTTCATTGCGTTGGTTGCTTTCATTCTTTCTCTCCTTATCAACTTTTCATCTTAACGTTGCGAGCGATTGACACTCGCCCAATCGCCGCTCCAGAAACCGGCGCTCGCTGTCATTGACTACCAACTCGAGTGCCTGAGTATACGATTTAGCTGCTTCCGCCGCGGATCCGATTCTGCGCAGCAGGTCCGCGCGTACCGCGTGAAACAGGTGGTAGCTCTCCAGGCCGCCGGCTTCGGCCAGCGCGTTGACGAGCGCAAGCGCGGGCCGGGGACCCTGGTGCATCGCAACCGCCACTGCGCGGTTCAGCGACACCACGGGCGACGGGTGGAATCGCTCAAGAGCATCGTAAAGCTGGAGAATCTGGGCCCAATCCGTATCCGCGGCGGTGATCGCCCGGCAGTGCAGGGCTGCGATCGCCGCCTGGATCGCAAACGTGCCGGGTCCGGCCTGAAACGCCTCCTCAACCAGAGGCAATGCTTCGGCGATCTGGCGGTGATCCCACCGTCGCCGGTCCTGTTCATCCAAAACGATCACGTCGCCGGCAGCATCCATACGGGCATCGCGCCGTGCATCGTGCAGCAACATCAATGCGAGGAGTCCGGTCGCTTCCGCAGGTGGCTGGGGCGCCATGAGCGTTCTCACCAGACGCCCCAGTTCGATAGCCCCGGCACACAGATCCTTCCTCACGAGCGGCCCGCCCCGGGTGGCCGCGTACCCTTCATTAAAGATGAGGTAAATCACGGTCAATACGGCGTCGAGGCGCTCGGGCATATCATCCATGCCGGGGATCGTATACGGAATACGCGCGTCGCGAATCTTGCGCTTCGCCCGGACCAGCCGCTGCGCCATGGTCGCTGCCGGCACCAGAAAAGCGCGGGCAATTTCGTCGGTTTCTAACCCACCCAGCGTGCGCAGCGTCAAGGCGATCTGCGCTTCCAGGGCCAGCGCCGGATGGCAGCAGGTAAAAATCAGGCGAAGCCGGTCGTCCGTAATTTCGTTGCTGCCGTAGCCCGGTTCCTCGTAGGCGGGGTTCGCTTCCGCAGCCAGCGATTTCAGTTTTTCGTTGAACCGCGAACGGCGTCGAATCAAGTCGATGGCCTTGTGGCGTGCGGTCTGGATGATCCACGCGCGTCCGAATTCCGGAACGCCCGAAGTGCGCCATTGATCGACCGCAGCCGCGAAAGCTTCCTGCGCGGCCTCTTCCGCCAGCTCGAAATCGCCCACCTGGCGAATCAAAGCGGCGACGATCCGTCCCCAATCAGAGCGATAAAGCGTCTCCACCGCCTGATCGGCAAGCCCATGCATGCACCGATGATAATAAGTTTACCGGGGCAGTGTCGATTCGGCCGCCTGCCGTTCGACTTAAAGATGGAGGCGTAGACATGCAATACATGCTGCTGATTTATCATGACGAACAGGCGCTGAGCGAGACCGAGCGTGAGGAGTGCTATACGGAATCTTTGAAACTCGCGCATGAGCTTGACCGAAGTGGGCGTTATGTGGCGGCCTCCCCGCTGCATCCGACCTCGACTGCGACCAGCGTTCGCGTGCGTGACGGAAAACGCCTGGTGACCGATGGTCCCTTTGCCGAGACACGGGAACAGTTTGCCGGCTACTTCGTGATCGAGGCCAAGGACCTGGATGAAGCTCTCGGCATAGCAGCTCGCATCCCGATAGCGCGCCTGGGCACGGTCGAAGTCCGCCCGGTGATGGAGCTGGCGGGGTTACCGGCAAAATAAATTTGCGGCGGTGTCGATTTGGCCGATCGCCGTTCGATGAACAGATGGAGGATAGGAAATGGCAAGCAAAGGCAGTGGAGTACGGGTCCTGGTGGGGACGCGCAAGGGTGCGTTCATTCTGACATCGGACGCGAAGCGGGAGCGGTGGGATGTGGCAGGTCCCCATTTTGGGGGCTGGGAAATCTACCACATGAAGGGTTCCCCGACGGACCCCAATCGTCTCTACGCGTCGCAGTGCAGCGGATGGTTCGGGCAGTTAATCCAGCGCTCGAACGACGGCGGCAAGACCTGGGAGCCGGTGGATAACAAGTTCGTCTACGATGGCGTCCCGGGCACTCATCAGTGGTACGACGGCACGCCGCATCCCTGGGAGTTTAAGCGGGTGTGGCATCTGGAACCTTCGCTCACCGATCCGGATACGGTTTACGCCGGGGTGGAAGACGCCGCCCTGTTCCGCACGTCGGATGGCGGGAAGTCCTGGCAGGAACTCTCCGGATTGCGGCACCATGGCTCAGGATCGCGCTGGCAGCCGGGTGCCGGAGGCATGGGCTTGCATACGATCCTGCTCGATCCCAGCAATCCTGGGCGGATCTTCATTGCGATCTCGGCCGCCGGAACTTTTCGCAGCGACGACAGCGGCGCGACGTGGCGGCCGATCACCAAGGGACTGCACTCGCAATTCCTACCCGACCCCAATGCCGAAATCGGCCACTGCGTCCATCGCATCGCCATGCATCCGTCGCGCCCCAGCGTGCTATTCATGCAAAAACACTGGGACGTCATGCGAAGCGACGATGCGGGCGAATCCTGGCACGAGATCAGCGGCAACTTGCCGACCGATTTCGGATTCGTAGTCGACGTGCATGCACACGAGCCGGAAACTATTTACGTGGTCCCGATCAAAAGCGATTCGGAGCATTTTCCGCCCGAGGGAAAGCTGCGGGTCTACCGCAGCCGTACCGGCGGAAACGAATGGGAGCCGCTTACCAAAGGTCTGCCGCAAAGTGACTGCTACGTGGACGTATTGCGCGAAGCCATGGCAGTAGATTCGCTCGATTCCTGCGGCATTTATTTCGGGACCACGGGCGGCCAAGTATACGCATCGGCGGACGCCGGTGACAACTGGACGCCCATCGTACGCGATCTTCCGGGGGTGCTTTCCGTCGAAGTTCAGACGCTGACATGATCAGAGTAG
This sequence comes from Bryobacterales bacterium, assembly GCA_025350625.1. Taxonomy (GTDB): domain Bacteria; phylum Acidobacteriota; class Terriglobia; order Bryobacterales; family Bryobacteraceae; genus Palsa-187. The sequence goes on along the minus strand of JANXXL010000153.1, from coordinate 2,675 downwards.
TGCTGCCCGCGCATCTGCGAAACCTGGCACGCGCGGGCGGTGAAGTGGAGCTTCAGGTTGACGGCGAAGTCACGCAGCGCTCGATTATCGATGCTCTCGAATCCTCGTATCCCACGCTGCAGGGTACGGTCCGCGACCATGTTACTCGCGAGCGCCGCCCGTTCGTGCGATTCTTCGCCTGCGGAGAGGACCTGTCTCACGAATCGCCGGATGCGCCCTTGCCCGAGGCCGTGGCGTCCGGCGCGGAGCCGTTCCTGATCGTCGGAGCTATTGCGGGCGGTTAGAGTACGCAAACCAATCCGGTGTCGAACAAGAGGCTTTGGATCGGACGAATTCTCAGTGGGTTAATGATAGCTTTTCTTCTGCTACTCTCGACAACCCTCTACGCGATTCCCCGCACCTCCGTTCTGGGAGCGATCTTGCTGACAGGTTATTTAGGCGGCGCCGTTGCCAGCCAAGTTCGTGTAGCCAGCCCGCTTTTCGACTACACGCTCTTCCCGGTGTATGTCGGCGCAATTCTCTGGGCAGGGCTTTATTTGCGAGATTCGCGCCTGCGCGCATTCATTCCTTCACGGTCCTATTAATCCGGCTTGCCGCTGGTAAGATAACTTCTGTAGCGAATGTCGGCTGGCTGAGGATTGAAGGAGAACGCATATGGCAAAGCTATTAAGGTTGGCAATTCTGTTTACCTGGTGTCCCGCTGCATGGCCGCAGGCGCCTCCGATCAAGATCGTCTTGACCGGACAATCCATGATCCGTGCGGATATTCGTCTGTACACACCTTCCATTGTGTCGACGATGGGCCCGCTGCTTAAAGGCGACGTGGTATTTACTAATTTCGAAGCGACGGTTGCGGAGAAAGGCCAGCCTAATGAAGCGGCGCCGCGTGAAGGGAACTCGCTCGCCCCGCCCGAAGCGATGGATGCGCTCAAAGACTTAGGTTTCAACATGCTTTCTCTAGCCAACAATCATTCCTGGGATCTCAGGGTGCCGGGCATTCAGAACGCAGTCCAGGAGGCGAAGCGCCGCAGTTTCGCATACGCCGGAACCGGGAACACTCTGGCGGAGGCTACCGCAGCAGGCTACCTGCACACACCGAAGGGCACAGTGGCAATAGTGGCCATTGCATCGGGCTTTATCAGGCCGGGAGCTGCGGCCACTCCTTCCCGGCCGGGCGAAAACGAGCTGCGTATCGAAGCCGGGAATAAGCCCAACGAAGAGGATGCGCAACGCATTCTTGAAAGTATCCGCGACGCCAGCAAGCGCGCAGACCTGGTGATTGTGTATCAACACAATCACGTCTACGATAAGCCCTTCCTGACCATGTTCGCGGAAGAGTTGCCGGAGCGCTTAGCGCCTCCCGATTGGATCAAGAAATGGACCCACGCAGAAATAGACGCAGGGGCGAATATCATCGTGATGCATGGGGCGCCGGTGTTGCAGGGCGTCGAAATTTATCACGACCGGCCTATTTTCTACGATCTGGGCAATTTCATTTTCAATTTGCCGTTAACGGAAGCAACCCAACTTCTGGAACCGATCGTGTGGGAGAGCGTCGTCGCGTCGGTCGAGTTCCAGGGAAAGAATCTGCGGTCGATTGAGTTCCAGCCAATCGCGCTGAACCAGATGGGGCGTGGTCAGGTCGATACCGAAGATGACCACCCCTATAGCCTTCCGGAGTTTCCACGCCCCTTCCTGGCAACACGAGGCTTGCCTCATCCGGCTACCGGCGAGCAAGCGGCTTACATCCTCCAACGGCTGGCCGAGGCCTCACGCGCGTTAGGTACGACAGTTGTTGTAAAAGGCGAAACCGCAGAGATCACTCTGAAACGTGGAAAGTAACTTCAAACCAGCTTGGCAATTTGGCCATCCACCAACGCTCGGAGCGGGCCTTGCTGGTCCTTTACTACCGAGGCTGAGATCTGGGTCGATAGCTTGCTGAGGGTGCTCTGGGCCTCGACAAAAGTCGCGGCCTCGACGTGCCGGAACGCGGCGGCGTACTGATTCATGAGCGTCTGCCGGTGGGCCTTGGCTTCTCGCGGATCGGCGAAGCCGGAATCCGGAAGCTTTACCAGCGCCGACTTGAGCATTCCCCATCCGAGGTCAATGACTAGCGGTTTGACCAGCATGAACTCGCCTGCAAGTTGTGACAACCCTGCCACCTGCTGGACGAAGTAATCCTTGTCGAAGCCCTGCATTCCGGCCGCGGTGTCTGCTTGCGCATACGTCTGCGTCCAGCCGCCGGGCCAGTCGCCCGCAAGCCCGACACCCGGGAGCCCATAGGCGCGCCCCTTGTTCATCGGACTTTTCACAGTGCCCTGAAACCCGCCGTTAACACCGGGTCCGGTGCTGCCGGATTTTACGTCAACTCGGGGCCAGCGATTGTCGGTCGCGGCCCGCGCGATGGCCTCGATGAGCCAAATGTTGTTGTTGTGGACATCCATCAAGCTGGTGATGACGCCGCCATCTTCCGCCCGTTCGCCGGAGTAACCATAGTGATTACCGCCTGGTCCCGATTCAATGGTCTGGCGGCCGCCCATGTGCTCGATGCCAATAGTCGCCACAATCGGCTTCAACCGCTCGGGGTGCAGCGTGTAATAGTCGAATTGCGGCCAACTGGCCTCGCCGCCGGGCATGAAGTGCCGGCAGTCAAAGTAAAAGATGAGCGTGCGCGG
>JANXXL010000140.1 GCA_025350625.1 Bryobacterales bacterium | reverse complement strand
GCAAACGCAACGAAAGCGCCGCCTGGTTCTATCCCGAGCCCAAGTCCGCAGCCTCGCAGATCAAGGGATACGTGGCGTTCTGGAAAGGCGTGCGGGTGGAGAAGTAGACAGTCCGCACGCGACGTTTGCGGCAAGGCAGGTAAAAGGGCCCCCACCTTCTTTGTGGTGATACCGAGAGGCTGTTCTTGCCTTTTGGTTCTAAACACGCTACAAAGACCTCAGCCAATGAAAAAGTTTTGCCGTTCGTTCAGCCTTTTGTTGTCGTCGGTTTTGTGCTGGACAAGTGTCGTGGTTGGTCAACCCCCACTCGTGCCGAGTGCTCCCGCAGCGTCTGTGCCTGCTACGGTCCTGGCCCCTGGCAAGAGCGACTACACACAGCAGTCTTCCATTTTTGAGCAGATCGCCTCGCGAGTGACTTTTGAAAATGACGGCACCGGCACACGGGAAGTCAGCGGCCGGGTCCGGATCCAGTCCGAAGCCGGGTTGAAGGACTTCAGCATTCTCCCCGTCCCTTATCAGAGTTTCAGCGAAGATCTGTCCGTTGATTTCATGAGGGTTCGAAAGCCCGATGGCTCCATTATCGTAACGCCGGCAGAGAATGTGCAGGACATGCCGTCGGCGGTGGCTCGGGAAGCGCCTATGTACACTGACTCCCGGGAAAAGCAAATTGCGGTCAAGGGGCTTGACGTTGGAGATGTGGTGGAGTATCGCTTTCGTTGGAAAATCAAAAAGCCTTTGGCGCCGGGACAGTTTTGGTTTTCTTATGACTTCCCGCGGGGAATCATCCGGCTCGAAGAAGTGGTCCAGATCAGCATCCCGCGCGATCGCATGGTTAAGTGGAAGTCGCCCGACCTCAAGCCCACGATCTCTGACGAAGGTTCTCGCCGCATTTTTACCTGGAAGACCTCGAACCTCGAAGTAAAGCCACAGAACAGCACGAAGCTCAGCCCCGAGCAGCGTACCCAGTTCGCCCAAGCGGTGTCTGGTACGCTTCCACCGCCGGACCTCTTGTTCAGCAGTTTTCAAACTTGGGAAGAGGTTGGGCGATGGTACGACGATCTCCAGAGGGAGCGGCTGCAACCATCTACCGAAATTCGCGCCAAAGCTGCGGAACTGACAAAAGGCGTTAGCGATGATCCGGCCAAGCTCCGCGCCATCTATAACTATGTGAGCACCAAGATCCATTACATCGGGATTTCTTTCGGGGTAGGCCGCTATCAGCCGCACCCTGCTACCACTGTTCTGGATAATCAGTATGGCGACTGCAAAGACAAACACACGCTGATGGCTTCGTTGCTGAATGCGACCGGTGCCGTCGCCTATCCAGCGCTCATGAACTCCAGCCGCCGCATTGATCTCGATGTCCCTACTCCAGCGCAGTTTGACCACGTCATTTCTGCGGTTCCCCGTGGCCAAGGCTACATTTGGCTTGACAGCACTGAAGAGGTTGCGCCTTTCGAGTTCCTGGCCAGTCCATTGCGCAACAAGCCGGCCCTGGTTGTCGCCGGAGATAAGGCCCCGGTGTTTGTGACCACTGCGGCGGAGCTGCCCTTTCCTGAACGTCAAGTATTCAAAATAGATGCCAAGATCGACGAGCAAAGTGTATTAGTCGGCAAAGTCACTTATACTTTCCGCGGTAATGCTGAGTACCTCCTGCGCGCCGCCTTCCGAAAGACTGCCCGGGCGCAGTGGACGGGATTGGTGCAACGCATATCCTATGGCAGCGGCTTTGGAGGCGAAGTTAGTGACGTCAACGCCTCCGCCCCTGAGGCCACCGAGCAGCCCTTCCAGCTAGAGTACACGTACCATCGCAAAGACTACCCCGATTTGCCAAACCACCAAATCTCGGTGCCTATGCCTCTGGTGCCTTTGCCTCAGTGGCCAGAGGAAGAAGGTGTACCCTTCGTCCCATTGTTTCTAGGCCCGGATCCCGGCATTTTCGAGATCGAGGGCCGGGTGGAACTTCCAAACGGCTATACGCCCCAATTGCCGAAGGCCATTGATCTGGTCAAAGACTTCGGAGAGTACCATGCCGCCTACACTTTCGAGCGCGGCGCCCTGGTGGGCAAACGGAAATTAATCGTCAAGCAGCGCCAAGTGGAGCAGGCCCAAGCGGCGGACTATAAACTTTTCCATACGGCTTACGACGAGGACTACAGCCGTTTGGTTCCGTTGACATTGCCGGGTGAAAAAGCGATGGCGAGCGACTTGACGTCGGTGATGGCACGCCTCTGGAAACAGGCCTGGCAGCTTCCCGACAGCAAGAACGCTGAGGCCCAGCGGTTGGAGCAGCGCGGTCGCGCCGATGACTCCGTCCTGGTGGACTCTCTCCAGCGTGCGGTAGCACTCGATCCTCGTTTTACGCGCGCCTGGCTGGAGTTGGCGGCAGGCTATGCACGAGTCGGAGACCGCGCCCGGGGGCTCGAAGCGATCAAGAGCGCGGCTACAAATACTCCCCGCGAGCCTGTTGCCCTCAAGTTCTTGGCCGTGGCCCAAACCTTTGAGGGCCGATGGGACCAGGCGCTGTTGGCTTGGAAAGACGTCCTCGAGTTGGCGCCTGACGATTCAGACACCCCCATCCAACTAGGCTCCGTCCTGACCCGGCTCAAGCGGTATCCCGAAGCGATCGCCCATTACGAAGCGGCGGTCCGCGCTTGGCCCGGGGATGCCGCCCTGCAAGAGGCTTTGGGGATGGCATACTTCCGCGCGGGGCAGAAAGAGAAGGCCATCGAAGTGTTCAAGCGTTGCTTGGATCTTTCTTCGGATCCGGCGGAGAAAAACACGGTGGCCTACGAGTTTGCCGACGCCAACGTGGAATTGCCGCGGGCCTTGCAACTCGCTCAAGACGCAGTACGCTCACAAGAAGAAGCGACCGGACACATCGTGTTCACGTCGGTCACGCGCGAAGATCTTACCGGGATGACATCGCTGGCGAACGATTGGGACACGCTCGGCTGGGTGCAGTTTCGTATGGCCAATTATGCAAGTGCGGAAAAATACTTGGCCGCCGCTTTCCAGCTCAGCCAAAATCCGGTAATCGCCGACCACTTGGCCCAGACCTATCAGGCCCAACACAAGCTCTCAGACGCTATTCGCTTCTACGAAATGGCACTGGCGGCTCCGGGTTTAGGCGAGCAGGGTGTGGACGCCACTGCCATACGTGAACGCCTTCAGCATCTTTCCCCAGTCCTTTCCCGCGCTCAAGCGGGCGTCCGCAGCATGGGAGGCGGCGACAACCTCAGCCGTCTCCGTACGACCAAGCTACCCAGACTGGTTACAGATACGGAAAACGCCGATTTCCTCTTGTTATTTCGATCTGGCTCAACGACTGGCAAGCCGCTGGAGGCGACATTTGTCAGCGGCTCAGAGAAGCTCAAAACTGCGGCCAAGACGTTGCTGGATACCGACTTTAAAATTTTGTTCCCGGATTCTGCTCCGCTCTCCATCGTGCGCCGGGGGATGCTGGCCTGCTCTTCTTCCGATTGTTCGTTTGTCCTGTATTCCGCGGAAACCGTTTATTCGGTGAACTGATAAGATCGTGTCGCCTTCGCCCCTGACTTACCCGATGTAATCCTGTGCCCCTGTGGTTCAACGCCCCTCACTTACTGGCGACGCACCAAGACTGGCAGGGCCCATCCCAATTCCGCTAGAACTCCAAATGCACCCGCGTCCCCGGCACCCATACTGGCCCGCGGTCGCGGTTGTATCCCGGATTGTTAATGTGCTGCAGGTTCGCGCCCAGAAACAGCCCTCGCCAGACGTGCGCGT
>JANXXL010000139.1 GCA_025350625.1 Bryobacterales bacterium | reverse complement strand
CCTCCGGTAGTGCGGCGATGGGAGAAGGACGCGGCGGCTTGTCGAAATTTACGGCGACCCTGGTCTCGGCGGGCGTTTGTGCCGGGGCGATCTCCAATTCACTCGAGGCCGCGGGGGCGGGTGCTTGGATTTGACGATTCTCATAGTTAGCGATATGCATTCCCGACGCCGGAGCCTTGGAATCAATGTACGGCGGGGGCGGCTCCTTGAAATGAATGCGCTGTGCCGGCGGCGCTTGGGAACTCGCAACGAATTTGTTGGCTGGAAGTGGCGCAACGGGCACCTGTTTCGATTTAGGCGGGAGGTTTGCTTCAGCAGCAGGAGCCTGACGAACGGGCGATGGGGGGAACATCACCTGAACCAATCCGATTGCGTGCGGCTCGCCCGAATAGAGATCTAATCGGAAGGTCACTTCCGAGCTCTTCGGTTCATACGCGATGCTTCCGGCCCTGAATTCGGAGGGAGCCAGATTTCTGTCGCTCTCCTGGCCACCGTCCTGAATATGAAGAATAGCGCGGGCTCCTCCGCGTAGGGCAAACGAATTCGGGTCCCAATGCAGACGGAGAGAAGTGCCGGCCCGGTCGACGCTCAGTTGAAGATATTGAGGCGGTGGGGGAGGATTGGGTGCGCTGGGACGGCGAAGGGAATAGGAGAGTACGCTTAGGGTTAAAACCAGTGCAATTGCCGCAGCTAACCCCCACGCGCCTTTTTCCGCGTTCGTCCGCCGCCCTAACCATTCGCGCAAAACTTTGCCCGGCGCGTGGCCGGTTACGCTCCTCCACAGGCGGTAGGCCGGGGAGTTCGCCGGCGTCACCTCCCTCGAAGGAGGCTGTTGCTCCAGGCTTTGCACTGAACCGTTTAAGGCGATCTCCTGCTCCGGAAAATCCATTTGCCCCACACCGGTTAGAGGCTCAGCCTGACTTCCTGAGGACTGTGGGCGGAGCAGTTTGACTTGCGACGAAGTCCGCCCGGCCCGATGCGTCATGGACGTTAAAGACGACACCAGGGCGAACTCATGAACGCAGTGGAGCTCTCCCTCCGCTTGATAAAAAAAAGCGGCTTTACCCGGCATCGGTGCGAGCATCAGAAACAAGGCGTCGCCCGAATCGAAGCATCTGGCGAATAAATCGAGGTCCTGCTGCTGCACTGCTAATTGTGCTGAGCGGGTTTGGCTTCGGTAGATCCCGATGCTGGCGCTGCCGTTATCGACCAGCGCCGCTTGGAGACGCGGGAAATCGGAATCGGAGAGCACGTAGGACGGCCCCGAACGATGTTCCGATTCGATCGGTTGAAATCCTTCGATCCAAAAGGTAGTAGTATCCTCCCCCACTTCAGTGCGGCCTAGGAGTATTCCGCCGATCTCCAGTCCGCGACGGGGTACACGCTTGAATGCTATTAAGGATTCGGTTGCCAGCAGCCCAATAACTTCCGGGGGGATGTGGATTGCGAAGTTTCGCGAAGCTTGGCTCCAGCTACAGATCGGTTGTCTATACGAAGACAACTCCACATCAGGCATACTCCTTAACCTTACCACCGCAGGGAGGGAGGTATTAAGAATCCTCAATGAGAGGCGCAGCGTAAAAAAGGCCTCCCCATGAAGAGGAGGCCGGGAGGACGAATTCGGTGGGCGGGTTACGTTACACCAAGTTAGGGATCTTGATGATCTTCTTCTGAATGGCGTACTGCACCAACTGGGCTTTATTGTGGATGTCGAGTTTACGCATCAGGTTGAACTTATGCGCTTCGACGGTCTTCACACTCAAGTTCAAATCGCAGGCGATTTCTTTTACCGAGTTGCCCTCGGCGAGCATCTTCAGCACTTCGCGTTCGCGCGTGGTGAGTGTGGCGAAGCGCGGCAGCCGGTTGGCGGACTTAATACGGCTGCGGAAATCGTCAACCAGTTGCGATAGCATGCGCGGACTCAGGTAACTGCCGCCGCGGCAAATGTCCCGTACCGCAGCGACTAGCTGCTGACTGGGGCTGTCCTTGAGCACGTAGCCGCTGGCGCCCACTTCCATGCCTTCGACCAGATAGTCTTCGTCGTCATACAGGGTGAGGAACAGAACCTTAGTCTCAGGCCGGTTCTTCTTGATCTGGCGGGTGGCTTCGAAACTACTTAGACCCGGCATGCCGATATCCATGAGCACCACGTCGGGGCGCACTTCGTTGGCCTTTTCCACAGCATCGCCGCCATTGGGGGCTTCGCCGACTACTTCCATGTCCGATTCCGCGGTTATCAGCGTCCGGATTCCTTGGCGGAACAAGGTGTGATCGTCCGCCAGCATGATTCGAATCTTCGCCATGTTTATGCCGTCTCCGTTGCCTTCCCTACCGCGCCTTAAGTAAACGCCTTACTTAGCTATCGGCAGTTCGATGGAAATCTTTGTACCCCGTTTAGGTCCTTCGATGCGGCTTTCGGCCAGGAACTTGCCGCCCAGAAGGGCCACCCGCTCCCGCATGCCCGACATTCCGAAGGATTCTCGCTTCTGAAACGCTTCCTCGACATTGAAACCCACGCCGTTATCCTCTACTACCAGCTTCAGAATTCCATCGGCGGAAGCGAGCGAAATGTTTACCAGGCGCGCGGCTGCGTGCTTACCGATGTTGTTAAAACATTCCTGCACCAGACGATAAGTGATTACTTCGGTCTGTTGGGGAAGCGCTCCCATCTTAGAAAGCTGGAGCTTTACCCGGCACAGATGCAGCCTCTGGAACCGGTTGATTAATTGGCGCAGGGCCGCGCCCAACCCTAGCTGTTCGAGAACCGCAGGGCTAAGGGCTGAGATAAGCCGCCGCATTTCTAAGATGGTGCGCTCGGTAAGGTCGCGGGCCTCGCCGAGTTTGGCACGCAGCTCCCATTCGCTTTCGGGCAGCGCCTGCTCGATCAGTTCCATTTGCAGGCGAATGCACAGCAGGCTTTGCCCGGCTTCGTCGTGCAACTCGCGGCTGATGCGGCGGCGTTCCATTTCCTCGACGTGCAGCATGTGTTCGGCTAAGCGGCGGACTTGCTCTTCGCGCTGCGCCAGATCTTCCATCAAGCGCGCTTTTTCGGCGGCCATGAGGCAGCGCTCGGCCGCCGCCGCCAGCAGTTCTTGTTCGCGTGGGAGCCATTCGTAGGATTTCGTGAACCCGAACTGCATGACGCCGGCGGTGCGCCCCTCTGCAGCCAAGGGGATCGACCAGCAGGACGCGTAGCGGTTGTGCCATTGCGGGTCAAGCAAGTAATCCGCGGTGCTGCCGCCATCCAGGTAGCGGAGTTTCGAAAGTTTGCGGACCAAGCCGGGACGGTTGGAAATCGAAATATGCGCAGATAAGGGCGCTCCGGCTTGCAGCACCCAGGCCGAACCATCCTCGCTCAGCATGTATAAGCGGCCTGCATCGGCCTTACACACATGCACTAGGGATTCGAGAAATCGGCGGAGCAATTCTTCCAGATTGCGCGACTCAAGCTCGATACGAAACAGCTCATAGAACGCCTGCGTTTCGGCCTCGCGCACCTGGTAGTAGGCATTATTCAGCGTCAAGATGACGCAAAAGTGGAGTTGTTCGCGAACCCACTGGAAGTTGGAGTGTTCGTCAGGCAGCAGCGACACGAGTAATGGCGACAACAGCCGGTCATATTCCTGGAGCGCTTCGAGGATCGCGCTGGGCGGCAGATTGAGCTTGGCCAGGCGGCGGCCGTTATACTCCACTTGTTCGATGAAATTGAGGGGCGCCTTGCCCTGCGCGAGAATACGCGCCGCCGCTCCGGGCGTGATCTGCGCCAGAGCGACCCGTTGCTTGGGTTCAAACCCGAGCTTCCGCAGGCGACCCTGGAACTTGCGGTCGATGTGGTCGGCGTGCGGTTCGAGCAGCAGCGCAAGCCGGTGCAAATGCACTCGCAACTGATCGCTTAAGACATCGGCGGCATCGGCTAGTTCTGGGGATAGTTGTGCGGTTTGCACTCTTAGGGAGTCATCGGCATTCTAAGACCCCCCCTTTAGTACTAAGCGTCGGAAGGGTGGATCGGTTGGGATGAGAAAGGTCTATCTAAATCGGATTCGGTCTGCTGTTACCACCGTGATCCGGTCTGCGAGGTTGTGTTCCAGCAGGGAGGAGAGCCGCTCACGAATAAACGCCAGGACAGCTTTGCGACCTAATGACCCGGGCCGAAATAGTACGATACCGGCGTGGGTTGCGATGGGGAACCGGAAAATATCGGCTATACCCTTATCCAAAGTGATAATGATGCGATTTTCGCTCCGCGCTCTAGAGACAACACCCGAATCGGGCGCCCCGCACAATCCTTCGTCGTCCACTGTGTCCGAGTCATGTCCCCGCAATCTCAATTCACTCGCCAGTTCCACGGGAAGGTTTTCATCAACTTTAAACTTCACGGCTGATGCAGCGGGATCATTGACTCTTCTCTCGCCAGTTCCGCCGCATATAAAAGCGCGGCATCAAGATGTTCGAGTCTAAGCGAGGGGTAGCTGATGAGGATTTGTTCCCGAGTCGTGCCCTCGGCGATACTGTCAAGAATTACCGTGACGGGGATGCGCGTTCCTTTGGCACAGAGTTCTCCACCGCAAACCTCGGGATCGCGAATCAGAAACTCTTGCCACGCTGGCATGTGAAGTCCTGCACTCATGATAACGGCAATAGAAAGCGATGGGACGAGCCTATTTCTTGTCGCCGCTTGAACCCGCTAGCAGCGCTTCCAATTTGGGCATATAGCCGCCATGTTCGATATCCAACTGGTTCCAGTCGCGCACCAGCATTCCCTGCGGATTAATTAAAAACAAGTGCGGGGAATCGAACTGCGGGTGTTGCGGGGTCACTTTGAAATACCACATCCCGGTCTGGCCGGAATCGAACAGGATGGGGAGCGTGGTCTTGGTTTCTTTGACATATATTGTCGCGGTCGCTGTATTATCAGGCGGCAAGAGAATCAAGAGAATCGCCACCTTTGCGCCCAGGCGAGCTTTCAGTTGTTCCAACTCCTTGGTCAAGGGCTTCGAGGCTGGCCGGTCGGTTTTCATGTAATCGAGCACCAGCCAGCGCCCGCGGTAGTCCATGATGTCGTAGGATTTCATTTTCGCGTCCGGGAGGGTGAAACTCGGGGCGCGCCGTCCGGACAGGCCTTGGCCGAGGATTATGCCGGCTAGAGCCGCTAGTAAAACTGCCAAATTCATTTTCATCATTCTCGATTTTATACGGATGCCCGCGCGGTTTTCGCGGCCAGGAGCTTCAATGACTCGCTGTAAGGCTCTCTGGCGATGCCGTGTTCGCAGATTATGGCGGTGATATAACGAGCCGGAGTCACATCGAAAGCAGGGTTCTCTACGCTAATGTTTTCCGGCGTCACGGCGATTCCGAACAGGTGGGTAATCTCGCTCGCGGGGCGCTGCTCGATGGGGATCTGGTCGCCGGAGGCAAGCGACAGGTCGAAGGTGGATACCGGCGCTGCAACGTAGAAGGGCACGCCATTTTCCTTGGCCAGCACGGCTACTGAATAGGTGCCAATTTTATTCGCCACGTCACCGTTGGAAGCGATACGGTCCGCGCCAACCACTACGCAGCCTATGCGTCCCGAGCGCAAAAAGTGCCCGGCCATATTGTCGGTAATGATGGTGGTGGGAATGTTATCCTGCTGCAATTCCCATGCAGTCAGCCGCGCTCCTTGCAGGAACGGACGGGTTTCATCGGCAAATACATCGATCTTTTTCCCTGACTCGACCGCGGCTCGGATCACGCCTAGCGCGGTTCCGTATCCGGCAGTCGCCAGCGCTCCGGCGTTGCAGTGGGTCAGGACGGTCTTCCCATCCGGCACCAGTGCGGCGCCATGCCGTCCGATGGCCATGCAGAGCGCGATATCTTCCTGACGAACCTGTTGCGCTTCCTGGATCATGCGGTTTGCGATTTCCTGGCGGGAGCGGCCTTCGAGACTAGCCCTAAGACGGCGCATCCGGTCGATTGCCCAGAACAGGTTTACGGCAGTGGGCCGGGTGGCGGCGAGTGTGGCGCAAACGGTTTCGAAATCGGCGTCCTGCTGTACTCCCAGCGCGACGCCCATGGCTGCCGCAACGCCGATCGCGGGAGCCCCCCGAATCACCATGGTCTTGATCGCTTCGGCGACCTCCTGATAGGTCCGGCAGGTCACGAATACCTGCTCGCGCGGCAGCCGGCGCTGATCGATCAAGACCACCCCATGCGTAGTCCACTCTATTGTTTCGACCATGAACTTCCATTGTGACCCATGCGCCTATTTTTGCCGGAGTACTGAGATAATGTCGTCCGCCGTGATCACGCCGGTGAGCTTATTATCTTGATCCACTACCGGCAACGCCAGCAGGTTGTACTTGTCGAAGAGCTCGGTGACGCGATCCTGGCGTTCTTTGACCGGCACTTGAATCAGCGTTTCCGTAGCCAGCGAAGAGAGCGGCTGATTGCCTTGGTGCAAG
>JANXXL010000104.1 GCA_025350625.1 Bryobacterales bacterium | reverse complement strand
TGCAAACCAGGCTTCCGCGTCTGGAAAAAATCGGGCAGGCCGCCGAAAGCCTGCCCTTCCCATCATTTCCCGGTCTTCATCACGATGTCGATACTGCCCTTGAAATAAGCATCGTCTTCAATAATGATTCCCGTCGTTTTGATGTTTCCCACCACGTTCCCGTCTTTCTTGATCGTAATCTTCTGTTGCGCGTCGATGTTCCCGTGGACAGTCCCTTGCACCACCACCTCGCGCGCCGTGATATTGGTGTCGGCCCTCCCGTTCGGCCCCACCGTCAGCTTGTGGTCTTTCAATTCAAGCAGCCCTTCCACTTTGCCGTCGATGAATAGATCCTCTTCACTGTAGATTTCTCCTTTGATCGTCACCGCCTTCCCGATAATGGCCGAGGTTTTCGGCGCCGGCAGGGGTTCTGCCGCTCGGGGCATCGGTTGTCCCGCCGGTGTTGCTTGTGGAGGTCTTGCAGGTGCTGCCTCCTCTTTTCGATTCCACATGTGTTGGTCTCCTTACCCAGTACTGGAAAGTATCAGGTACTAGGCATTATACCCACGCGCCATTGGGATAAGCTGGTTAGAGTACTTTTCTCGAGCCATGTTAAAGCCGATACTTCTTGTAATCGCCGCGGCTGTCATCGTTGTTCTTGGCTTTGCCATCTACCGCTCTCAAGTTGTAGGCGATGGTCTGAGTGTTACTCCGCAGGCGGCCAAACAAATCGAGAAAGCGAGACAGCGCTAGGGAGAATCAACCACAATGAACCGATCCCAATTTGTCAGATGCCTGTTGGCTTCCCTGCCGCTGCTGGCAAACGCACAGAACCCGGCAACTTATTTTCCGCCGTCCGGCAAGTGGCAAACGAAACCTCCCGCCGAACTCGGTCTAGACGGCGCCAAAATTCAAGAGGCAACGAAATACGCAATGGCCAACGGCAGCACATGGGATTTCGCCAAGGACCAGGTCCCCACGTTCGGCACCCCGCTCGGGCCGTTGCCGAAACAGCGCGCCGCTAGCAACGGCATCCTCCTTCGTCATGGCTACATCGTCACAGCGTGGGGTGACACTACAGCGAACGACCCGGTTTACAGCGTGGCTAAGAGCTTCCTTTCCACCGTCGCCGGACTCGCCGTGGACCGCGGACTGATCAAGGACGTGAACGATCCCGTAGCCAACTACATCCACGATGGCGGCTACGATTCCCCGCACAACAGCAAGGTCACCTGGAAGCACCACCTGCAGCAAGCCAGCGAATGGGAAGGCGCTATGTGGGGCAAGAACTCCGATTTCGTGGGTAGAGAACAGTTCGGCAATGGCGAGCGCAAGCCGCGCGCACTGCAGGCCCCAGGCTCCTACTACGAATACAACGATGTCCGCATCAACCGCTTCTCTCTCTCCCTGATGCAACTCTATGGCAAGCCTCTTCCCGAAGTTCTTAAGACCGGCATCATGGATCCCATCGGCGCATCGCAGGAATGGAAATGGGCGCCCTATAACAATTCAAACGGCTCCGTCAGCGGCGGAACGCGCTGGGGCGGCGGCCTGTGGATCAACTCCCGCGATCTGGCGCGCTTCGGACTGCTGGTTCTCAATCGCGGCAAGTGGGAAGGCCGGCAGGTTGTGCCGGAGAAATGGTGGAAGGCTGCGGTAACACCCAGCGAGCACGGCCCGGACTACGGCTATCTGTGGTGGCTCAATACGAAAAAACAGCAGTGGCCCCATGGTCCCGCCTCCAGCTTCGCCGCCGTCGGGAATGGCGGCAACATCATCTGGATCGACCCCGACCACGACATGGTCCTGGTGTGGCACTGGCACGGCGCGGGCGCGATGGATGGCATGGTGGAGCGGCTAATGGCAGCGGTGGTTAAGTAGTGGCACTGCGCATAGCCATCGCCGGAGCCACCGGGTACATCGGCGGCCGATTGATCCCGCCGTTGCTCGATGCGGGCCACTCTGCTCGCTGCCTCGTACGCTCGCCCGATAAGTTGCGGGACCGCGGGTGGTCTAAAAACCCCGGCGTCGAAATCGTACAAACAGACCTTGCTGACGCCGACACTCTAGCAAAGAATCTCGAAGGATGCGGCGCGGCGTTCTACCTGGTCCACTCCATGATGTCGGCGGGCGAGGAGTACGCCGAGCAGGACCGCCAACTGGCATTGAACTTTGCCACGGCGTCGCGCACCGCCGGCGTCACGCGCATCATCTACCTCGGAGGCCTGGGCGAAACCGGTCCCGACCTCAGTTCTCATCTCGCGTCCCGCCGGGAAGTGGAGGCAGCGCTCGCCTCCACCGGCGTGCCGGTGACTGTTTTCCGCGCGGCCATGATCATAGGCTCAGGCTCGGCATCGTTTGAAATCCTCCGCTATCTTGTGGAGCGGCTACCCATCATGATCACTCCGAAATGGGTGAGCACCCCGTGCCAGCCGATTGCCGTAAGAAACGTGATCGGCTATCTGGTGGGATCGTTGGCCGGTCCCGAAACAACCGGAGGCACCTTCGATATCGGCGGTCCAGAAGTGCTCTGCTACCGCGACATCATGCAAGTGATGGCCGAAGAATTGGGCCTGCGGCGGCGTTGGATCATCCCCGTCCCGGTGCTGACCCCGCGCCTTAGTTCGCGCTGGATCCACTTGATCACTCCGCTGAGCCACCACATCGCCGAGCCGCTGGCCGAAGGACTAAAGAACCCGGTAGTCTGCCGTGAAGACCGCATCACAAAACTGATCCCGCAAAAGCTTCTCAGTGTCCGCGAGTCCATCAGAGCCGCGCTGAGCAAGATGGCCGAGCACAGCGTAGAGACCAGTTGGTCCATGGCGGGGCCCATCCCCGGCGACCCCGATTGGGCCGGCGGCACGCAATTCCGCGACGCCCGCGAGATTGTCATCAACGCCGCCGCGCACGCCGCGTTCCGTGCAGTCTGCCGTGTAGGAGGCGGGCATGGCTGGTACGCCGCGGACTGGCTCTGGCGAATCCGGGGCTGGCTCGACGTGCTGGCCGGAGGCCCCGGGCTCCGCCGCGGGCGGCGCGACCCTGAATCCGTCGGCTACGGGGAAGCACTCGACTTCTGGCGGGTGGTAGGCTTCGAGCGCGACACCCGGCTCGCCCTCCGCGCCGAGATGAAACTGCCAGGCGAAGCGCTGCTGGAATTCCGCATCGAAGCCCTGTCCGCGAACCAGTGCAAACTACACCAAACAGCACTGTTCAAACCCCGCGGATTGCTGGGGTTGCTCTACTGGTATGCGGTAGCCCCGTTCCACGGCATAGTATTCCACGGCATGCTGCACGGCATCGAGCGGGAAGCCCTGAATATCACCAAAACTTGACGCACCTCTGCCATCGTTACCGCCCAAGACCTCACTGTACACAAATTCTCCGCTCAAGTTCCGCCTCACGCCTGTCCCTCTTTGACAGCTCATTCCGCAATACACTGTGAGAATGCAGAGGCGGCCTGCTAATTTCATGACGCAGTCCAGGGTTAATATCCAGTCGATCTCCTATGCAGATGGAGCGCCGTACTTTTCGATATTCGATGTCAAGTCAGATTTTAGCTTCCCCGTCGAATTCAAGGTTACCGACTACCCAGGGTTGACTCTGTGCCACGTCACGACGGCAACATCCAGGCCTCGCCTTGTAGCCTATTGGCGCACCGAAAGTGCGTTCCGAGCTTACGAAGCTGCGTTCTCGCGCAATCTCGCGTTGCAGACTCCAGAGAGTTCGGGCTTCGCGGTCGACATCAGGCAGCCGAAAGTAGTTTGGTGGAAACCGAAATCGCTTAGCGCAATAGTGCTCGCCGTCGCAGCGACATTCGGCGGGCTATCCGCACTTCGCGATTATTTCGCCGCTCTCTTTGCGCTTCCGGAAGTAACACTTAGCTACTCCGACGCCAACCGAATCGATTCTGTCGAGGGCGAGCAAGTTTCGGCCAAGCTCACTGCGGTAAGCGGCGTCCGGTTTGTACCCGAGTCGGTGCTTTTTGACACGGTGCGAGTCCAGACGCCGACGGGACAAGCAATACAGATGCAGATGCAGATGGAGCCACCCGCCCTTCCCAACTTGATCGCCGGACAACCGCAAGTGATGATCATGACAGGGACAGCTCCAGCACACTCGGGAAAGCAGGGCGAGCCGGATGTGTATCAATTAAACGTTTTCGCCAAGGCTCGCGCGGGCATGATTACCGGGTTGTTCGGCGGCCAGCGGTCGTCGGTGCCAGGCAAGGCGATTTGGATTTGGTCGAACAAGCCCGGATTACAGCAATTGAAACTGGGCCGCCATGCGGGTGGATCTTGCGAGTTTCTCGGCGAGTTGTATTCGCCCCGCGCATACGCCACCTTGAATCTCGAAGTTAAGTCGGAGTCCAATCCAGGCGAGGTCGTTTCGCTGAATGCGACAACCGAAGGCGGAATGAGCTCTACGCCCGAAGCATCCGCCAACAGAACAGTCTTCATCGCAGCGGTCGAATTGCATTCACTCGAGAAGTTTCGGTTATACCCATACAGAGTGTTTTTGGACTTAGCGAAACAAGTGGACACCGGTTCATGTGAACTGTGGAAGAACAAGTTGCGGATCACTGCCAAGTGACCCGGGGAGGTGCGTAATGTCTATGAAATCGATCGGCCGTACGGCAGCATTGCTGGTTCTAACGAGCGTGTGTTTTTGTTTTCAACTCACTCCGAAGCGAGGGAGTTTGAATGGGACTGTGACCGAGAAAGGTACGAAGAAGCCGATCGCGGGAGCGAGAGTGGAGATCACGCTTTCGTCCGGAATGATTCGGAGATCCTCGCCGACGGGCACCGATGGTGTCTACATTGTGGACGGAATGGAGATTGGAGATCATGTCATCGCTAGCTACAAGGCGACCGGATATGCACCGGATCCGTCAAGACGTCCCGTGACCATTTCGAAGCTCCGGACCGTTGAGGATGCCCCGCTGTTTTGCGATTGCCTGTCTGCGGCTTACTGGGATGCATGGGCCAATGGAGAGAAGGTCGCTGCCGCCGGGCAGTCCCAAGATCCTGTTTCGCAGGCCAAGCTCAGCAATGCTTGGAACATCCTTGGCTCGGCCGGTGTGTCGGCGGAAGCTCGGGCGATGGCCGCGCGTAGCCTTGTGAAAGTCACGCCGCAGACCAGACGCGTGAGCAGCATCGCTGCATTTGCGGATGCCGACCCACTCGCCCTTCGTCACGCGGAACAAGACATTCGAGCCGGGCTAAAAACAGGTCAGCGGGTGCCGGTTCAAGGCGTGTCTCCCGAAGTCGCAAGTGAGATTACTGCGGTGGAGGCGCGAAGGCAGTATAACGACAGGAATGTGAGTCTTTACGTCGCGCACTTGAACGCAGTAGTCGGTCATCAGACTGCAATAAGTGCCGTAGAGATAATACGGACGCATGACGCAATTGGGCGGATCGACTAACAAACCCGAAGGCGGTTGGCGCACCGTTAAGGGATCGAAGGAAGGATGAACCAAACGCGTTCTCCCGTGGGCATTTTACGGAACTTCGTTGCCGCGAAACCGATCTAAGATGCGACCTGCGTACGCGATATCAGACTATCGCGCTACCCCAAAACTTGACGCACCTCCGCACCGTTCGATAGTCTTAAATGCTTCCGGGCAAACCGCCGGACGGAGTGTTTGATGTCCTCGATTGATGTCCCGCTAGTACGCGGCAAATTCGGCCAAACAGCGCGCCAAGACAACTGGTGGCTCATGCCGCTGGTCACCTTCCTGGCCTTCTCGACGTTCATCGTCTATTCCACCTGGGCCGCATTTCAAGGCGACAACTACCGCCTGGGCCCCTACGTCTCACCGTTTTATTCCCCTGAACTCTTCGGCGATCCCGCACATGCCTGGTTCGGCGCAATGCCCGCATGGATTCCCGGCTGGATGCCCGTAACGCCCGCGCTGCTAATCCTTTGGGCCCCCGGCGGGTTCCGCTTCACCTGTTACTACTACCGCGGCGCATACTACAAGGCGTTCTGGGCCGACCCCATCTCCTGCACCGTCGGCGAGCCCCGCAAGAAGTACATCGGCGAACGTTCCTTCCCGCTCATCTTCCAAAACGTCCACCGCTACTTCATGTACATCGCGGTAGTCTTCTGGTGCCTGCTCGCCCGCGACGTCTGGGAAGCCTTCTGGTTCGAAAACGGCTTCGGCATAGGCGTCGGCACCCTGGTCCTCCTCACCAACGTGATCCTGCTCGGCGGCTACCTCTTCGGATGCCACTCGCTCCGTCATCTGGTCGGCGGTTTCTTAGATCAGTTTTCCAAATCACCCGCCTGCAAAACCGCGCACGACTGCGTTACCTGCCTCAATCAGCGGCACATGAAATTTGCGTGGATGAGCCTCTTCTCAGTCGGCTTCTCCGACCTCTACGTCAGGCTGTGCGCAATGCAAATCTGGACAGACTGGAGAATCCTGTAAATGGCGGAATATCAGACGCACCAGCATGACGTGCTGGTGATCGGCGCCGGTGGAGCGGGCCTGCGCGCCGCCATCGAAGCATCGGCCGCGGGCGTATCGGTAGGAGTAGTCACGAAATCTTTGCTCGGCAAAGCCCACACGGTGATGGCGGAAGGCGGCGTTGCGGCGGCCATGGGCAACGTGGACGACCGCGATAGCTGGCGGGTCCATTTTGCGGATACTATGCGTGGCGGCCAGTACCTGAACAATTGCCGCATGGCGGAATTGCACGCTAAGGAAGCGCCTGCGCGGGTGTATGAACTCGAAGCGTGGGGCGCGATTTTTGACCGCACTAAGGACGGCCGCATCCTGCAACGAAACTTCGGCGGCCACCGTTATCCGCGCCTGGCGCATGTCGGCGACCGCACGGGTCTCGAGATGATCCGGACGTTGCAGGATCACGGCATCCACCAGGGCCTGGACGTTTACGCGGAGCATACGGTTCTCACTCTGTTGATGGACGGCAATCGCTGCGCGGGGGCGTTCGCTTACGATCGGGAGCGCGGCCGTTTCAAAGTATTCCCGGCCAAGGCGGTGGTGTTGGCGACAGGCGGCGTCGGGCGCGCCTTCAAAGTGACCAGCAACAGTTGGGAGTATACGGCCGATGGTCAGGCGCTCGCTTACAACGCGGGAGCTTCGCTGCTCGACATGGAGTTCGTACAGTTTCATCCGACAGGGATGGTGTGGCCTCCGAGCGTCAAGGGAATTCTGGTGACTGAAGGCGTGCGCGGCGAAGGCGGCGTGCTGCGCAATAAAGGCGGCAAGCGCTTCATGTTCGACGACATTCCGGAGAATTACCGCAGCTCCACCGCCGATAATGAAGAAGAAGGCTGGCGCTATACGCAGGGCGACAAAAGCGCGCGGCGACCCCCGGAGCTGCTGACGCGCGATCACGTGGCCCGCTGCATCAATCGCGAAGTGAAGGCTGGACGTGGAAGTCCGCACGGCGGGGTGTTCCTCGACATCGCGTGGATCAAGGAAAAGCTGCCGAATTCGGTCGAGCATATCAAGAAAAAGCTGCCCAGCATGTATCACCAGTTCAAGCAACTCGCGGATCTGGATATCACCAAGGAAGCCATGGAAGTGGGTCCGACGACGCATTACATTATGGGCGGCATTCAAGTGGATGGCGATACCCAAATGAGTTCGGTAGCGGGATTGTTTGCCGCAGGCGAATGTGCCGCGGGCCTGCATGGAGCCAATCGCCTGGGCGGCAATTCTTTGTCCGACTTGCTGGTGTTCGGCCAGCGTGCGGGCGAGTACGCCGCCAAATTCGCGAAGGAAACCGGGGCGGGGAAGCTGGACAACTCGCAGGTAGATGACGCGGCAAAAGCGGCGCTGGCGCCCTTCGAGCGCGGAGCGGCGGGCGAAAACCCGTTCACCGTGCAGAGTGAGCTCCAGGACTTCATGCAGGAGCTGGTCGGGATCGTGCGCGTCGAAAGCGAAATGCAGCAGGCGATTGAGAAGATCAACGCCCTGCGCGCGCGCGCCGCAAAGGCCGGGATCACCGGCAACATTGAATACAACACCGGTTGGCACACGGCGCTCGATCTCGACAACATGTTGATTATTTCCGAGATGATCGCCATGGCTGCCATTGAACGCAAGGAAAGCCGGGGCGGGCACTTCCGCGACGATTATCCCGAGAAGAGCGCCGAATGGGGCAAGTACAACCTGCGCATCAGCAAGGGCGCGGATGGACGGCCGCAGCTCGAACGCGTCCCGGTGGTGCCGCTTACCGACGAGATGAAACAGGTGGTTGAGGAGAACAAGTAGCCATGGCCGATCAAGCGACCTTCCGCATCTGGCGTGGCGGCAACGCCGACGGCAAGTTCGTCGATTACACCACGGAAATTTCCAGCGGGATGGTGGTTCTTGACGCCGTGCACAGCATTCAGGCCAAACAGGCCAACGATATTGCGGTGCGCTGGAATTGTAAGGCGGGGAAGTGCGGCTCATGCTCCGCGGAAATCAACGGCAAGCCGCGCCTGATGTGCATGACGCGCTTGAATACTCTGGATCTGACGCAGCCGGTTATGGTGGAGCCGATGAAGGCGTTTCCGCTGGTCAAGGACCTGGTGACCGACGTTTCCTGGAATTACCGGGTCAAAATGAAGATCCCGAAATTCAAGCCGCGCAAGCCGGATGCGGCCGATGGCTCCTGGCGCGTTCAGCAGGCCGATGTCGACCGGCCGCAGGAGTTCCGCAAGTGCATCGAGTGCTTCCTCTGCCAGGATGTATGCCACGTTCTGCGCGATCATGACATGCACGAGGAATTTATCGGGCCGCGTTTTTTGATCTACACCGCGCAACTGGAGATGAATCCGATTGATGCAGGCGACCGCCGCAAGGCTCTCAAGGAAGACTTGGGCATCGGTTACTGCAACATTACGAAGTGCTGCACCAAGGTTTGCCCGGAAGAAATCAAGATTACCGACAACGCCATTATTCCGCTCAAGGAACGTGTGGTGGATGTGTTCTTCGATCCCATTGCGAGATTGTTCGCCAGCGGCAAGTAGGGACGTTAAGCGGGCGGCATCCATTGCTCGGCGTTCGACCAGTCGTCGGCCTCGGCCAGGGAATCAGGCTGTGCGAGGTACGCTCGTCGCACGTGCTCCTCTTCGGCTTCCTGAATCGCTTTCCGGATTGCGGTGCGAACGAACTCGGCTCGCTGGGCTTCGGGAGCCACGCGATTGAGCGCGCGAAAAGTTGGCTCGTCGATCTGGACCAGCAGTGATTTCATATAATCATTGTGATCTATGCCGGAGGGACACTTTGCTTAGCTACTCACGGGGTCCGGAGGTCGCGCTTCTCGACCGCACCATCGGCGAGCAACTGGAAGCCAACGCGAACCGCTGCCCGGACCAACTCGCGGTAGTTTCACGCCATCAGTCGAAACGGCTCACCTGGTCGCAGTTGCTCGATGCAGCGGATCGCATCGCTCACGGACTTTCGAAACTGGGCGTCGAGCCAGCCGACCGGGTGGGATGCTGGGCGATGAACTGCTGGGAGTGGTTGGCCGTTCACATGGCTTGTGCGCGGGCAGGGGCAATTCTGGTGAACGTCAATCCGGCGAGCCGCGCTCATGAACTGGCCTTTATTCTCCAGAAGTCCCGCATGAAGGTTTTGTTTTTGCGCGAATGCGATTCAAAAGCCAATTATGCCGCAATACTCGACGAAGTCTTGAACGAAGCGGACTGGGGCAGTGAACTCGGATTGCGTCACGCGATTTGTTTCGATACGCCTGCCTGGGACGCGTTGCTGGCGGAAAAGGGTCGACCTGCGCCATCTGACATCCAACTTGACGACGTAACTAATATTCAATACACCTCCGGCACCACGGGTTCTCCCAAAGGCGTGTTGCTCACTCACCGCAACATGCTGAACAACGGTTTCCTCAGCGCTCGGGTGTTGGGTTTTAGCGAGCGCGACCGGATCTGCCTGGCGGTGCCATTTGCGCACTGCTTCGGCAATGTGATCGGCACCATGTCGGCGCTCGCGAGCGGCTGCGCGCTGATTCTGCCGAATGACACCTTTGACCCCAAGGCCGTGCTCGAAGCGGTGGAAGCCGAGCGTGCTACAGCCATCTACGGGGTGCCTACCATGTTTATCGCCGAACTGCGGCATCCGGAATTTTCACGGTTCGACCTCACTAGTCTCCGCACCGGGGTGATGGCGGGGGCACCCTGTCCTATCGAAGTGATGAAGCAGGTGGTCGCGGATATGCACTGTTCGGAGATGATCATCGGCTATGGGCTGACTGAAACGGCTCCGCTCATCACCATGTCGGACGTGGATGACGATTTCGACTGCCGTGTTTCGACAGTGGGCAAGGCGCTGCCCTGCACGGAACTCAAGGTGGTGGACCTGGAGACTCGCGAAACATTAGAGCGCGGCAGGCAGGGTGAGATTTGTGCGCGCGGCTACATGCTGATGCAAGGCTACGATGGCGAACCCGAAGCCTCCGCGCGCGTGGTCGACGCCGAAGGCTGGTTCAGCACCGGGGACCTGGGCGTGATGCGCGAGGATGGCTATCTCAACATCACCGGCCGCGCGAAGGACATGATCATCCGCGGCGGCGAAAACATTTATCCGCGTGAGGTGGAAGAGTTCCTTTATACGCATCCCAAAATTGCCGAAGTGCAGATTACGGGACTGCCGAATGAGCGCTTCGGTGAAATCGTGCTCGCCTGGATTCGCCTGAAGCCCGGTGAAACCTCCACGGCCGAGGAGATGCGCGGGTTCTGCGCGGGCGAGATAGCCAAGTTCAAGATCCCCGAGTCAATACGGTTTGTCGACTCGTTCCCCACCACTCTCAGCGGCAAAATTCAGAAGTTTCGCATGCGCGAGATCGAAATTGAGCGGCAGGGAATCGAAAACATAGCGCACACGAAGACTGCCTAGCCTGGCCAGCGAGGTTTCCGTTTTTCAAGAAATGCGCAGATGCCTTCTTGCGCATCTGCGGCCAGCGCATTTTCGGTCATCACTTGCTCCGTGAAGGCATAGGCCTCCGCTTGCGGTAAATCTGCCTGGCGATAAAACGCTTGCTTGCCGGTCTTCAAGGTGAAGGCGCTCGCCTGGCCAATTCGCTCGGCGAGTGCCAGGGTGGCGCCCCGCAATTCAACCTCCGGAACTATACGATTCACCATGCCCCAGTCAGCGGCGGTCCAGGCATCGATGGCGTCTCCGGTGAGGAGCATTTCGAGCGCCCGCTTGCGTCCTAACACGCGGCTCACTGCCACCATTGGTGTTGAACAGAACAAGCCGATGCGTACGCCCGGAGTTGCAAAGCCGGCGCGCTCAGAGGCCATCGCGAGATCGCAGGTAGCTACCAGCTGACAGCCGGCCGCGGTTGCCATTCCCTGCACTTCTGCGATGACGGGCTGCGGCACCGACTGTATCTTGGTCATCATCGCGCTACAGACGCCAAAGATTTCTGCATAAGCCTCCGCGCCCAGTCCGGTCATTTCGCGCAGATCGTGCCCCGAGCAGAAGGCGGGCCCTGCGGCCGCCAGAATGATGCATCGAGCTTCGCTATTGCTTTCGAGTTCGCTCAGGCATGCGATCATCTCCCGCATCAGTTCGAGCGACAAGGCATTGCGCTGCTGCGGCCGGTTCAGCGTGACGATCGCAGTGCACCCTTCAAAACCCAAGGTGAGATGAGAATACGGCATCGGGCGCGCCTCCTGGCTAAGCCCGGGTCAGAAAGACTGGCATCCCTAGTTTATCCGCATAATTCGGGCGGTAACGCTCGGTATTGTACATACTGGCGACGTCCAGCCGCCGGGGGCCGAGTTTCGGATCGGGCAGCGGCACCATCGCGTAACATCCCTCGTGGATCGCCGCCATCAAACCGCTCTGGCCGGCGCGCGTCGCCTCATAGGCCATGTTGCCGAAAGTGGATGCGATCAGCTTATCCATAAAATCCGGAGCGCCGGCGCGCAGGTCGTAAGTCAGGTCGCTGACCACCGTTTCTTCGCCGGTGCGCTGCTGGATTTCCGTGCTGAGGGTCTCTGCCACACTGGCCTTCTTGCGATGCCCGAAGGCGTCCGGGTCGCCGTATTCCTGCACTTTGTAGCCTTCCCATTGCGCGCCTTCCGAAAGAATCACCAGCGCGTATTTGCTCGGATTCCGTTGTTTGTCGGTCATCACCAGATCGATCAGCTTATCGAGATCCACTTTATATTCGGGAATCACGCACCGGATCGAAGTTACCCACGCGGTGTAGAGCGCGGTATAGCCTGCGTCCCGCCCAAACACGCGAAAAATGCCGACGCGTTCATGCGATCCCACTGTGGTGAGCTGCCGGTCAATGGCGTCGGAGGCGCGCGTAATCGCCGTCGAAAATCCTACGCAGTATTCCGTGCCGTGGACATCGTTGTCCATGGTTTTCGGCACCGCGATCACCTTCATACCAAGTTGATTCAACCGGTGCGCGAAGCTCAGCGTATCGTCGCCGCCGATGGCAATCAGGGCATCGATGCCCAGACTCTCCAGGTTGGACAGCACCTGGGCGCTCATATCCCACCTGCCATCTTTCTGCGGAAAGCTATCGCCAGTCAGGAATTCGGGCAGTTTTTTCATCTTCGAGGGATTGGTGCGGCTGGTATGCAGCATGGTCCCGCCATCGCGGTCTATGGTCCGTGTGTTGTCACGGTCGAGCGGCAGAATATAGCGCTGACGGCTCTCGGAATCATTCAGGTTGACGTGCGTCAACCCCTCCCAACCGCGCCGGATACCGGTGACTTCGATATCGTCTTCCGCTCCGCGGTAGACCACACTTTTAATGACGGAATTGAGGCCGGGAACATCACCGCCTCCGGTGAGAATCCCAATGCGACGAGGGGGCATGGCCTATTGTATGAATTCACCCGCGCATTTCGCCACTCATATTAAATGCCAAGGCGTGCTGGCTTAGGGAGTCAGTTTCAGCCAGCGCGAAGCCGCGGTCCACAATGCCGCTGCCGCGATCGGTTTCGAGAGGAAGCCTTGAAAGCCATGCCTTTGGCACTCCTGGCGAATCTCGTCGGAACAGTCGGCTGTCAGCGCAAGGATGGGTGTGTCCTGGTAACCGGGAAGACTGCGGATCGAGGCGGTTGCCTGCAAGCCATCCATTTTGGGCATTTGCAAATCCATGAGAATCAGATCGTAATGCCTGGCCCTGGCGGCAGCGACCGCTTCGGCGCCATCGCCCGCGGTATCCAACTGCACCGCGCGCCCCTTGAGCGAGTGACGTAAAACCAGCAATCCCACCGGGTTGTCATCCACCGCCAAAATAGCCGGTCCGCTGCGGGCGTGCAGAACCGGAGCGTTCCCAGCAGCGGCAACCGACCGGAGCGGAAGATGCACCGTGAATACGGAGCCTTTTCCCGGTTCGCTATTCGCTTCGATGCGACCTCCCATCAACCCTAATAATTTGTGGACCAAAGCCAGTCCCAGCCCCAGGCCCGCATAATTTCTAGATAACCCACTGTCTTGCTGATGGAAAGACTCAAAAATGCGGGCGTGCTGCTCGGGCAATATGCCGATCCCGGTATCGGTTACCGCGATCCTGATTTCTTCTCCCTCGGGCTTGAGCGCGAGTTCAACGCCTCCCTGGTGGGTGAATTTTATGGCGTTATCCAAAAGATGACCAATGAGCTCCTGGATTCGTGTAGAATCGCCCACCATGGTGGCGGGAAGCGCGGAATCCTGCTTTACGGTCAAGCGAAGCCCTTTCGCTTGAGCCTTGTCGCGTTTTGTCGAGAGCGCCGCGTCAACCATGTCGCGCACGCTAAACTCGGTTTCGTCGAGTTTCAAACAGCCGGCGCTCAATGCCGAATACTGGAGCGTCGCGTTCAGGAGGTGTAATAGATTTTCCGTGCACAGGCGGGCGGTCGCGACATAATCGCGCTGCTCGTCGTCGAGTTTGGTTTCGAGCAGCAAATCCGTCATGCCCAGAATGCCGCTGAGGGGTGTCCGGATTTCGTGGTTGAGATTGGCGAGAAAGACACCTTTTAGGAGGTCGATCTCGGACCGATCCGCCGCGCTGGTAGGATGGGTCGCCATGCCCTTAGTCCATCGGCGGTTCGGGCCGGGAGAATTAGGGGGTTTTACTGAGCCGACGGGTTCCGGCCCTATTTACGGCTTCTTGGGGGCTATCAGAGGGGCCGTGGAAGGGGCCTTGGATTCGCCGGGTTTGCCGTCCTCCTTGGCCTCGTCGCCGAAAATAATCTTAGTCTCGGCGCCAAACTGCTTGTAGTCTTCGTAGCGAATGGTCTGCCGAATGCGCTGATCGCCGCTCTGGAAGTGCAGCGTGTCATTGGCCACGGTATAGGTAGGAAACCAGTATTTTCCGTCTATCTGTTCGCGATAGGTTTCAAATTTCGGGAATTGGTTATCGCCTTTCCGGCTGACCGAGCCGACGCCGCGCCCGTACGACTTGACGATCTGCAAGTCCTTGTCGTCCACCCAAACCTCTCCGGAGAAATAGCGTTGGGTGCCTTCGATCTTCTTGGGCTTCACGGCGAAAACGTAGCAGCCGATCTCGTCCACGTTTTGATGGCCCAGGTAGCGAATTAAATACTTCGGAAGGTCCACCGTGGTCAGCACGAACGGCTGGACACTGCGCATATCCTCCATATCTTCGGGCGTCAGGGTGATGTTCTTGAGACTAGGCACGGGCGAGCGGACCACGTGCTCGGTGCGTTTGCCTTCCGGGCTGAATACGATATCGGAGATCGTTTCCCAGCGGCCCATAATAGCCCCGCTGTCGTCGAGTTCCTGGATGCGGGCGGTCTGGCGGTACGTGTAAGCTTCCCGCGCCTTGGCGAATTGAGTTTCTTTCCCAGCGAATTTCTGTACGATTTCGTCGATCTGCGACTGTGACAGATCCTGTTTGTTCTGGGCGGTCAAACTGCCCGCGCCCAAAAGCACGAACACGCCGAACTGAACTGCTATCCCGTGCATATCAGTCTCTAATATACCTTGCCTCACTAGACCCTGACGACGTACAGCCGCCGAAGGTTTCGCTTTCGCGGATTCTCTTCTATTTTCTCCGGCGATTCCCCAGGATCAGACCGCCCAGGATGGCCCCGGCTGCGAAGGCTCCGGCGATCCAGCGCACGTCCGGAAAGGCGATGAAGCGGGTGCCACTCTCGGTAATTTCGAGCGCTCCGGCGGGATAGGCGCGAACTCCGCCGCCGCCTCCGCCGCCTTCGCCATCGGCGGTCCCGTGTCTGGTGCCGAATCCGCCGCCAAACCCATAGGCTACTTTGGCGACCGGAACCACGGTGCGGCCCACGGCATGAATGGGTTCGCCGAACACGGCTTTTACATTGGCGCTCGATCCTAGCGATTCTCCGATCTGCTGCAGGATATCGGTTGCTGCCATGGTGCCTCCTTACTTAAGAATACGTGCAATACTTGCTCGCAGATAAACGCAGATGGACACAGATAGAAATACTCGCTATCGGCGCTGCCTGCGAGTTGCTCACGAACTTCCAGCGCCCGAAAGTCGCATGTCGGCGGGGAATCAGAACTGTGCGCGCGTTCTCCTAAAAAGCGTGGTAACATCTCGGCCATGGCAATGTTAACCATCTCTCGCGCGGGTGGCGGCAACAGGATTTCCCGCCGCAGCATTATCGCTGGAATTGCGGCGCTTGGGGTGCACGGCTCAGGGCGAAACGCGCGCGCCGACGAGGCCCGGCCGTTGGCGGAGAGGATGGCTGCGTATGCCGCGGGGCTGCGTTACCAAGATCTCGATGCTGCGACCATCGAACGCGTCAAAGCGCATGTCATCGACGTGCTGGGGTGCGGCATTGCCGCCTTTGACGAGCGGGCGGTGCGCATCTGCCGCGAGATCGCGCAAAGCGTGCAAGGGGCGGCGACCATCATCGGCACGGCACGCAAGACCTCGCCCGATCTTGCCGCTTTCGCCAATGGCGCGGCGGGCCGTTACTACGATCTGAACGATATCTACGTAGGCAAAATGACTTGCCACCCGAGCGACCAGATCGCCCCATGCTTTTCAGTTGCCGAATCCGAGCGGGCGAGCGGCCAGGACCTCATCACGGCGATTGCGCTGGCCTACGAAATCAATTGCCGCCTGGTGGAAGCTCTCGACATCAGCTCGCGCGGCTGGGATTCACCGGTATTCAGTCTTCCGGCCGTGGCGCTGGCGGCGGGCAAGTTGATGAAGCTGGATACGGCGAAGCTGACGGAGGCGGTCAACCTTGCGATCAACGACCACATTTCGACGGGCCAGACGCGAAGGCAGGTGCTCTCAGACTGGAAGGGACTCTCCGATGGCGAAGCCTCGCGCAACGCCGTGTTCGCGGCGATGCTGGCGCGCGGCGGTTTGACCGGGCCGACGCCGATCTTCGAGGGCACGCTGGGGGTCTTCAAACAGGTCTCGGGCGAGGCGAATATCGACGTCGCGAAATTCGGCGGGCATGGTAATCCGTTCCGCATCAACCAATGCGGCATGAAGTCCTATCCGGCGGTGGTCTTCACTCAGACGGCGATCGTGGCGGCGATGGGGATTGCCGATGAAGTGACCAAGGGAGCTACCGACAAGGCGGCGGCGCTCGAACGGATCGCCGCTATTGAAATCGCCACGTCCCAGCGCGGGCTGGTGCAGACCGGCACTGATCGCGAGAAATGGGCGCCTGCTACGCGGGAAACCGCCGATCATTCGATGCCCTACATCACGGCGCGCGCCATGTTCGACGGCGACATCACCAACGATACGTATGCGCCGGCGAAATTGAAGGAGCCGCGCATTCTCGCCTTTATGCAGAAGATTACAGTGGCGGAAGATCCGGTACTTACCGCGCGGACCGGGGGCGCTGTGCCGACGCGCATTACCGCGATTTTGGCGGATGGAAAGCGTGTCAGCCGGGAGGTCAACGATATCCCCGGCTTTGCCGCCCAGCCGATGCAAAAGCCGGACGTCGACCGCAAATTCCGCGGCAATATCGGTAAGCGCTGGCCGCGCGAGAAAACCGATGCCGTTCTGCAATCGCTCTGGACGCTCGAGAGCACGCAGGATATCGGCGGGTTGCTTGCGAAGCTGACGGTTTGAGGGCGCCGGGAGCGGCTCGGGCGCGAAATTACGCCTGCTGCAAACAGGCCAGCTGAGCGCCGTTGTATACTAGCCAAGAATCCGCCAAGGGAGGCACGCCATGAAGGAATCGAAGAAACCCACGGACATCAACTTGATTTCCCGACGTACGGTTCTCGCGAGTGCGACGTTGATTCCACTGGCGGCGATCGCGACCGCGCCACAGCGCGCCGCGGCGCAAGCGCCGGCCAAGGCATTAACGGCCGAGCAGCGGAAAACGGTAGACGCTTTGGTTGACCGGATCATCCCTGAAGACGAGCTGGGCCCCAGCGCGGCCGACTGCGGCGCCGGTGAGTATATCGACCGGTGTCTTGCCGACTACCTGGCGGCCGAGAAGCCTTTGTTCCTTGAAGGGCTCGACAATTTGGATGTTTTCGCGCTGCGCACCCAAGGAATCGCGTTTTCAAGTCTGCCGGCGGAAAAGCGTGACGCGGTGCTGATGGCGATCGACGATAATCAGGCTCCGCAATTGCGGGGCTTCTTCAATCGGGTGCGGAGGCTCACGCTCGAAGGCATGTTCGGCGACCCGGTCTACGGGGGCAACAAAAACTTTGCCGGGTGGGATCTTATCCGCTATCCCGGCGCTAAACTCGCCGCCAGTCTAGAGGACCAGAGCATGAAGACGCCGCCCAAGCCGTATCGCAAGGAACTTTATGGAAACGGCGGCGCGCGCGAGGACCACTCCGGAGAAAATCATGGCCACTAATCTCAAACCTGTCGATGTAGTAGTGGTCGGTCTCGGTGCCTCCGCCGGCGTCGCGGTGCTGCCTTTGGCGCGCGCAGGAATCAAGATCGCAGCGCTCGAAGCCGGGAGTTGGATGCAGCCTGGCGATTTCAGGGCCGACGAAATTCATAACAATGTGCGCCGCAGAGTGACCACCGGGACGAAAGTTTGGGACGAGATTCCGACCTTTCGCACCAATCCGGAGCAGCGCGCGGTGCAAGGCGCAGCGCCGACGATGATGAACGCCGTGGGGGGAACGTCCATCCACTATTACGCCAATAGCTGGCGTTTCCAGCCGTGGGATTTCAAGGTCCGCTCGGAAACCGTCCGCCGGTATGGAGCAAGCGCGATCCCGCAGGGTTCGACGGTCGAAGACTGGCCTTTGAGTTACGACGATCTTGAACCTTATTACGACACCATCGAATATGAGATTGGAGTTTCCGGTAAAGCCGGCAACCTGCAGGGCAAGATCGATTCTCAGGGCAATGTTTTCGAGGGATTCCGCCGCCGCGAGTATCCCATGCCGCCGCTGCGCGAGACGGAATTTATCGATATGATACGCGGCGCGGCGAAGAAGGCCGGCTTCCATCCGCACCGCTCGCCCGCGGCCATCAATTCGCAGCCGCGGGATGGCCGTTCGCCCTGCGCCTATCACGGTTATTGCGACACCGGCGGCTGCCACGTCAAGGCTAAGAATTCGACGGCGGTCACCACTATTCCCGCTGCCCTGAAGACCAAAAACCTGACTATTTTCGAGCGTGCGCATGCTACCCGCATTCGCACGGACGACAACGGGAAGACCAGCGGTGTCGAATATATCAAGGATGGCGAGGAATTCTTCCAGCCTGCCAAAGTGGTGCTGCTCGCGTCGTACACTTACGAAAACGTTCGCATGCTGCTGCTGTCGAAATCCAAAGCTTATCCCAACGGTCTGGCTAATAATCACGGACAGGTGGGCAAGCATTACATCGGACATTGGGCTAATCGTGAAGTCACCGGACTCTTCCCCTTCGACTTGAATCTTTGGTATGGCGCGAACGCGCAGGGTGTGGTGGTGAACGACTGGGCCGACGACAGTTTCGATCACAGCGGATTGGGCTTCATAGGCGGCGCCAGCCTCACGGTGAATCATGAATTGCATCCTATCGCGGCGTCTACCTTGCCGACCTTTGGGCGAGTCCCGCAGTGGGGCGCGCAATGGAAGAAGTTCCTAAATGAGAACGCAGGACGCTGGACTTCGGCCTATGCGCAGGTTAATTCGCTGCCGTACGAGAATACCTGGCTGGATCTGGATCCCGAAGTCCGGGACAAGCACGGCGACCCGGTCTGCCGCATCACCAGCGGGCCGAAACAGAACGAGCAGCGCGCGAGCGCTCACGCGGCTAAGAAAACCGAAGAATGGTTCCGCGCGGCGGGGGCTGTCGATGTCGTTCACGTTCCGAATATGGTTGGTCCCAGCCTGTCGACGCATGCGGTGGGGGGCACACGCATGGGGGCCAAGGCGGAATCGAGCGTGGTCGATCAGTGGGGTTTCACTCACGAATCGCCGAATCTCGGCATTCTGGGCGGCTCCGTTCTGGTCACGCATGGCGCGCGCAACCCCACGCTCACCATCCAGGCGTTAGCTTGGCGCACCGCGGAGCATTTGGTCAAAAACTGGAAGACGATCGCCGGATAGACGACGCGAAGCCGTCCGCTACTTCAGTTCCGTCATGAAGCCGGGAACGCTCCACTGCTGTTGCAGGCTGTTGGGGGCCCACTGGTATTCCGTCTCCATGAACTTGGCGAGTTCGGTCTGATTCTTGCCGCTGCGGATCTGCTGCGTGACGCGATCGCGAAGCTTCACGATGTTGTCGCGGTAAGCCTGCAGACCTGCTTTATTGGTGACCGCGCCGTGGCCGGGAATCACCGTATCGAAATCCAATTGCATGGCTGCGTCGAGCGTCTTGGTCCATTCGACCACGCTTCCGCCGCCGCTGTAATCCACCAGCGGACTGGTTCCGGCCATCAGATCGCCGGTATGAAGCACTTTGAGCGCAGGGAAGTAAATGATGGCATCGCCATTGGTGTGGCCGCGGCCATAATAATGCGCCCGCACTTCCTTGCCGCCGAGAAATACCGCCGTCTCATCGGTGAAAACGATGCGCGCCGGCATCACTCCGGGAGTCGCGTTGGACTGCCTTTTCTCCAGGATGTTTTTTCGCGAGTTCGCAGTGGAAATGATGTCCACTCCGCTGCCGTACATTTTGACATTGCCGCCGCTGTGGTCCTCATGATAGTGCGTGCTGATGACATACTTGATCGGTTGTGGAGTGGCTTGTTTCACCGCGGCGACGATGCCTTCATGATCGCGGTCGAATTTGTCGTCGATGAGGATAACGCCCTCGGAAGTGACGTACACGGCGACATTGCCGCCGTCGCCTTCGATTTCGAACAGATCGTCTTTGACTTTATTCAGGGTGAGTTTCGGGGGCTGGTTCCCGCTCTGCGTATAGGCCACCAAGGCCAATAGCAGGAAGAGAACTCCAGCAGAAACGCGCGCAACGATTTTCCGGCTCATGGGGTGTACTATATCAAAGTTTCCGGCCGCCCGCGCTGGTGAGCAAGCAATGTTCGCGGCCTGGCTAAGTGCTGCTTATGCCGGTCAGGCTGCTTCGAACTTGGATTTTGCCGGGGAGATGAGGCCCGCAACCAGCGTGCGTAATTGCGATGGAATGAATGGTTTCGGCAGAAAATGCCATCCTTCGTTGAGAACCAGCATCCCGGCCGTATAGCCGGACATCAGCAACACCTTAATTTTCGGCCGTTGAGCGGTCATCTGAGTGGCTAACTCGATGCCCGTCATACCTTTCATTTGAAAATCCGACAAAAGCAGGTGGATTTCATTTTTGAAATCTCTCGATAGCTGAAGGGCCTCTCCGCCGCTAGTGGCGGTGAGAACATTGTATTTGGCGGTGAGAGTATCGGCGACAAAGCTTAGCGTGATCCCGTCATCGTCAACAATGAGAACGGTCTTGCGGGGTGCGAGTGTGGACGCTGTTCCCATTGATCCCGTGTCGAGGGCTTTGAAGGCAATTGAGTTGCCGCATGTCTTAACTAAGAAAATATTAGGCTTCCGACGCCGGGGCTTCTGAGCGGAATTGCAGGTCGACCGCTGGCCGTCAATTGACCAAATACGGACGCCCAGGGCGCCAGCATGCCCCGCTGACCAACGCTGCTTTCAGAATCCAACAGGGGAGGTCGATAAGCATGTCAGAGCGATGAGAGCGAATCAGCAGAGTTCCGTTTTCGCTGTCTGCGGGATCAGCCTCTTCCTAGCGCTACCCGCCCGTTCCGATGATGCTGTGCCGTCTGCAAAAGCGGGGCGGGATCTCACCGAACTGACGCTCGAACAGTTGCTCGATGTGCGGGTGGAAGCCGCGGCCCTCCACCCCCAGACCCTGGAGGACGCCCCCGCGAGCGTCACCGTACTCACCGCCCAGGATCTGCGCAAGTACGGTTACCGCACCCTGGGCGAGGCCCTTGCATCCGTGCGCGGTTTCTACGGTTCCTACGACCGCTCGTACCACAGCATCGGTGTGCGGGGGTTTAACTTGCCGGGAGATTACGCCAGCCGCTTTCTAATCATGGTCAACGGCCACAATATGGCCGACCACATTTTCGATTCGATGTTGTGGTTCGGCGTAGACTTTCCTATCGAGATGAACCTGGTGAAACAGATCGAGATTATCCGCGGGCCGTCCTCGGCGCTCTATGGCAGCAATGGTATCTTCGCCACCATCAACATCGTGACCAAGTCGCCGGAGGAGGCTGGACCGGCTGCTCTCATTGCAACTGCAGGCAGTTTCGGCGAAAAGAAGGCCCAGTTCATGGTGGCTGAACCCCTCGGCAAGCATGGCAGTCTGCTGTTTTCGGGTTCGGTCTTTAATAACAGGGGGGAGAGTCCGCTGTTCTTCCCGCAATTCAACACGCCCGCTACCAATGGGGGTCAGGCGCTCCACATGGATGGCGAAAAGGGCTATCATTTTTTCTCCAATCTGGTTTGGCGCAACTGGAGTATCACTGGCGTAGTTTCCGACCGCAACAAGATCCAGCCCATTTCTTGGGGTCCTGCGATTTTTAACGATCGTGGGACGCAGTTAATGGAAAGCACCGGTTATGTGGAAGCGGCGTACGCGCGCGGACTGGCCGGGGGGACGCTCGAATGGCGGACCTATTTTAATTCCAATCATCTTCGCGGGCGCTTCGACTATCCGCTCGATTCCCCGGCCGGCACTTTGGTCGAGGATAATCGGACGTTTTCTGAATCCGACTGGATCGGAACCCGCCTCAGCTACCGCTTCGATCCATCGCGGTTCGGCACGGTGACACTGGGCGTCGAAGGGAACATTGACCTGCGCGCCTACCAGGGGTCGAAGGACGTCGCGCCCGTCCCCGCGGTGTTCGTGAATATCAATACCGGCGACAAAACGCTCGCATTCTTCGTGCAGGACGAGCGCCGGCTGACCTCCAGTTGGAGCCTGAATCTGGGAGCGAGAATAGACCTCTCCGTCTATCGCAAGAATTTTGTTTCGCCGCGTGCTGCACTGATTTATCAGCCCAATTCCGAATGGACTTTGAAATTCCTGTTTGGGCGCAGTTTCCGCAACCCTAGCGCGTTCCAATTGTTTTTCGAAGACGGATTATCGTCGGTCGCCAACCCCGCCGCGCGACCGGAGAGCGCAGACACCATAGAGATCGACGTTGAGCGAAAACTGGAAAGACACATAAATTTGTCGGTATCGGCTTATCGATACTGGCTGCATGATTTTCTCGAAGGGGTCCTGACGGATGCCGGATTATTTCAGGTTCAAAACCACGGCAGGATTCACGCCACGGGCTTAGAATTCGAGATTAATGCGCGGCCGTCGCGGTGGATCGAAACCACGGCCAGTTATGCTTTTCAAAAGTCGGTGGACTCCCATGTGGACGGGATCCTCGAAAACTCTCCGGATCATCTGGCAAAACTGAGATTCGCCGTGCCTCTTGGACGGAAATTCAGCGCGAGCAGCAGCATGCAGTATTACAGCTCTCGAAGGACAATTGCGGGCGCTTTCGTATCGCCCGTTTATCTCGCCGATTTCACGCTGACCTCCAAACGACTGCTTCCCAATTTCGATGTTCAGTTTGGCATCCGGAATGGATTCAATCGAAAATACTCCGATCCTATCGCTCTCAGCCCTCTTGTCGACGCCATGTCGCAGCCCGGCCGCACGTTTTTCGTAGAGCTGATCTCGCATCCCGCACGGTAGATCGGAAGGGGCGCGATGTAATAGTCCTTTAGCGCCGCGAGTACTGCCATGAAAACGGAAGTTCCCTAAGGCGTCCTCCCCCGGGGCGGTGGAGCGCAAGACTTACGCTTTCCCGGCTATTTGGCCGATATTGAATTTAGAGGAGCAAATGCAAAGACGCTTGATCGCTTCAATCGCCGGCGGAATCATAGGGCTATGTCTGGCTTCGAGGCTGCAGGATGCCATGGGCGTCTCGTCAACCGTGGCTTTCATCGCGGCGGCGGTGGCTGGAATCGCCCTTGCCTATGTAGCCAGTATGCTGTTCGATGTATTCACCGGCACAGCGCCCCCGGGATCTTCACACGAATGATTTAGGCAGTTCGATGGCCGCTCGCTTCCGCTCCCGCCTCCGGGGGCAAAGTGAAGCAGTCCAACACGGCCAGCACGCCGAGCGCACCCATCATCCAAAAGGCAAGATGAAAATCCATCAGCGTTAGCGTGCCGGCGCGCTCGCCACGCAGCCATCCGGCTGCACGAAGCGCGACCGCACCCACTGCCACTCCCAGGCCCATTCCCATTTGTTGGACCACGGCCGCGAAACTGGTCGCTGAACTCAGCAGCGCCTTGGGGATATCGACGAAAGCCAGGGTATTTAAGGCCGTGAACTGCATGGATCGCGACAGCCCGTGGAGGAACAGCACGGCCACCATGGCCACCTTGGGCGTGGTGGGCGATAGCAATCCCAGCGACAAAATCAGCAAGGCGGAAACGATGCCGTTTACCAGAAGCACGCTGCGAAAACCCCAGCGGCGGAGAACTGGTGTGGTTACCGACTTCATCGCCAGATTGCCGGCAAACATGGTGAGCACCAGCAGTCCGGATTGAAACGCGTTCAACCCGAACGCCACTTGAAACATCAGCGGCAGCAGGAAGGGCGACGCCATGATGCCGGTGCGGAAGAGCGAGCCTCCCCAGATCGCGACGGAGAAGGTTTTGCGTTTCAAACAGGCGAAATCGATCAGCGGATGTTCCACCCTCCGCATATGCATGGCGGCCAGAGCGCCGGCCAACAAGCTATACCCCAGCAGCGCCCAGATCGTGATCCAATTCGATTTCTGTTGTCCCATTAATTCCAGGCTGTACATGAACGCAACGCACGCCGAGCCAGCCAGTGCAAAGCCCAGCCAGTCGAAACTACGGTCGGCGTTCTCGCGTTCGTTGTCGGTCCATAAGAGCGCCAGCACGGTGCCGATGATGCCCAGCGGCACGTTCAAATAAAAGATCCAGCGCCAGGAGGAATAAGTGGTGATGAAACCGCCCAGCGGCGGACCTAGCACGGGCGCCACCAATCCGGGCCAAACGATATACGACATGGACCGCAGCAAATCTTTTTTCTCGGTGACGCGAAGTACCACCAGCCGTCCCACGGGAACCATCATGGCGCCGCCGATCCCCTGCAAGACTCGGGCCGCGGTAAACTGCGTCAGCGTGTTGCTGATCCCGCAAATCATCGAGGCCAGGGTGAACAGGCCGATTGCGGAGGAGAACACTGCGCGCGCTCCCACACGGTCGGCTACCCATCCGCTCACCGGGATGAACACGGCCAAGGTCAGCATATAAACCGTCATGCCCAGGTTGAGGTCGATCGGATGCGCGGCGAAAGACAACGCCATCTGGGGGAGGGCCGTCGCGATTACGGTGCCATCCAGATTTTCCATGAAGAACGCGCCCGCCACGAGGAGCGTCACCGACATAGACTTGCGACTGGTCTGCGATTCTTCTACGCCGCGCATCGCTACCGTACCAAAGCCATCAAGTTTTGACCGGCTCCGGCCGTTCGACGCTCGCCAACGGCTTCACCAGCAGAGTCAGCAGGAAGCCCGCCGCAAGCAGTGCGGCCAATACCGCGAGCGGCTGGTCATAGATGTGAATGCGGCTGGCGCCGGGGGCGAGCGCCGCTTTTGCGCGATTCGACAATTCAGTGATGATTACGGGACCCGCCACTGCGGCCGCGCTCCAGGCCGTTAATAGCACTCCGTGAATGGCCCCGACATTTCGTGCCCCGAAAAGATCGGCGAGAAACGCAGGAATAGTCGCGAAGCCGCCACCGTACATGGTGAACACCACTAGCAAGCTGGCTTCGAACAAGATCCAGTTTTGCGCGGCGGCGAGGCGCGGGATGAGCAGGAACAATGCAAACTGCACCACGAAGAACAACGTGTAGGTATTGCGGCGGCCCATGAAATCGGAGAGCGAGGCCCAGAAAAATCGGCCGCTGGCGTTAAAAAGGCTGATCAGCGAAACCACCGCAGCTGCTTCGACCGGGGTCTTGCGGAATACATCCTGCATCATGGGCGAAGCTTGCGCCAGGATACCGATGCCGGCAGTGACGTTGATAAACAGGATGCCCCACAATAAATAAAACTGCACGGTACGCAGCGCATCATTGCGGGTGAGGCCCTGTTTTTCGGGGGGCACTGCATGGGGGGGCGGGTTCCAGTTGGTTGGTTTCCACCCCTCGGGCGGTTTACGCAGTATCCGCGCTCCCGCCAGCATGACGATGCAATATGCGACTCCGAGGGCGATCATGGTGCGGGCCACGCCCAGGCGCGCCATGAAATAAACGTTCAAATAGCCCGCCAGAAACGCGCCGCCGCCGAACCCCATGATGGCCATGCCGGTGGCCATGCCGCGGCGATCCGGAAACCAGCGCACTAGCGTACTTACGGGCGCGATATAGCCCAAGCCGCATCCAATGCCGCTGATGATTCCCATCCCCAAAAACACCAACACGGAATGTTTGGTGGCCAGGCCGACGCCGCCGATCACCAGTCCGGTACCGAAGAAAAGAGCCGCAGCAGTCGCTGCCGCACGCGGGCCTTTGCGTTCCACCCACGGGCCTCCGAAGGCCGCGCTTAAACCAAGCAGCATCAGGGCCATGGTGAAGGTGGTGTAGGGCGGGCTGAACCACCACGGGTTGCCGGGGAAGATTGCCTGGATGGGACGGTTGAACGTGCTCCAGGCGTAGACCGATCCGATGCAGATGTGGACTGCGACGGCGCCGGCTGGTATTAGCCAGCGGCGGGGTGTGGAATGGGCGATGCGGGGACGAAAGCTCGTGGCCACTTCTGTTATCGTACATCGCTATTCAAAGAAGCAGCCGTGAAGCGTGCGGCTTGCAGCGGGCTTCGGGCAATAACAGTCTGCTAGACTCTGCTATTAAGCGATGACCGTCCCCCTGCCGCGGAGCCGTCTATGAATCTTTTCGCCACAAAGCCGTTGGATCTGCTGATTAGCGAAGCCCAGCAATCGGGCGAACATTCGCTCAAACGAACGCTGGGGCCGTTTCAGCTTACCGCCCTCGGAGTGGGAGCCGTTATCGGCGCCGGGATCTTCGTGCTGTCGGGATTGGGCGCGCATTACGCCGGGCCTGGGCTGATGCTTTCGTTCGTCCTATCCGGCCTCGGCTGCGCGTTTGCCGGATTGTGCTACGCCGAATTTGCGGCCATGATCCCGCTCGCGGGCAGCGCTTATACTTACGCCTACGCTACGCTCGGCGAACTCTTCGCCTGGATTATCGGGTGGGATCTGACGCTTGAATATGCCATGGGGGCGAGCACGGTTTCGTCGGGCTGGTCCAACCACTTTATTGAGCTGCTGGATATCCTGCACATCAAAATACCGCTGTGGCTGGCATACGATCACTGGACCGGGATTCGGACCGCCGAGAATATCATCGCGCGGCAAATGGCGCAGGCGTCCGATCCTAGCCTGGTTCCCGGCACGTCGGCGTTTTTAGACAAGGTGGGCGCGATATCCAGTGCGAAGTCCCCGGAACTGATCGAGCGGGCGAGCCAGCTTCTCAACGCGCCGACAATATTTGGGGTCGAAATCGGTTTCAACCTGCCGGCGTTTTGCATTGCTCTGGTGATCACCGCGATTCTCGTCCTCGGAATTCGCGAGAGCGCGCGCTTTAATTCGACCATCGTGGTGATTAAGGTATCGGTAGTGTTGTTCGTGATTGCGCTGGGTGTGCGCTATGTGAACTTCGCCAACTGGGGTCACGACTGGAACTCCTTTGCGCCTTTCGGATTCTCCGGCGTGGGTGCGGGAGCGGCGTATATATTCTTCGCGTATATCGGATTCGATGCGGTATCGACCACCGCGCAGGAAGCTCGCAATCCGCAGCGGGATCTACCTATTGGGATCATATTGTCATTGCTGTTATGTACCGCCTTGTACATCCTGGTGGCGGGGGTTCTCACCGGCATGGTGCCGTGGCAGGAGATCAACGTCGAAGCTCCTATCGCCCGCGCGTTCAGCGATAGAGGATTGACGACTGCCTCGCACATCATCACCATCGGGGCTCTGGCCGGGCTGACCAGCGTGATGCTAGTGATGCTGCTGGGGCAATCGCGCGTGCTGTATTCGATGGCCAACGACGGATTGCTTCCCAAGAAATTTTTCGCGGCTATTCACCCCAAGTTCCGCACTCCGTGGAAAAACACTATTCTGGTGGGCTTGCTGGCGGCTGTGGTGGGAAGCATCACGCCGATCGATGACATCGGCAAGATGGTGAATATCGGCACCCTCCTGGCGTTTGTAATTGTATGCGCCGCGATTCTGGTGCTGCGCAAGACCAATCCGGGACAGCCGCGCCCGTTTCGCACGCCTTGGGTGCCGCTGGTGCCGTGGCTGGGAATCGCGTTCAACGGTTACATGATGTACAAGCTCGGCTGGATCAACTGGCTGCGGCTTACGGTATGGCTGATCATCGGACTGGTGATTTACTTCAGCTACAGCCGGCATCATAGCCATCTGCAACATGGCGGCGGGGAACGGGAGCGGCACGCGGTTCGGCCTACTTTGTGAAGTAGTAGACGCCGGATAATGCGGCGAGCAGCCCTGCGAAGTGGTAGAAAACTACATTGTCCGGCTGCTCCGGTGCGTCCTTGGTAAAGCAGCGCCACGCGGCCACTAACGCGACCAGGACCAGCATGGTTTCCGAAGTCCAGAACCAGAGGAGTCCGGATAATGCGGCGATGTAGATGCGGTGCTGACGCGTCAGTGCGCGGAAGCCGCGGCTGCCATCGAGCTGCCATACCGGAATCAAGTTGAACACGTTGATCCAGGCGCCTACTTTCGCAAGCGCTGAGAACAAACCGGAACCGGTGACGACCCCGATACCCATGCAGGCGAGCGCCGCACCTAGTCCATAGAGCGGACCAGCGAGGCCGACGCGCGCGTCCTCGCCGGGGGACGCGGGATATGCCTTCAGACGCACGAAAGCGCCGAATCCGGGGATGAACATAGGAGCGCTGGCGGGGATTCCATAACGCGCCAACGCGATGACGTGTCCCATCTCATGCACGTAGATCGAGAGCACGAAACCCAAGCCGAACTTCCAGCCGTAAAGCGCCCAATAAAATCCGATCGAGACCAGCATCGAAAGCAACGTGTTGAGTTTGGTCAGGCCCAGCAACACCAATTTGCCCTTGGTGAGCAGCAGTAAGCCTACGGTTTTGAACTTGAGCAGCAGCGCGCCGATGGTTCCGATGAGGCCTAGTTTTTTCTTGCCCTCGCCGCCGGAATTCGTGGCGGGTGGCTCGAGGAGCAGCGGTTGCGAATTTTCAGGCTCCATAACTATGCCCTTCGGCCGTCCTGGTTCCATAATCGCAGGAAAATGAGGCGCAGCGCGGCGATCAAGGGAATGGAGAAGAAGATACCGGGTATCCCAGCCAATTCGCCGCCCGCGAGAACGCCGAAGATAATCAGCAGCGGATGAATGCGCATCCCCGAGCTCAATAGCATGGGCTGCAGAATATAGTCCTGCGCTACACGATAAACCACCACGAACAGCAGCAACAAGAACCAGTGGGTGTATCCACTGGCGAGACCCACTCCGGCAATAATTAATATCGCCATAAACGGGCCTGCGGCGGGAATAAATTCCAGCATCCCCGCTATACCGGCCAGCAGCACCGCATAGGGGGCCCCGGTGAGGCTGAGGAAAATCGCATAAAAAACAAAGGCCACCATGGAAAGGATCAGCAGCGCGCGCAAGTACTGGGACAGCAATCGATGGAGATCCTGCAAGATCTGATGTAACAGGAACTGATGTTTGCGCGGCACGCTCTGGATGAATCCATCGCGCAACTGTCTGCCGTCCTTGACGAAGAAAAACGCCAAAATAGGCACCAGAACGACGCTCACGGCGGCGCCTAATCCACTGGCCAGTTCTTTCAGCGCCTGGCCGCTGAGTGAAATTGCGTTCTTGCCGACTTCGTCGAGCCGGTCACGGAGCCAAACGCTCAATCGCTCGCGCATGGGAGCGAGCCATGCGGGCAGAGGCAGGCCGCCCAGCGGATCACTGCGCAACTGATCCGGCAGTTTTCCGGAGAGGGTGCGCGCATCCGCCGCCACCGCGGAGACGACGCCGATGAGAATGGCCGCGAAGGCCGCGATCAGCAAAACATAGACCACCGCCAGGGACACCGTTTTGGGGATGCGAATGGAAGTAAAGTGATCGACGAATGTTACCAGCGGCGAAAGCAGCAGTGCTAGAAATACGGCGAGCGTGAAGGTCATGAGGGCGCCGCGGATCGCATAGATCAGCGCAACAGCCAAGACGAACAGAAATATCGTCCACACGGCGTTGAGAACGCGCCGATCCAGGCTTAACATTTCCAGGTCCGCATGGCCTATAGAATAAACGAAGTGACTACAGCGGCAGATCATATGCGCGGACTCGTGGCGGAATTGCAGGATCTCGAAGAGAAACTGCGCCAGGGCGGCGGCACGGCGAAAATCGCGAAGCAGCATCAGGCGCGGAAGCTTACCGCGCGCGAACGGGTGGCCGAGCTGATTGATCCCAGCGCGATGTTTCTCGAGATCGGTTTGTTGATGGCTTACGACAAATACGACGGCCAGGCGCCCGCGGCAGGGGTGATTACCGGCGTGGGTTTGATCGAAGGCCGTCCCACGGTGATTGTAGCGAACGATGCCACGGTGAAGGCCGGGGCGTGGTGGCCGGAGACCATTCCGAAAATTTTGCGGGCGCAGGAAATCGCTATGCGCAACCGGTTGCCGATTGTCTATCTGGTGGACTCGGCCGGCATCAACCTGCCGTATCAGGAGAGTATTTTCCCCGGACAGTATGGGGCGGCCCGGATTTTCTATTACAACTCGCTGATGCGGAGGAAGCTGAAGGTGCCGCAGATTTCGGCCGTGATGGGCATGTGCATTGCGGGCGGCGCGTATCTGCCGGCGCTATCGGACGTCATCATTATGGTGGAGGGCAGCAGTTTTATGGGATTGGGCGGTCCCAATCTGGTGAAAGGAGCGGTGGGACAAGTGGTGTCGGCGGAGGCGCTGGGCGGCGCAACGCTGCATACGCAGACCAGCGGAGTGGCGCACTACAAAGCGAAAGACGATTTGGATGCGCTCAATATCATCAAGACAAAATTGC
This sequence comes from Bryobacterales bacterium, assembly GCA_025350625.1. Lineage (GTDB taxonomy): Bacteria > Acidobacteriota > Terriglobia > Bryobacterales > Bryobacteraceae > Palsa-187. The sequence goes on along the minus strand of JANXXL010000104.1, from coordinate 4,756 downwards.
GGGAGTTGCCGGTGGCGGCGCGAGCGCCCACACACAAGGGCACCGCGCCCGCTAAACCTGCCGAGGGGCTTTACGATCTGCTGCCAGCCGATCATCGCCTGCCTTACAACGTGGAAGAAGTGATCGCTCGGCTGGTGGACGCCGACGAATACCTGGAGTTTCAACCCGAGTACGCTCCGGAGATGTTGTGCGCGAACGCAAGGCTGGACGGGCGGGCGATCGGGGTGATCGCCAATCGGCGCGGATTCTTGAAGACCGCGGCCGGGCCGCGCATCGGAGGGATCGTGTATGCGGAGTCGGCGCGAAAAGTGGCGTATTTTGTCGAGAACGCAGAGCGACGCGGATTGCCGCTGCTGTATTTGCAGGACGTCTCGGGCTTCATGGTAGGCACGGAGGCGGAGAGCGAAGGCATTATTCGCGCGGGCGCCGAGATGGTGGAAAGCATGGCCTGCGCCACTGTGCCCAAGATCATTCTTACGCTGAATCACGCAAGCGGCGCGGGATATTACGCGATGGCGGGGCAAGGCTTCGATCCCCACTTTGCGTTTGCATGGCCGACGGCGCGTATCGGAGTGATGGAGGGCGACGCGGCGGTGCAGGCAGTGCACGGGCCGGAGCTCGCAAAACTGAAGGGGAGCGGCGCGGCGGTTCCCGAGGAACTCGGCCAGCGAATGGCGCAGACGCGGGCGGATTACGACCAGTGGCTGGATGCGCGGCACGCGGCAGCGCGGGGGCAAGTGGATGCACTCATCGATCCGCTGGCCACGCGGCGCGTTTTGGCATTCGCTTTCGAGGCGGCTTCGGCCCACGGCCATCGCGAGCATCTGATTGTTGAGACCTTATGAGCCTTCGCATAGAGCAGGACGGACGTTTGCGGCGCATCACTTTGGCCGCGATCGAAAAACGCAACTTCCTGGATGCGGCGCTGGCGCAGGATCTGCTGCGCGAGTTGCGCGATGCTGTCGCCGATGACGAGGTAGGGGCGATTTTGCTCGAAGCGGATGGGCCGGTGTTTTGCACTGGCATCGATACGGTGGCGGGAGAGGATCTGTTTACGATCGGGCGCAGAATCGTGAAACCGCTGGTGGCGGCCGTGCAGGGAGTGGCGATCTCGGGCGGCCTGGCGCTGCTGGCCAATGCGCACGTGGTGCTGGCGGCGCAGGGTACCAGCTTCGGGCTGACGGACATTCGCGAGGGCAAATGGAGTGAGGCGATCTTTCGCGCGGTAGCCTCTGCCATAGGCGAACGCCGCGCGCTGGAGCTGTGTCTCACGGGACGCATTTTCTCAACGCCGGATGCGCTGGCGTGGGGGTTGGTGCATCAAGTGGCTCCCGCGTTCGAGCTGGACGATCGCGCGAGCGAGGTTGCGGGGGCGTTGGCGAATGCGAATCCTGAGGCGGTGCGCGCAGGGCTGCGGCCGAGGTAAACTTCCGCAAGTACCTTAAGCGAATAATTCTTGAGCGGTGACCGTGAAGCCGAACTCGGTTAGTTCGAGTCGCGATACTGCGGTGAGGGAGCCTTGGTCGTATACGTGAATTCGCCTGCGCTCCGGCTCGATCAGCCAGATGTGCCGAACGCCCCAGGTGCGTATTCGTCGAGTTTCTGGAGCATGGCATCCAAGCGATCGTCGGAAGAGCTGATTTCGACTACCAGCAGAGGCGGGGCAGTGGGAACCGCTTCCGTAGGTCCGGTTCCCTCGAATACTGCCACGTCGGGGATGCGGTAGAGGTCCTCGGCCAGTCGCATCCGAACCTCGGTGCAGCAATAGCCTACACCATCGAGATGCACTGCCAGGCGTTGTTGGGTTCTGCCGTGGACTAGGTTTGGCGAAGGACGCTCCACAAGTTCGCCGTGAACCAGTTCGGGTTCGCGCTCGAAAGGCGTGGCCAGGTATTGCTGTGGCGTAACGAGGGACTTGGTCGCCATTTAGGGGAAGAATAGCATGAGGACCGTCTGTTAGACTCGTCAAGGAATGTCCAAAATCCTTCACGGCATGGCCGTACAGACTGAAATTCTCTCGCGGTTGAAACCACGAATCGACAAACTGAAGCGGCCTCCGGGGCTGGCTGTAGTGCTGACCGGGGCTGATCCCGCATCGGAGATTTACGTGCGCACCAAAATCAAAGCGTGCGCGGAACTGGGCATTTTGAGCGAAAAGATCACGCCTGCGGAAACTGCTACTACCGAGGATTTGGTGGCCCTGGTGGAAGAACTGAACCGGCGGCCGGACATCGACGGAATTCTGGTCCAAATGCCGCTGCCGAAACACGTGGATACGCGGCGGGTTTTGGAAACCGTGGCCGCAGACAAGGACGCCGATGGATTCCATCCGATTAATGTCGGGTATCTGGTGGCGGGGAAGAAAGCTCCACGGGCGTGCACGCCCGTGGGCATTATCGAACTCCTGAAGTTTTATCAGATCCCGATGGCGGGGGCTCATGCGGTGGTGTTGGGACGCAGCGATATTGTCGGCAAGCCGATGGCGCTGATGCTGCTGCATCAGAATGCGACGGTGACGATTTGCCATTCGCGTACGGTGAACCTCCCGGAGATGTGCCGCCAGGCGGACATTTTGGTAGCGGCGATCGGGCGCACGGGTTTCGTCACGGCCGATTACATAAAGCCCGGCGCCACGGTGGTGGACGTGGGTATTAACCGGGTTACGGACGGAGCCGAAGCGGGGCGCTTCGGACGGTCTGAAGAATTTGCACGCAGCGGCAAGACCTTAGTGGGTGACGTGCATCCGCTGGACATGGCTCGGGTAGCGGGAGCATATACGCCAGTGCCGGGCGGGGTCGGCCCGCTGACCATCGCCATGCTGATGTCGAACACGGTGGAGCTGGCCGAGCGGCATCAGGGTGCTGCCTAAGCTGGGCTTTTTATGCTCAGAGTGGGACTTACCGGCGGTTTGGCCAGCGGAAAGACTTTTGTGGGACGCGCCCTGGCGGATCTAGGCTGCCTAGTGATTGGCGCGGATGAGTTGGGGCATCGGACGCTCGAACCGGACGGGGAAGCGTTTGAGAGTACGGTTCGCGAATTTGGCGCCGGCATCCTCAAGGCGGATGGCACCATCGATCGCCTCAAACTGGGCGCACTGGTGTTTCACGATCGGGAGAAGCTTGCCAAGTTGAACGCGCTGGTGCATCCGCCGGTGTGGGCGCGCGAGCGCCAGTTGCTCGATGAATATGCCGCCACGCATCCCCATGGAATCGGCGTCGTGGAAGCTGCGATACTGATCGAAGCGGGTAGTTACCGTAATTACGCCAAGTTGATTGTTGCCGTCTGCAGCGAGGAACAGCAGATCGAGCGTGCTATGTCGCGCGACGGCATGACTCGCGAGCAAGTGCTCGACCGCTTAAGCCGGCAAATGCCGCTGGCTGAGAAGATCAAGTATGCCGACTATGTTATCGATACGTCGGGCGCGAAGGAAAACACGCTGGAGCAGACTCGGGCCGTGTATCATTCGCTGGCAGCACTGAACTCTTGATATTTTTAAATTTATGAGATTCCGGACCTTATTCATTGCCTTGGCGCTGGTGGGCGCGTTTGTTTACTTCACCACTGCTCCAAACTCCCCTTTGCGCCATTACGACGGGCCGCTCTGGAGCGGTCCCACGGTAGCGCGTTCGGCCGGATTGGGCGGGGATGAAGTCAATAATATCGAGATCTACAAGGCGGCCAAGGACAGTGTCGCCTACATCACCAGCACGGTTTATCAGCAGTCCTTTTTCTTCGAGATGGTCCCGACTCGCGCGCTGGGGTCGGGGTTTTTAATCAGCCCCGATGGCCGTATTCTCACCAACAACCACGTGATTAGCGGCAGCTCCAAAATTGAAGTTCGCTTTTCGGATGGCAGCCGGTATACCGCTAAAGTGCTGGTGGCGGACCGCGCGGACGACCTGGCGCTGATCCAGATCGATCCCAAAAAGAAAGAGCCATTTCTAAAGCTGGGCGACTCGGACGGGTTGCAGGTGGGACAGAAGGTGCTGGCGATCGGGAATCCATTTGGATTCTCGGGCACGCTGACCACCGGAGTTGTGAGCTCGCTCGGGCGCGAAATTCGCAACGAAAACAGTACGCTCGAAGGCTTGGTGCAGACCGATGCGGCCATCAATGAGGGCAATAGCGGCGGGCCGCTGCTCGATTCGCAAGGCAATGTGATCGGCATCAATACCGCGATTCTCGCGCCCAGCGGCGGCAACATTGGGATCGGCTTCGCCATGCCCATCAACCGCGCCAAAGCAATGCTCGAGGATTTCCGGGTGGGCAAGAGTTTCGGTCGTCCGCGCTTTGGAGCTTCGACGGTATATATCGCCGGGGATCTGGCGACGGAATTGAAACTGCCCTCGACCGGCGGCTTGCTGATTCAGGAAATCGGACGCGGGTCGGCTGCGGAGATGGCGGGATTGAAGGGTTATCGTGACGTGGTGCAGGTAGGTAATGAGCGCCTGGGGATCGGCGGAGATTTTATCACCGCGATTGACGGCAAGGCGGTCACGGAGTCCGACGCTCTGGCGCGGGAGATCGCGCGCAAGCGGCCCGGCGATACCATCACCGTGAAAGTTTTCCGCGCCGGAAAATATCTGGATCTCGCTGTCAAGCTGGGCGAAGTGCAGGAGCAGCGTTTCTAAAACATGGCGCGATTGGATGGAATGGCAACCGGCACTGCGGGGATGGTTCCCGGGACGCTCGCGCCGGGGGGGCCACTCAAGGCGTTAGCGGGTTTTTTCGTGTCGGGAGTTTTGTTGGCGTTTTT
>JANXXL010000092.1 GCA_025350625.1 Bryobacterales bacterium | reverse complement strand
ATTGATGGTGCCCGAAAGCCCGGCGAACATCGGCTTGCCTCCGTTGTTCTGCGTGTTGGCGCCGGCCGTCGGAGACGTTTCGTGGCACGACAGGCAATCCCGTTTGTCGGTTCGCGTGAAGCGCGTGGCGGTCTCGGTGTTCCTGCCGGCCAGAAGATCGATGGTCCAGGCCAGCACCGGGCAGCCCGCGTCCTCAACGCGCTTGACCAGTCTCTCGGTCTCATTCCAGGTGAGGGGCATGTAAAGCTGAAACCAGGGCGGAGTCCCCAGGGCTTTGGCAACGTCTTCCACCGGAACCGAAGTCACTGTCGAGAGCATCTGCATGGTCTTTTTCGCCTTGGCGGCACGAGCCGTGGCCAGTTCGCCCTCGGGATAAAACGCCTTCTGGCTGCCCACCGCGCTGATGTAGATCGGCATGTCCCAGGCCGCGCCGAACACCTCTGTGCGCAGGTCCGCCTTGGATACATCCACCAGACGGCGAGCGCGCATCTGATAATGTTGGAAACCTTCGCGGTTCATCCGCAGCGTCACATCGTCATCGACGCCCGTAGCCATATAGCCCCAATGCGCCGGCGGCAGCGCCTTATGCGCCAGGGGCTCGAAATCCATCACGTTGAACGCGTCTTTGATGGACGCATGATCCGGGGTCTCAGCCAGGGCTTGAGCCACCAACGGACTGGCAGCCAGAAAGCGAAGAAATTCGCGGCGTGCGGACAAAGAATGGCTCATCGGCGAATTATACCGCGTGTCATGCTGGAGTCGTATACTGACGGGAGCAGCGCTGCCGCGCTTGGAGGCTTCAATGAGATTTTCCATCCCCCCGATAGCCTTGTTGGCCGCACTGGCGTCGTACGGACTCGGCGACGACGGCAGCCATCTTTTACGGATCGACCATTACGTACAGGTTCATTCCTCTGTCCCCGCCATTGCAGGGCAAGCTACCGAGATCTACGTGCGGGAAGTGGTTGAGGCCGCCACGGTTCTGAGAGGAGGACCCGCAGCCGATCGAGTGGCGCTATTCGTCCATGGCGCGGGAACGCCCGCGGAGGTGGCCTTCGACGTCCCCCATCAAGACTACAGTTGGATGGCCTATCTCGCGCATGCCGGCTTCGATGTTTTCTCCATGGACACGACCGGGTACGGACGTTCCACGCGCCCGCCCGCGATGAACGATCCTTGTAATCTCGCCCGCGAGCAACAAGCGTCTTTCGTTCCGGCGCTGATTCCGGCGCCTTGCGCCGCCAGCTACCCGCACCAGATGACGACGCTCGCTTCAGACTGGCACGATATCGACGCAGTGGTTGATCGAATCCGCGCGCTGCGCCACGTCGAGAAACTGAACCTGCTGTCTTGGTCTCTGGGCGGACCTCGCGCCGGTGGATACGCGGCGCAGCATGTGGACAAAGTGGCAAAGCTGGTATTGCTTGCTCCGGCCTATAATCGTGCAGCGACGGCCGAACCGCCGGCCCAGGTGCCCGCAAATGGAGCGGCCATGAATACCCAGTCCCGCGACGAATTCATTGCAAATTGGGATCGCCAGGTCGGCTGCGCGGCCCAATACGAACCTGCTACGCGCGATTCCGTCTGGGCCGATATGCTTCGTTCCGACACGGTCGGCGCAACTTGGGGAAGCGGTGTGCGCCGGGCGCCGCAAGTCACCACCTGGGGATGGACGACGGCGGTTGTGGCCAAGACGCAGGTCCCCACGCTGATGGTTTCCGGAGCGCATGACAAGCAAGTCAACCCCGAGCGCGTCAAGGAACTCTACGCGGATCTCGGCACGCCCAAGAAAGTGTTTATCGACCTGGCCTGTTCCTCGCATAACGCCATGTGGGAAAAGAACCACTTGTTGCTGTTCCAAGCGTCCCTCGAATGGCTGACCCAAGGCTCGGTGCAGGGCAAGCAGGAAGGGATGCTGCGGCTAGGTTACTGAGAGGGCTAAAGGTTCTGCATTCTTTAGCGATAAATAGAGGGTGGACGTTCGCCGGGAGCACCGCTTTAAGCCAAACCAAACGGGGACCCTCAGAGTATTGGGCTTAAGACCTGGACCCATCCTTCAAGCGGGTATTCTCGATATGTCCGCGAGCGGCATGCGCTTGCGAAGTCGGCTGCCCGTGCCTTGCGGAACCACCGTAGAGGTAGAGATAGGCCGTACCGTTGCCCGCGGCGAGATCTGCCGATGCGAGCCTATCGAGGACTCCTTTGAATTGGGAGTTCAGGTCGCTTCGGTAGACACGAAGTAGCCCGGAAGCCATACCTGCTTGACACCGCATCCCGTACATATTAACCTTCACCTGAGAGAAACCTGCGGCGAAGGAAGGTCCAAATGCGTCTTCATTCTGCGATCCTGTGCATTATTCCGGTGGCGATAGCGCTGGGCGCCGATACCAATACGGCGGCTCGGCCCACGGAATCCACATTTAGTAAAGACGTGGCGCCGATCTTGCAGCGATCCTGTCAGAACTGTCATCGGCCTGGTTCGATTGCGCCGATGTCGCTGCTCACCTATAAAGACGCCCGGCCGTGGGCTCGCTCCATCAAGGAAAAGGTGGTGCGCCGGCAGATGCCGCCGTGGCACATTGACCGCACCATCGGCATCAACAAGTTCAAGGACGATCCCTCGCTCAGTGAGGCCGAGATCGCGACCATTTCGAATTGGGTCGACCAGGGGGCGCTCGAAGGCAATCCGGGAGACATGCCCGCGCCGCGGCAATTCGAGGACGTCGACAAGTGGCACATCGGGAAACCCGATCTGGTGGTCAGCATGCCGAAAGCATACATGCTCAAAGCCAAAGGCGGCGATGAGTATTATGACATCGACATCGACCCGAACTTCAAAGAAGATATGTACATTTCGGCCGTCGAAACCAAGCCGGACTCCGGTTTCAGGGTGGTGCATCACGCAACTACCAATCTGATTGAAGATGCGGAAGACGATCCAGTGGGTCTGTTCCTCAACGAGTACGCGGTGGGCAAAAATGCCGATCTCTTTCCGGAAAATTCCGGACGTCTGGTGAAGGCTGGTTCGAAGATCCACCTGAATCTTCACCTGCATCCTTATGGCGAGGAAACGCCGGTGAAGGTCTCGGTAGGATTCAAATTCTACCCGAAGAATTTTGTGCCAAAGTATGTGGCATTCACCCAGCACATGGGCGATGTGACCGAACTCGACATTCCCGCCGGTCAGGTTGCCCGGAGCGATGGCTACTTCCGCCTGCAGAAGCCGGCGCTGCTTTCGGCGTTTCAACCGCACTTCCACACGCGCGGCAAGGCCCAGTGCATGGAGGCTATCTACCCGGACGTCCGGCCGGATTCGGCGCGTCCTGGGCCGGC
>JANXXL010000305.1 GCA_025350625.1 Bryobacterales bacterium | reverse complement strand
CTTTTTTCCATCCTCACGAAGCGAGCCATCTGGGCCGAGATGCCGATAAAGCGTTTGGCGAGTTATTCCCAACTCCTTGCAAAGCTCGCTGACGACGGTCTGACGCTGCCCCAAAGCGGCCATGGCCAGGCGTAGTTTAGCGGAGGTCATCTTGTATTGGCCGCCGCCCTTTCGTCCACGGGCGCGGGCCGATGCCAAGCCGACTTTAGTACGCTCGGAGATCAGTTCCCGTTCAAACTCCGATAGGGCGGCGAAAATGCCGAACACCAGTTTGCCTTCCGGAGTCGCCGTGTTAATCGAGGCGCCATGTCCAGTCAGCACCTGAAAGTCGACGCCTCTGGCTGTCAGCTCATGCACGGTATTGATTAGGTGACGCAGATTGCGTCCGAGACGGTCGAGTTTCCACACCAGGAGCCGGTCTCCCTTCCGCAACGCCTTCAGGCAAGCGGTCAAGCCAGGTCGTGCGTCGAGGCTTCCCGACGCCAGATCTTCATAGATGTGCCCGGTGTCGATGCCAGCGGCCAGCAGCGCATCGCGTTGCAGATCGAGAACCTGGGAGCCATCGGCCTTGGAAACCCGCATATAGCCGATCAGCATTGTGTCACCTAAACGAACGTTTGCGTGACATCCGGAAACAGGGCTTCGCACGATTGAAAATCTGTCACTCGGCAAGTCACATGGTCAAAGCACCATGAACCATGGAACATGGTAGCTATAGTACACGCCTTTTGGCGTTCCCAGCTTCGCTCTCAGGAAATACTTCATGCGCGGTGACCGCAGCGGACGACTGACCATCCTCTCGGAGACCGAGAAGCTGGCGCTCTATGGCCTGCCTGATTTCGACGCCTTCCAGCGCATCGAGTTCTTTGCTATGACCGACGCCGAGCGTTCTCTGGCTTCTCGGCGTAACGGTTTGTTGGCGCAAGTTTATTGCCTTCTACAGACTGGTTACTTTAAGGCCAAACAGGCGTTCTTCCGTTTCTCGCTGAACGACGTGCCGGCCGAGGACATTACGTTCCTTCTGCAGCGGTATTTCACTGGCCTAGCACCCACCATGGAGCCGTTGCCCGCCAAGGAATACTATGCTCAGCGCAAAGAGATCGCCGCTTTGTTCGGCTATCGCCTGTGGTCCGACGAAGACGTGGCGACGCTGGTCGACAAGGCGACGATGCTGGCCAGAATGGATGTAACGCCTGCCTTCCTGTTAGCTGACCTGATGGCTTTTCTGATCGGTCGCCGGATCGTGCGGCCTGGATACAGCACACTACAAACCATAATCGGAGATGCGCTCTCTGCCGAACGCCAACGTCTGGAGCAGCGGGTCGAAGAGACCCTGGACGATGCCGGACGCGCCGCTCTGGAAAAGCTTCTGGTGCGCGAGAACGCGCTGTCCGAACTGGCGGCAATCAAACAAGATGCCAGAAACTTCAGGTATAAGATGATGGTCGCGGAGCGTCAGAAGCGCGCCACGTTGACGCCTCTCTACGCGATCGCAAAAGCGCTGCTGCCGAGCCTTGGCCTCTCGCAGTTGAACATCGCCTACTACGCCAGCCTCGCCGACTATTACACGATCTACGACCTGCGCCGGCTCAAATCCGGTCAATGCCACCTCTATCTGCTGTGCTATGCCTGGCAGCGCTATCGCCAACTCACCGACAATCTGGTCGAGGCGTTGGGTTACCACATGAAGCGGCTGGAGGACGATACCAAGGAAGCCTCCATGCGACAGGCCGCCCAAGTTCACGCCGAACGGCAGCAGGCGTCGCCGCGGGTCGGGCAGTTGCTCTTGCTCTATGTGGACGACACTCTTGAAGACGCCACGCCCTTTGGCGCGGTACGTCTCCAGGCATTCCGCATCATGCCGAAAGAAACGCTGCTTTCGACCGGCAAGCTCCTCTCCGAGGAACCGGTCAACCAAATGGACCTGCGCTGGCAGGCGGTGGACAAGCATAGCAGCCGATGCACCAAGAACCTGCGGCCGCTCGCCATGTCACTCGATTTCGACAGCAGTGTGGCGGAGAGTCCATGGCTGGAGGCGCTGCGCTGGATGAAGAGCGTCTTCGGACGGCAACAGAGCCTCGGGCAAAGGCCGCTCGACGAAATTCCAGAACACACGGTTCCGAGGCGCCTGCGTCCGTATCTGCTGCACTTCGACAAGGACGGCAATGCAACCGGCCTGAAAGGTGAGCGCTACGAGTTCTGGGTATATTGGCAACTGCGCAAACGCCTCGACATTGGCGACATATACCTGGACGACAGCGTTCAACACCGGCGGTTTGCCGATGAGCTGATCGCTCTGGACCGGAAGGCGGATGTACTCAAGGGACTGAATATTCCCTGGCTGGCTCAGCCGGTCGAGACCACGCTCGACGGCTTGTTCGCCGAACTCAATATGCTCTGGCACTTGTTCGACCGGGAACTGCGCCAGGGGAAACTCAAGCACCTAGACTTCGATGCGGTCAAGAAATCTCTGACCTGGCACCGCCCCAAAGCCGACCAGGACGAAACCCTGCAAAAGGACTTCTACACCAAAGTCCAGGCGCACGATATCTCCGACATCTTTCGCTTTGTGAATGAGAGGTGCCGCTTCCTGTCGGCCATGACGCCCTTGCAGCCGCGCTATGCAAAGAAGATCGCCGACGATGACAGCCTGATGGCGGTGATTCTCGCTCAGGCCATGAACCATGGCAATCTCAGCATGGCCGAGACCAGCGACATTCCCTATCACGTCCTCGAAGCTACCCATCAGCAACACCTGCGGTTGGCAACGCTGAAAGCCGCGAACGACCGGGTTGGCAACGTCATCGCGCAGCTCCCCATCTTCCCGTACTACTCGTTCGACCTGGAAGTGCTCTACGGCAGCGTCGACGGGCAGAAGTTCAGCGCCGCCGAACCAACGCTGAAGGCGCGCCACTCGCGCAAGTACTTCGGCAAGGACCGGGGCGTTGTCGCCTATTCGCTGCTGGTCAATCACGTGGCGCTGCAGACCGAACTGCTGGGGGCCAACCAGCACGAAAGCTATTGGGTGTTCGACATCTGCTACAACAACACCTCGGAAATCGTGCCGGCCACCATCACAGGCGACATGCACAGCATCAACAAGGCGAACTTCGCCATCCTGCACTGGTTCGGCATGAAGCTCGCCCCGCGCTTCACCAATCTACAGACGCAACTGGAGCATCTCTGGTGCGCCTGCGATCCAGAGGAGTACGCCAGGTTCTTCATTCAGCCGGCAGGAAGGATCGACCGTGAGTTGATTGTCTCGGAGAAAGACAATATCGACCGCATCGTGGCCACCCTGGGGCTCAAGGAGATGAGCCAGAGTACTCTCGTTCGTAAACTGTGCACTCTATCCGGAAACCATCGCACCCGCAAAGCCATCTTCGAGTTCGACAAGTTGGTCCGCAGCATCTACACACTGCGCTATTTGCGCGATCCACAACTCCAGCGAAACGTCCACCGTTCCCAGAACCGCATCGAGGCCTATCATCAGTTGCGCTCCGCGCTTTCGCAGGTCAGCGGCAAAAAGGAACTGATCGGACGTACAGACCTCGACGTAGCGATCGCCAACGAGTGCGGACGCCTGGTAGCCAATACCGTCATTGCCTACAATTCCATGCTGCTTTCGGGGCTGCTCAACCGATACCAGGCGGCGGACGACCGGAAGGTCCTGGAACTGCTCAAGCGGATATCCCCCGTCGCATGGCAGCACATCCACTTTCTCGGCCATTACGCTTTCCGAGACAAGCACCCCATCGATCTCGAGGCCATCCTCGCGTGGGTGAACTTGCAATAGCCCACTCCTTGATTACGGTATGGATCAATTCCGCTGTTTTGGGCTTACAACCCCGTGGAGACTTCAACAATGCCGATACGTTCCGCGCCGGCAAGCCGGTACAAACCTGCACGCTGCGGCACCAGGTGGTGATCGATACATCCACCGGTTATTTCACGGCCAGCTTCGAGATGACCATCACATCGGCAAGCGTCTTTGCGGTGAACGGAGCCAGCTATCTGCTGGGCCGGACCGGTGAGGTTTACCACTGGAACGTGTACGGCAAACTGACGGCACAAGGCCCGCCTGCGGCGAATATTGCGGGTTTTGCGTCGGGGAGCAGGGCCGCGATGATCGTTACCGACTGACGGGCGCGGAACACGAAAAGGAGACGTGACGATGAATGCTCTCAATGGCAGGTTGATCGTGGTAGCCGGGATTGCGGCTGCTCTTGCCGGGAGTACGGCGGCGCAACCGGTGGCGGTGACCGGTACGGGCGATCCGGATATCGATGTGCCGGCGGTTCAGGCGGCCGCCGATCAGGGGGGCCATGTCGTCCTCATGGGCCATTTCTCTTTCGACCGCCCTCCCGCCGCGCCCGCCGGTGCGATTTACAACCGCATGGTCACGGTTTCAAAAACTATCGTGATCTCTGGCGCGCCCGACCCGCAAGGCGAGATGCCGACGATCTCGGGCGGAAACTGGCCGTTCTTTGTCGATGCTTTCGGCTCTCACGTCGCGATCCGCGGATTGCATTTCGTTGGCCCGAAGGCCGGAGCGATCTGGGTCTATGGAGCCAGCGGACTAACGATATCGGGCTGCCGGATCGAAGGCGTGGAGGCAACTGCCGAATTTGCGACGCAAGCGAACGTTGCAGGCCTTCTCTCCGGCGGGATCGGCGTGTTCGGCGACCCGGCGCCGCCGAACAGGAACCGGCCCGGACACCCGGAGAATTTCTCTGAAACCCTGTCCATCGCGAATAATGATATCGACATGGGGGCGCCGCCGGGCGCCACTTCCCTTGGCATTGTCATCTTCGCCGTGGGCAAGTCTCCGAACCAGGAAGTGGACATTTACGTGACCGGCAACAATGTACGCAATGTGAGTGAACCCGCGATCAATCTCCGCACTATCGGCGGGCGGGCGCACGTGGAGCGAAACGTGGTTACGACGGGCTCCACGGCGGCGGCCAACGCGGATGCGATTCGCGTGGTAGGCACGGGCTCTTATCTGATTGCGCACAATTCGATCGATTGCGGCTGGACAATCCCGGCAGCCGTCGGCATTGACGTGTTCAGTCAGGCGGCGCCGAATCCGCCTGAGGGCGGGGCCATCATCGTGGACAACGATGTGACGATGTCCGCACCCACAGGGATCACGTTCGGACCGGGCAGCGCAGGCATCGCGATCAAAGGTCCCTCCGGGAACAATCTGGTGGCGAACAATCGAATTCAAGGGCGCGGCGCTTCCGGGCTCGGCGTGCTCGTTGCGAATGGAGGAACTCCGGCGAACACCTCGCTCGTCAGCAACGATCTGAGTGGTTTCGAGTCGTCGAAGGCTGATGTCTCTATCGATGCCGGCGCATCGAATACGGTCGTTATTGGCCGCCAAGCCATCATAGAGGATCACGGTAGTGGAACGGTGGTCGTTCCAAGGCCGTAACGCGCGGGTGTCTGGGAGCGGCGGAAATTCCCTCCACCACGAGAGTCTATTCATCAAACTACTTCGAAATCGGTAACTCCATGAAAGTGTGGTTTGTCGGAAAGCTCGCGAACCCACCGATACCACCCACCTGTCTTGAAACGGTGCGACTAGCGCTTTTCCGCGAGAGCCCGAACATAGTTCTCGCCCATCCCGCGGAGGCTGGTTTCGGCGTAGATCTGAGTCGTGCTGATCCGCTTGTGCCGGAGAAACTTCTGCACCTGATCCAGCGGCATGCCCGCGTCTAGCAGAATAGTCGCGACGCTCGCCCGCAACCGGTGTGGGGTCACGTTCTTGTCAATATCGGCCCGCTTTGCAAAGGCCTTTACAAGCCGCTGAACATATCGCGTCGTGTATTTATCTGCACGGTTGCTCTCGAAGACATAGCCGTTCCGGCGTCCGTCCAGGTGCGTGCGCAGTTCCTGCGCCAGAGCGGGGAGGATCGGAACGTAGCCGTCACTTCCGCCCTTGGCGTTGGCGATGTAGATCTGTGGCGGATCGAGCGCTAGGTGCAGGTCTACGACCCGGATCTGAACAAACTCGCTCACGCGGGTGCCAGTGTAGAACAGCATTTTGATCATGAACCCGTGCCGGCTGGAGTGGCCGTAGGAGGCCTCAATCAGCCGCTCGATCTCGTCGCGATCCAGCCGCTCCACCGTCCTGCGCCGCTCCCGTGGCGCTTCCAGGCCAAGCTCGCGGCGCGTCTTTTCCACCACGTGTTTGGTCTGGTCAT
>JANXXL010000059.1 GCA_025350625.1 Bryobacterales bacterium | reverse complement strand
CTCAGTGAGTGGCGGGCAGTCCAACGACGATGAGCACCGCGTAGTCCTGCTTGCGGCAGCCGTTCACGACGGGCATGGCCGCCCCTGGATTCACCGGAAAACCCGTGGTCCGAACGTTCGCGGGCGAGCACGAGTTGTTAGCCGTCGTCGGCGTGTAGCGTGCGGAGCGGCATCCGAGATGGGTGACGTCGTAGAGGGTCGCGCCGTCGGCGAGTTCCCACCGCTGATTGCCGTCCTTGTCCTTGGGCTGAATTGTCAGCACGGTCGTCACCTTACGGTCGCCCGTGACGAGGTATTTCCCAGCGGGCAGCGGAAAGGTCGGCTTCTCCATGATCAAGCCGTGTTCCTCGAGCCACCAGTCCGCAGCGTCGAATTTCCACTGTGACGGCGCCACGCCGCCGGCCGCCTTCAATTGAGGGTAGTGGTCCAGCTTGCAAGCGCGCGGGCCCGGGTCCTGGCTCCAGAAGCCCCATGATTGTGCGCGCTTGCCGGAGGTCGCCCCGGGGTCTCCCAGCGCCGCGATGAACTGCGGCTCGATGCGCCTGAACTTCGAGAGGTCTGCGCCTGACGCGTGAACCGGGTGGAGCAGGCCGGCCGCCAACATTAGGGATCCCATGGACAGGAGCCGGCGGCTTACGGACGGCACGAGGTGACGGACATTCATGCGATTGCTCCTGTTGGACGACCTGATAACATGCTACACCAACGCGCGCCCCGGAGCTGGCCTCCTCGTAGTGGGATTTCGACCTCGGCACGGCCTCAGGACTCCTCGCATCACGGTGCCGCGCCTCGCCAATGTAGCGCGCTTGGTATACCAGCTCGATGGCTCTCGGCACGCGGTATCCCTAGACCTGGGCCGTTCTGCGCGGGTTAGCCAATCCAGCCGTCCGTGTCTTACGATAAGACCAGGGAACTGTATGGCAACTCTTGATTGGTCACAATGTCCGGCGGTTGAGAGCGTCCCCGGGAAGGTAAGCGGCGCGTGGGTGTTTCGTGGTACCCGCGTTCCCGTGTCGGCGATTTTTGAAAATCTGAAAAGCTCGCCCATCGAAGAGGTCCTTGAAAATTTCCACGTCACGCGGGATCAGATTCAGACCGTGCTGGACTTCGCCGCAAAGAGTGCACAAACACCGCTCGAATCTTTGCAGGTTTAATGAAGATTATCCTCGATGAGAGCACGCCACAAAAACTGCGGCTGCTGATCGAGGCAAGTCATGAGGTGGTGACGACGTGGTTTCAGCGATGGTCAGGCATGAAGAATGGAGCCTTATTGAGCGCCGCCGAAGAGGCGGGCTTTGACCTTTTCATCACCGCCGATCAAGAACTCAGCTATCAGCAAAACCTGGCTAGCCGTAAAATAGCGGTGCTGGTTTTGAGCACAAATAACTGGAGTGTGGTCAAAGCGAATATGTCCGAGATCGCGACTGCGATCAACGCCGCGAAATCGGGAAGCTTCGCGTTCGTCGATATCGGGCACTCGCGGGGCAGATAGGCCAGCCGCTACACTTTATGGCGAAAGGATTTTCGGTCGGCCCGCCGGGCCCCTTCACGTAACTTCCCCAGATCACGGGTCAGGAAACTGACGATCAGGTCCGTTTCCCGGAAAGGGTAGGTGCGCAGGACGAAGGTATCGCTCACCCGCGCAGGCATGGAGTAAACGCAATAACTCAAGGTTAACGTGCGCGCGTGTTCCGGTTGCTGCGCTTTTGTTCACCATAAATGTCCTTTATAGTTATTATCATGGACGAAGTCGAATCAGAATGGGTGAATCTCAAGAATCTTGTAAAAGGCTTCGCCGATGGTCAAACCTTCGAATGGTGGATTGATCCGGAATGTGTCCAGCTCGGTTCAGTTGCTGCGATATTTACAATTCGGGATCGGTATCCCGCAGTTCTGTTCGCTCCAAGGTCGCCAACACCGGGAAGTTTTCTTGACTGCCCTGAGTTCTCGCCCGAGACGTGGACTTTAGAGCCGAAGGTCACGGGGAGTTCAGTCGTGTGGTCGCCCCGCCATGTTCCAAACTGCACGGGGACTTTTTGTCAAATCAGCTCGCGGAAAAGCTGATCGCGCGGCTGGCTCAGTACCACGTGGAGTATATGAAGGCGTGCATGCCCTGAAGCCACAGAAAGGCGTAAGACCCCACGAGGCTCTATGAAACGGCTATTCGTAATTTTTTCCTTGGCAATCGCATCGCTCTGGGCAGACGACCCCGAACAGACCTTGGGAATGAAGAACGGGCGCTTCTGGAACAATCTTTCCGTTCCGCCATCCATTACCACTAAGACCGGCTCCGGTGAAGAGACGAACAAGGTTGTTTTTCTTGTGGGCCTGATCGAGGGCTGGAAGCTCGAAAGCCTGACTAAAGACACCATCCCCGCCAAAGAAGCGCTCGCATGGCGAGGAGGCCCGGAGTCAACCATATCTGATCTTGCGGCGACGGTTACCGCCGTTTATAAAGACACTGAAAATCAACCACTGCCTATTGGATGGGTAGTGATGGGTGCATTCGCTGTTCAAAGAGGCGATACCACGAGGGATTTAGTATTCATGGCGTTGAGAAAACACCTGTCGAAGATGATGGACGGCCAGCCCCGCCCCGCCGCTGAACTTGACCCAACCGACGTAATCATTCAGTCCCATAAACGGTAATATGCCGCCGCATTGTGTCTCTGACTGGTGCACTCAGAGACTGACCCAATAAGCGGATCATCAAAAAGGGAAGCGTCTAACGCCGCTGAGATTCGATCGCCGCCGGGTCCGGGACAATTCCCATTTCGATGTAAACCGGGCGGATGACGCGGCGTATCTCGGGAAGGCGTCCGAAATACCACACCGACGCGAGCAGGCAAAGCGCGCCGCCGAGAATCAGCGTATTGGGCGCGCCCATCCAGGACGCGAGCATGCCGGCGAACAGGCTGCCGATCGGCAGGAATCCGAAGACCGACATCGAGTAGAACGACATCACGCGACCGCGCTTGTCGTCGTCGACGATGGTTTGGAGAATGGTGTTGCTGGTGACGATCTGCTGCATCATTCCATAGCCCGCGCCGAACATCAGCACCATGGACCACCAGAAGGAATGCGAGAGTCCGAACAGAATCAGCGAAACTCCCAGAATCGCGGCGGCGATTCCCAGCCATTTGCCCAGTCCGACCACGCTGCGGCGCATCGCCAATGTCACGGCGCAGGTCAATGCGCCTACGCCGGTGCCCGCTGTGAGGAAGCCCAGCGTGTGCGGACCGCCGCCCAGCACTTTATCGGCAACGATAGGGAGCAGGACGGTGAACGGCATGCCGATCAGACTCACCAGGCCCAGCATGAGCAGTATCCAGCGAATCGCGGCCGAGGAGATAATGTAGCGCCAGCCTTCCGATAGCTCCTGCCCGATGTTGCGGGGTGGAGTTCGCAGACTAGGCAGCAGATTTTTCATTGCCGAGAGCGAGTACAACACGGCGATGTAGCTGATTCCATCGATCAGGAAACAATATCCCTCGCCCACCCACGCGATGACCAGGCCGGCAATCGCAGGGCCGACCAAACGTCCTGCATTGACGATCGAGGAATTCAGCGCGATGGCGTTGCTGAGAGCGGAGCGATCATCGATCATCTGGATCACGAAGGACTGCCTCACTGGAGTCTCGAACGTATTGATCACGCCCTGCAGGAACGTGAGGACGAGAATCCAGGGCATATTGATGGTATGCGTGAGGGTGAGCGCTGCCAGGGCGAGCGACTGCACCATGGCCAAAACCTGCGTGATCATCAGGGCGCGATGACGGTCCCACCGATCCACCCAGACGCCGGCGAGCGGCGATAGGAAGAGCGTCGGAATCTGGCCCAGGAAGCCGACTGCTCCGAGCAGAAACGCGGAATCGGTGAGCCGGTAGACCAGCCAGCTGGTGGCTAACCGGGTCATCCAGGTGCCGATGAGCGAGATGCTCTGCCCCCAGAAAAACAGACGGTAATTGCGGGAGCGGAAGGCCGGGAACGAGAGCGTCACTTAGTTTCCATTGTCGCCCAATCGATTTCGCGCGAAACGGAGCACCGCCGCTGAGCGCAGCCGCCTCAGATTGATAAGATAGAAGCATCCGATGACAAGTCTGAACTCTTTTGGCGCCGCAGGTCAGCTTCCTGTCGGCGGACGCACCTATCAAATTTTCCGCCTCGCGGCTTTGGAAAAAGCCGGTTTCAATCTTGCGCGGATTCCGTACTCGATCAAGATTCTGTTGGAGAATCTGCTGCGCTTTGAGGATGGCACGACCGTCAAGCGCTCCGATATCGAATATGTCGCGAGGTGGGATATGCAGGCCGATGCCTGTGAGATCAACTTCCGGCCGGCTCGCGTGTTGTTGCAGGATTTCACGGGCGTGCCGTGCGTGGTGGATCTTGCGGCGATGCGCGATGCGCTGAAGAAAATGGGCGCCGATCCTAAGAAGGCCAATCCGCTGGTGCCGGTGGATCTGGTGATCGATCACTCGGTGCAGGTGGATCATTACGGCACGAACGACGCGTTTCAGTTGAACGCGCTGCTCGAGTTTCAGCGCAATCAGGAGCGCTACGCATTCTTGCGCTGGGGCCAGTCGGCGTTCCAGAATTTCCGCGCGGTGCCGCCGGATACCGGCATCGTGCACCAGGTGAACCTGGAATACCTCGCGTCGGTGGTCATGACCATGGATGGCGTCGCGTACCCCGACACCGTGGTGGGCACGGACTCGCACACAACCATGATTAACGGGCTGGGCGTGGTCGGCTGGGGCGTTGGCGGCATCGAAGCCGAGGCGTGCATGCTCGGCCAGCCCGCGACCATGCTGCTGCCGCAGGTGGTGGGTTTCAAGATGACCGGCAAGCTCCCCGAGGGCGCGACGGCGACCGACCTGGTGCTCACGGTCACGCAGATGCTGCGCAAGAAGGGTGTGGTGGGCAAGTTCGTCGAGTTCTATGGCGACGGGCTGAACGCGCTGAGCCTGGCGGACCGCGCCACTATCTCAAACATGGCGCCGGAGTACGGCGCGACCATCGGCGTGTTCCCCATCGACGAAGCGTCGCTCGAATATCTGCGCTTGACCAATCGGCCGCCTGAACAGGTGGAGTTGGTCGAGGCCTACGCCCGGGAACAGGGATTGTTCCGCATCGCGGGTGCGCCGGACCCGGTGTTCACGGATACTCTTTCGCTGGATCTGGCGGCGGTAGTGCCCTCGATGGCCGGGCCGAAGCGGCCGCAGGATCGCATCAACTTACCTGATGTGAAAAAGAATTTCCTGGATGGCCTGGGCTCCGCGCCGAAGACAGCCATTATCGCGATGAACGGGGGCGCGACCATTCAGGATGGCAGCGTGGTGATCGCGGCGATTACTAGTTGCACCAATACCTCGAATCCGTCGGTGCTGGTGGCCGCCGGTTTGGTTGCTAAGAAGGCGGTTGAACGCGGACTCACTTCGAAACCATGGGTGAAGACGAGTCTCGCGCCGGGCTCGAAAGTGGTGATGGATTACTTGAGCGAAGCGGGACTGCTGCCCGCGCTCGAGGCGCTGAAATTCAACCTGGTAGGCTACGGCTGCACTACGTGTATCGGCAACAGTGGTCCCCTGCCGGAGGAAGTCGCCGCGGGCGTGACCAAGGAGAAACTGACGGTGGCGGCGGTGCTCTCGGGCAACCGGAATTTCGAGGGCCGCGTGAATCCGTTAGTAAAAGCAAACTATCTGGCTTCGCCGCCGCTGGTGGTGGCTTACGCCATCGCCGGGCGCGTCGACATAGACCTCACTCATGATCCGCTTGGCCAGGACCCGTCCGGCAAAGACGTTTTCCTGCGCGACATCTGGCCATCGAATCAGGAAGTGCAGGCGGCGGTGAAAAAGAGCGTCCATCGCGAGATGTTCGCCAAGCAATACGCGGAAGTCTTTGAGGGCGATGCAAGCTGGCGTGGAATGAAAGTCCCCGCGGGCGATTTGTATGTGTGGGACGACGCTTCTACCTACATCAAACGCGCGCCGTACTTCGATGCAATGGTGGATCCGAAAACGTTCGTAAAAGACCTGAGCGGATTACGCGCGCTGGCGATGCTGGGGGACTCCGTCACCACCGATCACATTTCGCCGGCCGGCAACATCGCAAAGGACAGTCCCGCGGCGCAGTATTTGATGTCGCTGGGTGTCAAGCCGGGCGATTTTAATTCCTACGGAGCGCGGCGAGGCAACCATGAAGTAATGACGCGCGGCACTTTCGCCAATATTCGCCTGCGCAATCAACTGGCTCCGGGAACCGAAGGCGGGTGGACACGGCACGTGCCCACAGGCGAACAGATGTCGATTTATGACGCCGCGGTGCGCTACCAGAAAGAGGGCACGCCGCTATTCGTGATTGCGGGGAAAGAGTATGGCACCGGCTCCTCGCGCGATTGGGCCGCCAAGGGCACTTTGCTGCTGGGCGTGAAAGCAGTGATCGCGGAAAGCTTCGAGCGTATTCATCGCTCGAACCTGGTGGGCATGGGAGTTCTGCCGCTCCAGTTCGCCGAAGGACAGAGCCGCGAATCGCTGGGTCTGACAGGGCAAGAAACGTTTTCGATCGCCGGGATTCCGGCGGCGGTGGATTCGGCCGGCAAAACTCGCGCAAAAGTGACGGCTACTCTCAATGGTTCGAGCAAGACGTTTGACGCGATTGTTCGCATCGATACCCCGCAGGAAGCTGAATACTACCGGAGCGGTGGAATCCTTCCATACGTGTTGCGGCAGTTGGCGGGGCGTCAGGCTGCGGTTTGAGTATGGTCTAGGCGCGGGCTGTGGAGCGCGCTTCGACGGCCCCCAATACCACTTCCAGTTCCGGCTCCTGGAGCGGACGCCCCAGTAAAAACCCGCCTTTTTCCTGAATACTGGCGGCCAGATCCGCATCGTAACCGTCGCTCACCAGGACAAAAGTGGGAATCGACTCGCGCAAACGGTCCTGAAAGTCGCTCCATTGAGAACCGCCCGATCTGAGCGCCCACACTATGCCGTCGAAACGCAGGCGATGCGCGAGATCGGCCGCTTCCTCCGCCCGCACTGGCACTACTCTATGGCCGCGCGCGGAAAGCAATCCGAGAAGCTGGCGCTGCGCGCCGAGATCGGGATCCACCAGCATGAGAGTGAGCACCCGGCCTAACGCTGCCGGAGCTCTGCTAGCGGGCCGCTGCTCGGTGCCAGGCGCGAGCGGCAGATCGACGTCGAAACCACCACCGCCTGCCAAACTGCGCAGCCGCAACTCGCCGCCGTGATTCTGCGTGATGACGCGGCAGACTTCGAGGTTGGAATGGCTCGGGGGTGATCCCTCCGATTCTTCGGGGAAGTGAATTTCCACCACCACACGTCCTGCAATCAGGCTGCTGGTGACTTCCAGGGTTTTAGCGACGGAGCGCGATGCCGTCTGCTCCCCGTGGACCAGCAGATTCAGGAACACTTCTTCAAGTTGCCCTTGCACCCCCAGCACCAAGGCCGGCTCCGGCGACAAATGGTTTTGGACGCGGAGTGCCAGCGCTTTCCACTCCGGCTCGCGGAACTGCATTAAGCCGGCGGTCAAGGCGTTCACATCCACCAGCCGGGTGGAAGTTTCGGTGGGATGCGCGAACGAAACCAGTCGCGACACAATTTCAGAGGCGCGTCGGGCCTCAGCCGTAAGCTGTTTCAAGTCGCGCTCGATTTGCGAACTGTTATCGGCGCCGATCAGGGCCGACGACAATTCCTGGATTCTTTCGAGCGGCGCGCGCAGATCGCTGGCGACTCCGGAGATCAGTTGTCCCGTCGCCGCCAGTTTTTCACTGCGGAAAAGCTGCTCACGCACTGCCTGTTGTTCTTCGAGCTTGAGCGAAGCCGCTACCTGTTTGGCCAGATGCTGCAGGCTGGCTTGCTCTTCAGGAGCAAAGTATCCCAAACGGCGTGCGCTGCCGACCTCGATGACGCCCAGCGCATCCAGCTGCGCCAGCAGAGGAGCGAACATTGCGGAACGGGGCACACCGGCTTTCCATCCCGCATTGACCAGGGCGTTTCGTCTCACATCCGGAAGGTTCAGCAGCGTACGGCTTTGGAAACATTTCGCGGCGCCTGCAGCCAGGCCCTCGGCGGCGCCATCGAGTGAGATAGCCATCGGTTCGGGATCGGCGGCAGTGGGAACAGATTCGAGCGAGTTTCTGCGGCGGTTCCACAGGTACAGGCGGACCGTGGTGGCCTGCAGAATGGAGGGCAGAGTTTCGGCCAGCTTCTCGGCAATTTCGGTCGATGAGGGCGCGGCGAATATCTGTTCGCTCAGGGTGTAGAACGCGCGCATGGAACGGCGCTGCGCACTCAATTGCTGGGTCCGTGCCCACCAGATCCCCACGCCCAGCGCGACCACTACCAGCACCGCCAGCCAGAGATAGGGTGGCGCCGCCATGCTCTATTCGGCCCTCTCGAGAGATAACCAAGCGTCTAATTTTGGACTCACAAAATCTGTCACGGAGAAAGCCACGCCGCTGAGACTCGAATGCGTAAGTATGCCCACCACGCGCATTCCAGCTGCGCGGGCCGCCGCCACTCCGACCGGGGAATCCTCGAACACCACACAATTACGCGGCGGAATATTCAGCAGTTCGGCGGCTCGAAGATAGACGTCGGGCGCGGGCTTCGGCCGCGACACTTGGGAGCCATCGACGATCACGTCGAAATGCCGGCGCAGCCCGCTTACGCCATCGAGGACGAAGTCGATATTGGCGCGCTCGGCATTGCTGGCGAGCGCCACCGGCGCGCCGGAGATATGTTCCAGCCATTCCTCGATACCCGGAACCAGGAGTTGGTAAAGATCGACGCGCAGGAGGTCGCGATATAGCCGCTCCTTCGCGGCTCCATGCGCTGCAACGGTATGCCCATCCACCTTATCGCCCACGTAATCACGAACAATCTCGTCGTTTCGCCGGCCATGCATGCGCGCCGGAATGTCGCCGGCGTCAATCCCCACGGAATCCAGATACTGCCGCCAGGCTCGCTCGTGGACCGGCATGGAATTCACGATAACGCCATCGAGATCGAATATCAAAGCCAAGCCCGGCACTATCTGAAGCTTCGGCGGAGACACTTCGCGGCCCTGCGTATCATGCAAAGCGGTTTCGCGCATTCTGGCCGCATCATAACATGGCCCGAATCATAACAGCAGCAAGATGTTTGCTAAAATCGGCGGCAATGGAGCGACAAAAGGCCCGGCGCTTCGTGGTCTCGGGCAGAGTGCAAGGCGTGGGATACCGGGCTTTTGCTCAACACGCCGCGCGCGGCACTGGCGTCACCGGATGGGCGCGGAATCTCGACGACGGCAATGTGGAAGTACACGCCAATGGAACCGAGAGCCAGCTCGACGAGTTCGAGGCGCATCTGCGGCAAGGCCCGCGCTGGGGTGAAGTACGCTCGTTTGCCGCTACGGAAGCCGCAGTGTCGGACGTTTTCGGATTCCATATTCGCTAGCGCTATTTCTGCGGGTAAATCTTCTTGACCTTCGCGGGGAGCCTCAATTCGAAGGCCGAGTCGGGCAGTTCCGGATTAACCTTGATGTCGGCATAATCCACCAACTCGTAATTCTTGGACGGCTCGCTGAATTTCGCGCGGATGGGATTGCTCTGCCCCACTGGAATCCACAGCTCGATCCTGGTGATCAGCTTTTTCAATTCCTCTGACCTGGGGGTTAGCTCGATACGCGTGGTATCGGCGTCGTTGATCTTCTGCGGGCCGCCATCCTTGAAGTCGTAGGATTTCTTCAGCTCGGTTGAGGAGGTGCCAAAGCCCAAGAGCAGGATCTGATCCATATTCGAGGTATATTTGCTGGCATCGTAAATCTCTACGCTCTTCGCCTTGGGATAGTAGATCTGGATCGATTTGCCGTTGATAAATACAGTTCGCTGCTCCGGCTGCTGGAATTCGATGACGCCGATAGTGCCGCCTTTCGCGCGTTTCAGACGGAGCTCTCCGTCCATTTCAGACGATTCGCTCAGCACCGCCGTGAATTGCACACGCTTCATTTGCGCGGAGAGCGAACGGAACTCTCCCGCCGCGCGGTCCATGCGCGCCAGGATTTCGGGTAGCGGCTCAGCCGAAGCCAATACACCGGTGCAGATAAGGATGGAGAGTGCAATCTTCACGATCGCTCGACCTTCTAGTGTTGGGGGAAAGCCAGGTAGCCCTTCAGCTCCTGTTCGGCATCGTCATAAATCGGTTCGACGCTGGCGATCACAGCGTGGGCTTTGTACTTGGCATTGACGACGGCGGCGGCGCGCGCAGGCAGCAGGTCGTCGGGGACGCCCGCCAACTGTTGCGGTTCAATCCAATATCCCCCGCGCACGATAGCGATGCTCGCCGGTTTAGGACGGTCGCCAAATGAAATAAAACGCGGGGTAACGAAAATGAAGAGCACAATGGCGCCGACGATTACGTCGTACTGCCAGCTCGCCCGCGGATATTCCCACAGCACAAAGCGCTTGAGGGCGTTCATGATTTCAGTCTAACAGACGCCTTACTGGGGGCTTTGGACCAGATCGCGCAGATATTGGTCGACAGAGGCGGCGGCCTTGCGGCCTTCGGCGATAGCCCACACCACCAAAGACTGCCCGCGCCGCGCGTCGCCCGCGGCGAAGACACCGGCAAGCGATGTCAGGCAATCCTGCTCGTTGGCAGCCACATTGCCGCGTGCATCGAGGCGCACACCTAATTGCTCGATCAAACCGGATTTGACGGGGCCGGCGAAGCCCATCGCGAGCAACACCAGGTCTACGTCCATTATGAATTCGGTGCCGGGTATGGGGTCGAATTTGGGAGCGGGGGTGACGCGAATGCCGTGAAGTTGGTTTACGTTGCCCTCGGCATCGCCGGTGAAATGAGTGGTGGCCACGGCCCATTCGCGCTGGCCGCCTTCTTCGTGCGAGCTTTCCATGCGCAACTGCAAGGGCCACAGCGGCCACGGAGTAGAGGGCGAACGTTCGGCCGGCGGCATGGGCATGATCTCGAATTGATGCACCGAAGCAGCTTTCTGCCGGTGCGAAGTTCCCAGGCAATCGGCCCCGGTGTCGCCGCCCCCGATGATCACCACGCGCTTGCCGCCGGCAAGAATTTGCTCCGGGACTTCATCTCCCGCCCCGCGCTTGTTTTGCTGCGGCAAAAAGTCCATCGCGAAGTGGATGCCTTTTAACTCGCGGCCCAGCACGTTCAAATCGCGCGGATGCTCTGCGCCCGTGGCCAGCACGATTGCATCAAAATCCTTGCGCAGAGCTTCGAGCGGCAGGTTCACGCCGATGTGCGCGTTGGTGACGAACTCTACGCCTTCGGCCGCCATTTGCTCCAGTCGGCGGTCGATCCAGTGCTTCTCCATCTTGAAATCGGGGATGCCGTAGCGCAGCAGCCCGCCGATGCGGTCGGCTTTTTCGAAAACCGTCACCGAGTGTCCCATGCGCGCCAGTTGCTGGGCCGCG
>JANXXL010000011.1 GCA_025350625.1 Bryobacterales bacterium | reverse complement strand
TCCCGGTACGCCCCGCACGCGCGATGGTAAACCGAACTTAGCCGCTCCCACGCCGCGCGCCTCCGATGGCAAGCCCGACCTCTCCGGAGTCTGGCAGACCGAACTTGTGAACCCTCGCGACAGCGTGCTCGGCGAAAACTTCCAGTTCGTAGTTCCGGGAGACGATCCCCGCACCTTCAGTAAGTATTTTTTGAACATTCTTGCTGACTTCAAACCAGAGGAAGCGCCCATGCGGCCCGAAGCCGCCGAATTGCTTCGGAAAAATCGTGCGACCGCGATTACTACCACCTCCAGTTGTCTGCCGCTCAGCATCCCGGGGGCCGACATGTTCGCATACTCTCCCTTTAAGATCCTTCAAACGAAGGGTGTGACTATGGTCCTCTACGAGATGGATAACACGCATCGCCAGATCTAAGATGGGCGCAAGATTCCCGCGGATCCCAACCCTTCATGGCTAGGCTATTCCGTTGGGCGTTGGGAACGCGATACGTTCGTGGTGGATTCGGCGGGATTCAACGATAGAGCCCGGCTGGATGGCTTCGGACATCCACGCAGCGAAGCTTTGCGCCTGCACGAGCGTTTTCATCGCCGCGATTTCGGTCATATGGAAGTGGAGATCACCGTCGATGATCCCAAACTGTATACCAAGCCGTTCACAGTAAAGGTGACGGAAATCCTGCTTCCCGACAGCGACGTTGTGGAGACTATTTGCAACGAAAACGAAAAGGATCGCGCTCATCTCAAATAGCTACTGGCCCTTTCGATCTAAAAGCAGGCCGCGCCTGTATTATGGCGCATCCGGAAGCTAACTTTCCCAAAAAGTATGCCATCTCAGAAATTCAAACAACTCCATGAGCGGATGGGTTGGTTGGCGAGATTCCGGGCTTAACGTCATGCAATATCCCAGATAATGTTCTTGGGGGACAAGGCCGGGAGGCACGCGATGAAAATCCATATACCAGAAATAACTGTGGCGCTGTTACTGGCCGTGAGCACCGGGGCGGCGGAGCGTCCCTTCGCGATGCAGTCCCGTGCAACTCCGCCCCTAACGAAGACCGCGCCCAAATCACCTTCCGCCGCGGTGGTTCCCTACACCATTCACGTTCCCGACGCCGCGCTGGCGGATCTGAAGTCACGGCTGGCGCACGCGCGGCTTGCGGACGAACTGCCCGGCGTGGGCTGGGACTACGGCATGAACCCCGGCTACCTCAAGGAACTGGTTGCGTACTGGCGCGACCGATTCGATTGGCGTGCGCAGGAGCGGCGTCTCAACCAATTCCCTCAATTCAAGACCAACATCGACGGCCTCGACATTCACTTCATTCATGTGCGCTCGAAGAATTCGGGCGCGCTGCCGCTGCTGTTGCTGAACGGTTGGCCCAGCACCATCGACGAATTCAGCAAGGTGATCGGGCCGCTCACCGATCCGGTGAGTTTCGGCGGGCGCGCCGAAGACTCGTTCGACGCCGTGATCCCATCGATGCCAGGGTTCGGCTTTTCCGATAAACCACGCGAGCGCGGCTTTGGGACTGAGCGCATCGCCGCGGTGTGGGCGCAGTTGATGGCGCGCCTGGGCTATACGAATTACGGGACGCAGGGCACGGATATCGGCTCCGGCGTGGGCGCTCAGCTTGCCGTTGTGGATGCCGCGCACGTGGCCGGACTCCATCTCACCGGTTGCGGCGGCGGCGCACCGGCCGGAGACACGGAGACGACGGCGTACAACTTCGAGCAGAGCACGAAGCCGCAGACGATTGGCTATAGCTTGAGCGACTCGCCGGTAGGACTGGCGGCCTGGATCGTCGAGAAATTTCACGGCTGGAGCGACCACGATGGAGATCTGGAAAAGCTGTATACGAAGGACCAGTTGTTGACTATGGTGACCATATACTGGGTGACCAACACAGGCACGTCATCGGCGTGGAATTACTACGAACGCCGGCATCAGACGCTGCAGCCAGCCAAAGTGAACGTCCCTACCGGGTGCGCGGAGTTCAACCGGCGTTACGACCGCCGCCCTCCCGGGGCGTCCCGCAGCGTCGCGGAAACGCGCTACAACGTCGCGCGCTGGACAGACATGCCCCATGGCGGTCACTTCCCGGCGCTCGAACAGCCGCAGTTGTGGCTGGACGATGTGCGGGAGTTTTTCCACGATCGCCGATAGAAGTCATCGGCCCCTCGATGCTAAACAAATTCAGTTTCAAGAAGTAGTGGAAGTGTAGCCGCACCCCCCCACTCCAGCCGGGGACTTTTTTGAAAATTTGCAGGACTGCCAACGAACGCAGTTATTTGACCGTCTACATTCTGCGCCGAAGCTCGTCGGTGAAGTTTAGTTAGGAAGATCACGTGGTAAATTATATTTGCGTTATGGATAGAGGAGTCTGATGAATACTTTTCGCACGATCGCGGCATCGGCGTTGGTTGCCGCCGCGACAACAAGTTTATCGCCGCTTCTTGCTCAATCGTCCCAGCCTACGGCATCCTGCGCGCCCGTGAACGGATTGAATCTTGTATGTGGCGCCCAGAATCCGGAGGATCTGGTTCCTATTCCCGGCACACGCTGGCTCATCGCAAGTGGAATGAAGAGCGGCGCCGGAATCAAGCTAGTGGATACTGATGCCAAGACGGCGCGGCCTTTCTACACTGGCCAACCCGCGCAGCAGCGTCCGGACAATAAGCTGTTTCCGAATTGCCCTGCGCCGCCGGACGCCACAACCTTCAACGCGCATGGCCTCTATTTGCGTCGCGCACA
>JANXXL010000003.1 GCA_025350625.1 Bryobacterales bacterium | reverse complement strand
CGAATCCGTACGATTCCGCTGGCAGGACTGCTTGCGGTTGCGGTAGGCTCGTTCGCGTATTTCGGTTTGATTCGGCAACAGCACATGAGCAAGGCGGTCCTGGCTCAGAGCCCCATGACGCAAATGGCCAATACCAATTCGTCCGCCAGGTCTCCCACCGCACTTCCCAACGCGGCTACGCAGGGTAGCGCGATCTTCGTGCCTCCCGAAAAACAGCAATTGATCGGTATGCGCTCTGTTCCGGCGGAAATGGGAACGCTCACCAAAGAGATTCGAATTGTCGGGAAAGTGACCTACGACGAGACCCACCTCACGCACATCCACAGCAAGGTTTCCGGGTACATCGAGGAGGTCTTTGCAAACTCAGTTGGCAAGTCCGTTCGCGCGGGCGATCCCCTATTCACAATCTATAGTCCAGATCTGCTGGCGACCCAGCAGGACTTTCTCCTCGCATTGAAGTCCCGTGATCTATTGCGGAATAGCTCTGTGGCATCCGCGGCAATGGGTTCGGAGAACCTGATCTCCGCTGCGCGAGAACGACTCCGCTTATGGGACGTGTCAGATCAAGAGATCCAGACGCTAGAAACGGAAGGCAAGGTCAAGCGGGCGATAGCGGTTTATTCGCCGGTGACCGGGATCGTGATGGAGCGAGCCGCTTATCACCATGGAACGTTCGTCGATCCGACCAAGGACCTGTTTACGATCGTGGATCTCTCGCACGTTTGGATTTTGGGTGAAGTGTATGAAACCGATCTTCCCTTTATCCATACCGG
The DNA here is from genome assembly GCA_025350625.1 of Bryobacterales bacterium. Taxonomy (GTDB): domain Bacteria; phylum Acidobacteriota; class Terriglobia; order Bryobacterales; family Bryobacteraceae; genus Palsa-187. Next base: position 4,543 of record JANXXL010000003.1, on the reverse strand, counting down.
ACAGTTGGCAATCGTCGAGCTCCCTTACTCAGGCGGTGGGCGAAAACTCAGCGGGCGTGTGGAATTCATTTATCCGTTTCTCGATCCGAAGACCCGCACGGTGCAAGTACGAATGGAGTTCGCAAACCCTAATCTCTCCTTGAAACCGGAGATGTTCACGAATATCACCATGTCAGCCGCCCTGGGCAGGCAAGTGCTGATTCCGCAGGACGCTCTGATGGATACCGGTACCGAACAATACGTGTTCGTCGATAAGGGCAACGGCTACCTTCAACCGCGTAGGGTGAAGGCCAGCACGGAGGCCGGGGACAAGGCCGGCATTCAAGAAGGTCTTAAGCCGGGCGAACGAGTTGTAACCGGCGCTAATTTCGTCGTCGATTCGGAAAGCCGCCTGAAGGGAGCATTTGCCGGTATGGGCGCTCCTGCCCAGGCTGCGGCGGGTGCGCCCGGAACCACGCAGGCGATCTCCGTTGAGGTGCTGGACCCAAAGACAGCCAAGACCGGAATGAATCCAATTCGGCTGCTGGTGAAAGATGCTTCGGGCAAACCAATCACAGGTGCGCAGGTCGATGTCGGGCTCTTCATGCCGCAGATGGGCGCGATGGCGCCGATGAATTCGAAGGCAACGCTAACGGAAGCCGGGAACGGCGTCTATGCCGGACAAATCGAATTTCTGATGGCATGGACGTGGCAGACGACCGTAACGGTGCGCAAGAACGGAGCCGTTATTGGCGTCGCAGAAACCAGCGTTACGGCCCGCTAATGGAGCTAAATGATAAATCGCATCATTGAATTCTCGGCCCGGAACCGAATGCTGATCGTTACCCTGACGATCTGCCTGACGCTCTATGGCGTGTGGTCGATGCGCCACATTCCGCTCGACGCGATTCCGGATCTCTCCGATCCCCAGGTCATCATTTACACCGAATGGCCCGGGCGCAGTCCCGACCTCATTGAGGATCAAGTTACGTATCCGATTGTTTCGGCGATGCTCGGCGCGCCACATGTGAGCACCGTGCGGGGTAGCTCGGACTACGGATTCTCGTATGTCTACGTAGTGTTTGACGAAGGCACCGACATTTACTGGGGCCGTACGCGCGTGCTTGAATACATGAGCAAAATTAGCGGCAAGCTTCCTGAAGGTGTCGCGCCGAAGTTGGGGCCTGACGCAACCGGCGTGGGGTGGGCTTTTCAGTACGCCCTGGTGGATAAGACTGGCCAAAACAATCTCCAGCAGTTGCGCTCCTTTAACGACTGGTACCTACGCTATTGGCTGCAAAGCGTGCCGGGCGTGGCGGAAGTCGCCACCATTGGCGGATTCGTGAAGCAATATCAGGTAAACGTGGATCCCAATCGCCTGCTCGCCTATAAAGTTCCGCTGATGCAGGTGATGGATGCGGTACGCAATGGCAACAACGAAGTGGGCGCGCGGAGCCTCGAAATGACGGGCAAGGAATACCTGGTACGGGGGCGCGGCTACATTCAGTCGTTAGCCGATATCCAAAATCTTGCGGTCGCAACCGGCGACAACGGTACGCCGATTCGCGTACGCGATGTGGCGCGCGTCGAACTTGGCCCGGACATGCGGCGCGGCATTGTGGAATTGAACGGCGAAGGAGAGGTAACGGGCGGAACTGTCATTGTCCGGTACGGCCAGAATGTCCGCGATGTGATCGAACAGGCAAAGCGAAAATTGAACGAGGTGAAGTCCAGCCTGCCGCCCGGGGTCGAGGTGGTGACGACCTATGACCGCTCGGACCTGATTGACCGATCTATTGACACCTTACGCCACACTCTCCTCGAGGAGTTGCTCATCGTCAGTATCGTCATTCTCATATTTCTCTGGCACCCGCCGAGCGCGATCATACCAATTCTCACTATCCCGATCGCGGTCGTCCTGGCATTCATTCCGATGCAGGCGATTGGCTTGACAGCGAACATCATGTCCTTGGGCGGGATCGCCATCGCTATCGGGGCGATGGTGGACGCAGCGATTGTGGTTGTCGAACAAACCCACAAGAAGTTGGAGCATTGGCAGACCGAGGGCCGTCCGGGGCCTGCGAAGCAAGTGATCATCGACGCAGTAAAGGAAGTCGGAGGGCCGAGTTTCTTCTCGCTCCTGGTGATCGCGGTCTCCTTTATGCCGATCTTCGCCCTCCAGTACCAGGAAGGGAGATTGTTCAAACCGCTCGCTTTCACCAAGAACTTCTCGATGATGATCGCAGCGGTCCTGGCCATCACTCTGGTTCCTGCGATCATGCTTCTGTTTTTGCGCATCCGCGAATTCGAGTTTCGCCCCAGGTGGCTCGCTCGCATCGCCAATGCCGTATTAGTCGGAAAGATTCACAGCGAGGAGAAGCACCCGATCAGCCGGCCGCTGATGAAGCTCTACCATCCTGTCGTGCGCGCGGCTCTGAAATTGCGATGGGTAGTCATCATCCTCGCTATTGCAATCGTTGTGATTACGATCCCGGTCTACCAACGTCTTGGTTCTGAATTCATGCCGCCGCTGAACGAAGGCTCGATCCTTTACATGCCGATTACGCTGCCGGGGATCGGGGTCACGGAAGCGGGCAAATACTTGCAGATCCAGGACAAGTTGCTGCACCAATTCCCGGAGGTCCAAAGCGTCTATGGAAAAATCGGGAAATCGGATACGGCTACCGACCCGGCTCCCATGAGCATGGTGGAAACGACTGTCGTGCTCAAGCCGGAGACTGCATGGCGGACCGAGCATACGGCGCGCTGGTATTCCAGCTGGGCGCCATCGTGGCTCAGACCGCGGCTCGCGCGGTATTGGCCGGAGGACCAACCCATCACGTGGGAAGCGCTCATCGAGCAACTCGATCGCGCTGTCCAGATTCCCTCGTTCTCCAACGCGTGGCTCTTTCCCATCCGGACCCGCATCGACATGATCACGACAGGGATTCGGACGCCCGTCGGAGTGAAGGTAATGGGACCAAAGCTCGAAACGATCGAGGATATCGGTTTGCAGGTAGAAAAGGCGCTTCAAGGCGTCCAGGGAACGCGCAGCGCATTTTTTGAACGCGTCACCGGAGGCTACTACATTGACTACCAAGTGAATCGTGAAGAAGCCGCTCGCTATAACCTGAGCGTTGCCCAAGTGAACCAGATCCTCGAAGCCGCCGTGGGCGGTCAGGAAGTTACGACGACGATTGAGGGACGCGAGCGGTATCCAGTCAGCGTTCGATATGCTCGCGGTCTCCGCGATGATTTGTCGAAACTCCGCAGGGTCATGATCCCGACGCCGGACGGAGCGCAGGTTCCGATTTCCCAGTTGGCCAGTCTGACCGTGCGCAGCGGAGCGCCGATGATCAAAAACGAAGAAGGATTCCTGGCTGGGTTCGTCTACGTCGATACCAAGGGAGTCGACTTAGGCACCTACGTTCGCGCGGCGCAACGGACAGTGGCCCGGAACGTTCAGCTTCCGCCCGGATACCAGCTAGTCTGGAGCGGCCAATTCGAATATCTGCAGCGCGCGACCGAGCGCCTGCAGGTGGTGGTACCCGTAACGCTGCTAATTATCCTGCTGCTCCTTTACTTCAATACCGGTTCGTTCGCCAAGACACTCATCATTCTTTTGGCTGTGCCGTTCTCGGCGGTGGGTGCGATTTGGCTGCTCTATTTCCTCGGCTACAACATGAGCGTCGCCGTATGGGTGGGACTGATCGCTCTCCTCGGTGTAGACGCGGAGACGGGGGTGTTCATGTTGCTCTATCTGGAGCTGGCCTACGAACAACGAAAGCGATCCGGTCTCATGCGGAACATGGACGATCTCCATGCCGCCATCGAAGATGGCGCGGTGAAGCGCCTCCGGCCCAAGGTAATGACCGTCGCCGTAATGTTTCTGGGACTGGTGCCGATCATGTGGTCGCACGGGGCTGGTTCCGACGTGATGCGGCGTATCGCTGCCCCCATGGTCGGCGGCATCTTCACATCATTCCTGCTTGAACTCATCGTTTACCCGGCCGTGTACGAAATCTGGAAGGGATTTGAAGTTCGGAAGCTGGCCAAGGAGGCCGTATGACGCTCGTTAGAGTCTTTGCTATGACAGTATTATTTCCATTGCTTACGGTGGCTGCTCCCGAGAATAGTGTGTTCGATCTGAAGGTCACTCGCGTGCGGACCTTGAAGGACCAATCCGGCGTTCTTCATGTCGATGACCAAGGAATCGCGTTTCGGTCCGGCGATGGCAAGACCAGCATCACCATCGCGATGAAGGATTTGCGTGACGTGAGCGTTGCCGATCCGCACGCGCTTCGCTTTGGAACCTATGAGGTTCAAAAGTGGAAGCCTGTGGAGCGCGTTGAGTACACGTTTCGCACCCCGCCCGACACTCCCGTCGAGGACCTGGGGAACTTTCTTGCAGCTCGTGTTCACCGGACAGTCGTGGGGCATTACCCGGAAGCATCCCAATTCCAAGCCGCTGCATACCATCGCCGCGTCCGTGCGGGCACGAGTGGGCTTCTCAGGATCGGGCTAGAGTCGATTAAATTTTTCATCGATAAAACCGCCGATTACC
>JANXXL010000414.1 GCA_025350625.1 Bryobacterales bacterium | reverse complement strand
CCGCTCTATCGTTGTGAAGGGCCAAAGGAATGGTCTTGGAAGTCCTAGAGTCCAATGGCGCGACGCAATAGGGCGGGCTTTCAGCCCTTATAACATTCGTCGCAATTCCGACCTAGTGTCCGTCCGAAAAATGGCGTTTCTGATCGCACATCAGTTGGCCTCTGCATTCTGGCCGTCGTGATCGATAAATTCTCAGCAATTTCGATCCTGCTTGAGGGGTCAAATGGTGTTATATTTTATTGTCTGAACAGAGTTGCCCTTCATTGATTTCCGATTTCTCTCAGGGAACAGCTGACAACGTTCAAGCGACGATGCGTTTTCGCTTTGTGAATCCTGCGATTGCGTCGCGGTTCTCCTCGGCAATCAGCAGCTTGCCCAAAACCTGCAGATTGCGACCCAACACGCCCAATGCCACGTAGCGTTCAAAGCCCAGGTAGCTTTTGTCGCGACAACGCTGCTGGCCGTTTCCGGCTTGCAGTGCGCCGATGGTGGATTCAATTCCGGGGTGGTTTTGTCGTCGTTTCCTGAACTCGATAGTCGCCTCCCGCTTCTGCTCTTCCTCTTGCAGCCGCCCCTTGGTTGCCAGACAGGGGTGTGGCACCAATCTGGCTAATTCGGCCTGATTTTCAGGAGAATGGAAACCCCGGTCAAACGACGCGCTTTTGACCTTTCCATTCAGCCGCGCTTGAAGGCTCTTCACGGCGGGAATCAGCACTTGGGAATCCTGTGCGCCTATCGCCATGACTTCGTGATGACAGATGAATCCGATGGCATCTTCCAGCACCAGGACGCGATGGCCAAACTCAATCGGCACAGGGCGTTTCCCTCGGTTGATCAGCTCCGTATGCGGCTCGAACAGGCTGAATATCTTTTCCGCATTTTGTATTTCTTCTCCCTGCATAACCCGGCGTTGGGCCAATTCCCGCATGTATTCCGTTCCACCCACGAAATGAACCAACTGCGATCCCAGATCCTCTACTTCCGCTCGCGAAAAAATACTTGCCTGAGCATGAAATGCCGCAGCTTCCTCTAATAGTTTCAGCGCCCGCCAGTTAATTTGCTCCGCCAACGCATCAAGACTTGCGTATTGGGGCTTAAGACGCTCCTGATAGTTGGGACCTTTCTTGGCGCAAACGTCGAGTATTTTTCGCAAGATGTATTTTAATTTCTTTTGCAGGTGGCGGTGTTGGCGCCATCCATGAGCACCTATCAACTCGGCCAGCCGGGATCCCAAAGTCAGAAGTTTTCGAACCCCATCGCCGATCAAGTTGGCATCTGTCGGATAGTGAATGTCCGTTGTAACCACGAACGAATCGCCGCGGATGTGCTCGGCCGCTTTGGGCGCCAGACCATGGCCGATCTCAACGATCTGATGGCTAATGCGCGCAATCGTCGTGGGCCGCAACTGACACAGATTGTCTCGAATGCGCCGCCAGTCCATCGAGCCATTCAAATCCCAGCCTTCGATGCCCATGATTTGGCGCAGCTTGCGATGGTTCTCCGCCAAGTCTTGAAGCTTGTCGTAATCCAGATTGCAACCCAGGCGTGCGGCGCCAAGTACCAGGATCGGCCAATAATCCATCCCCTTGCGGCCGCGCCTTGGATTGCTGGTTGCGTTCACATCTGCCGCAATGAGAGCCAGAATGGAGTCTCGCACGTCCGGCTGGCGGTAAATTTCTTGCAGCCCCGCGAGGATGGGAATGAGTTCATCTCGACAGTTGAAGTTCAACTCCACGTCCAACACCGCCGAGCTGGATAGCCGAAGTTGGGGATCGAAGTTTGCCCGCATGTGCCGTCATCTCCTCGAAGAATCTGTGTTTTCACCCACGAAAACGAGCTTTCTCGAAGGATAGACTCTTCCCGGCTTCTATTCTTCGTCGCGATCTTTTATTCTAAGGAGCCTTTCTGCATGAAGTTCCACGATTGGCGACGGACACTATTTAAGAACCCACGACTGGCGTCACGATGTATGTGCCTCTGACGAACCGATTTGCACCAGGTCTGTCATTCCCCGCCGCTTCGCGTGGACCGGAAAGAGCCCCGGTCCACGGCACCCACATATTCCGTCCCGCCCACCCGCCAAAAGATGGTAGCCAGGGGCTAAGCGCAGCGCAGCCCCTGGTAAGAGGGACCAAGGTGTGTTGCGCCCCGGAGGGGCGCGACCGGGACCCATAAATAGGACTCGCGCCCGTTAGTATGTGAATACGGTCCGGCACCCCATTTATTGCCACCGGAACACCACCCAAAGCACGAATTGCGCCACCGATATACGCATGCAATCTACCGACCCACTTCGGATCAATAAGCGGCGCACGGCTTTTTTGTGCTGAAAAT
>JANXXL010000412.1 GCA_025350625.1 Bryobacterales bacterium | reverse complement strand
TCCGGCCCGTTGCATGACGCGGCCGGATGGCAGGCGATGAACCACCCCGGCGGTCTCCTGAATCGCCGCCTCGCAGAAGTTGAGTAGTGCGGGGTGGAAGGGCACTGGTTCGATGCTCCAAATTCGGGACCATTCTACAGTGCAGCGTTCCTCGCGCGCGAACCGCTCGCTTGCTTCGCGCGCTTGCTGGTACATTGCCGCCAAAATGCCGGCGTCCAGGTCACGCTGGTCGAGCGTCGCCTCGCAGCGCCCCACCACGGCGGTTACAATGCCGGGAAACGTCTTGAGGCTCCCCATGGTGCATACGGCGTCCGAGTGCTTGCCGGCAATCGCACGGATTTCAAGCGCTAGTTTGGCTGCGGCGGCCAGGGCGTCGCGCCGCACGTTCATCGGCGTCGAACCGGAGTGCGCCTCCTGCCCCAGAAACGTGATCGCGTGCCGTTCCACGCCCTTGGTGCCGAGGACGACCCCTAGCGGCATCCCCAGACCTTCGAGCACCGGCCCTTGCTCGATATGGAGTTCGAGATACGCCGCCGCATTGGTCCGCTCACGCCCGGCTTCGGGGAAGTTGTCGATTTGAACGCCGCAACGCGCGAGCGCATCTTCGAGCCGGATACCGTCGGCGCCGGTTCTCGACCGATCGGATTCGATCGAGTGCGTGCCTGCGAACGCGGAGGACCCGAGCAAGCTGCGGCCGAATCGTGCGCCTTCTTCATCGGCCCAATCGACCACGCGCACCGTCACGGGAGGGCGGCCATCGTAGCGCCGCGCGAAACCGCGAAGCACTTCGAGAGCGGACATCACGCCCAGGCTGCCGTCGAGCCAACCGCCGTTCGGCACCGAATCCAAATGGCCCCCGAGCAACAGCGCCTTTGGCGACTCGCCAGGCAGGGCGATCCAGCGGTTGCCCGCGGCGTCGCGGTGATCCTCCACCGGAAGGCCGGACAGCTTGGAGGTAAACCATTCGCGCGCCTGAAGCCACGTGTCAGTCCAGGCGAGGCGTTGCGCGCCATTCGCGTCGGAGGTCAGCGCGCGCAGTTCCTTTAGCTCGGCAACGGTTTGCTTGGGGTCAACGCTCATGAGGTCCTTCAGAAATACATGGGCTCCCGCTTCAACAGATGGCCGCGGCCACGCTCGCCTACGAACTTCCCATCTCGTACTTGAATGCGCCCGCGCACCGTGACAATGGATGGGCGCCCCTCGATCTCCATACCTTCGAAACCGTTGTAGTCGCAGTTGGAATGTTGCGCTGCCGCCGAGATAACGCCTCGGTAATCGGGATCATAGATCACTAGGTCCGCATCGCTCCCGATGGCGATAGCACCCTTGCGTGGAAACAAGCCAAACAGTTTCGCAGCGCGCGTACTGGCCGCGTCGACGAAGCGATGCAAGTCCAGGCGTCCGCGCTTCACGCCGTATGTATAAAGAAGGTTCACGCGCTCCTCGATCCCGGGGATGCCGTTGGGAATTTGCGTGAAGGATTCCCGGCCGAGAAGCTTCTGCGAGGTATCGAAGGGGCAATGGTCGGTGGCAACCGTGTCGATCGCCCCCGTTTGAAGCGCGTCCCATAGGACCTTGTGGTTCGCCGGGTCACGCAGCGGGGGGGACATCACGTGCTTCATGCCCTCCACGCCGGGCCTTTCAGCGTAGCTCTTGTCCAGCATGAGATGCGGCAGCACGGTTTCCACCCACAGCCGCACCCCGCGCGATTTTGCGGCGACTGCACGCTCGAGGGCTTTCGCGCAGGAGAGGTGCACCACGTATCCGGCAGTGCCGAGGGTTTCGAGAAACACGGCGAAGCGGTTGGTGCCTTCCGCCTCCACGCCCTCCGGCCGGCTCGGCTCATGCCATTCCGGACCGGTCTTGCCTTCGGCGAGCAAGCGCTCCTGCAGGCGGGCGACCAACTCGGCGTTTTCGCAATGCGCCGTGACGATGACGCCGAGTTTCCGCGCCAGTTGGAGGGTCGAATACATCTCCGCATCATCCACCCCGAAGAAATTCTTGTAGGCGAGAAAGATCTTGAAGGAGGCAATCCCGTCTTTGACGATCTCCCGCAACTGGGCTTCGGTTTGCTCCTCGAATTTGGTCACGGCCATGTGAAAGCTGTAGTCGCAGGCGCTGTGGCCTTCCGCCTTGGATTTCCACAAGTGATAACCTTCGAGCGCGTCATCGAGGCGCGACGGACAGCACATTTCGATGAAAGTAGTGGTGCCGCCGATTAGCGCCACGATGCTTCCGGTCTCGTGCGTGTCCTTGGCGAAGGTCGCCATGAACGGCAAGTAGATGTGAACGTGCGGATCGATGAACCCTGGGAAGACAAGCTTGCCGCTGGCGTCGATGACCTCGGTTCCAGGGGGCGCGTCGAGGTTCCTGCCGATTCGCGTGATGGTCTCGTCCTCGACATAAATATCGCCGTGCTGGCGCGAGTCGGCCGTGATGATGTCGGCGTTGCGGATCAGAAGTGGCATGGATCGTTAGTGAACATGAATGCCCACCTTCTCCCGATATTTCTTCATCGCCTCCCAATCTTCGGTCACTTCGGGCTGCGATGCCGCCAATTGTTCCCACGTGACGGGCGCGCGTCCGGAGGGCACTTCCACCATTTCAATGCAGTGGTCCACCGGACAGACGTTGTAGCACAAACGGCATCCCACGCAATCCACCTCGCGCACGCGCGGCTGCGGACGATTGCCCGACGCCTCCTGTTTTCCGTTGGAACGCACATCGTATGCGTAAGGCTGGACCAGGGCTCCCGTGGCATCGATGAGGTCGATACACTGGTGCGCCGCGTCGGTGCATGCGACATAGCACAGGTTGCACTTGATGCATTTCGCCGTGTCGATGCGCGCTACCGCGCGGAACGACAGGTCTAAATCCTGAAAATCGGAGACGCGATGAAGGCTCTTGCCGGCAAAATCGCCAATGGTCGCGAAGCCCTTCGAGTCCATCCAGTTCGCGAGGCCATCGCAAAGATCTTCGACGATGCGGAAACCGTAGTGCATCACGGCGGTACAGATCTGCAGGCTGGAGGCTCCCAGCAACAGAAACTCCGCTGCGTCACTCCAGGTAGTGATCCCGCCCATCGCCGAAATCGGCAGTCCGGAGCCATGCACGACATCGTCCGTGCCGAGCGCCGCCACCATGTTCAAAGCGATTGGCTTTACCGCCGGTCCCGCGTAACCGCCGTGCCCGCCTTTGCCGCCGATATTGGGTGTGAGTTCGAGCGTGTCAAGGTCGACAGCAACAATCGAATTGAGAGTGTTGATGAGCGAGAGCGCATGCGCTCCCGCAGCGACGGCGGCGCGGGCAGGGCTGACGATATTGGTGATGTTGGGCGTCAACTTCACGATCACCGGAATGCGCGCAACATCTGTTACCCAGCGAGTGATTTGTTCGCAATACTCGGGCACTTGGCCGACGGCGCTCCCCATGCCGCGCTCGCTCATGCCGTGCGGGCAGCCATAGTTCAGTTCGATGCCATCGGCGCCGGTGTCCTCGATGCGCCGGACGATCTCGCGCCAGGCTTCAGGTTTGCTTTCGACCATGGCCGAAACAATGACGGCACGATCCGGCCAGGCCCGCTTCACCTCTGCAATCTCGCGCAGGTTCACTTCGAGCGGGCGATCCGAGATCAGCTCCACGTTGTTGATTGCGAACATGCGCTGGCCGCCGTAGTGGAGCGCCCCATAGCGGTTCGATACGTTTAGAACCGGCGGGCCGATGGTCTTCCACACGGCGCCTCCCCAGCCCGCTTCAAACGCGCGATGTACCTGCGCTCCGGAGTTGGCCGGAGGCGCCGAGGCGAGCCAGAACGGATTCGGCGACTTGATTCCCGCGAAAGTGATGCTCAAATCCGCCATGGCTACGCCTCCACTTTACCGGCTATCCGTCTGTGGATAGCGGCGGCCGCGAGCTTACCGTCTTGAACCGCCATTACCGTCGAAGCCGCGTTCTTCGCGCGAATGCAATCGCCACCCGCAAAAACTCCGAGCAGATTGGTTTCAAGCTCGCTATTCACTTGTATATATCCTTTGTCGACGGCTAACCCCAACCGCACCGCGAGCGTCGGCTTTTCCTGGCCCACCGCTTTGACCACTTGATCGGCGAAAATCGTGAACTCCGTCCGGTCCACGGGGTAAGGAACGCGGCGGCCCGATCCGTCCGTTGCCCCGAGCGTCATGCGCACGCAGCCGACGCCGGCTGCCACGCCGTTTTCTGAAACAATTCGCACAGGCTGCGTCAGAAAGCAAAACTCGACGCCTTCCTTTCTAATAAATTCAACTTCGTGCGGATACGCGGTCATTTCTTCGGCGCTGCGGCGGTAGATCATGGTCACGTGCTCCGCCCCGAGTCGTTTAGCGATGGTCGCGCAATCGATCGCCGTATTCCCGGCCCCAATGATGACCACTCGCCGGCCGATGTTCATCGCGCCGCCGTTTAACTTGCTCTGCTCGATGTAGGCTAAACCGTCGACGATCAGTTCCTCGCCTGGAATGCCCATCGCTGGAGTTGCGCCTAACCCGACACTCAGAAACACCGCGTCAAATCGTGACTGCATTTCGCGCAGGTCCAGATTCCGGCCAAGCTCAGCGCCGGTTTCGATATGGACACCTAACGCTTCGATCATCGCGGCTTCGGCGAGCGCAGTCTCGACAGGCTCGCGGATGGCGATGATGCCGTAGGTCGAAAGACCGCCCGCCAGTTCCCGCTTCTCAAATACGGTGACGCTGTGGCCCCGGCGCGTCAGTTCTCCGGCACAGGATAATCCGGCCGGGCCCGACCCAATTACAGCCACGCTCCGCCCCGTCGACGGTTCTTTCCGCACCAGGTCGCTCGGATGCTGGCAATGATCCATGGCATGGCGTTGCAGGCGGCCGATCATGATGGGTTTGTGATCCGCGCCCAGGACGCAGGCGCCCTCGCACAGTTCCTCGACCGGACATACGCGCGCGCAGGTGGCGCCGAGGAGATTCGCCTCCAGAATTGTTTTCGCAGATCCCGGCAAGTTAGCGGTGGCAATCTTCTTGATGAAGCGCGGAATGTCGATGTGGGTGGGACACGCATGCGTGCAGGGCGCGTCGTAACAATAGAGACACCGGTGTGCCTCGACCAGAGCTTCGTTGGCACTTAGCGGCGGATAGTGCTCAGACAGGCCTTTTGCCGCTGAGCCGTTAGTGTCCACGCTCGCCTCCGCGCACTGCGTGCGTGGGCATCACGGGTGAGACTGCGGCCGCCCGTCGCATCAAGACCGTGTAAACCCCCGCGGAAACTGCGAAGCCGATAAACCAGGCGTAATCGTAGAGCCAGCGCAACGGCGCAATCACTAGTCCGAGCAGCGCCACCGCCGCGCCCAAGGCCAGGCTGACCAGCGCCCGCCAATTAATGCCATTGCTATATTCGTACTCGCCACCACGCCGGTATAGGTCGTTCACGTCCAACTGCCGCTTACGCACCAGGAAATAGTCGGCGATCATGATGCCGGCTATGGGACCGAGCAGCCCCGAGTATCCGATCAGCCAGCCATAGATATAAGAGCCATAGCTGCTGAGCAGTTTCCAGGGCATCATCATGACTCCCACGATGCCCGTTATGATCCCGCCTGTGCGAAACGAGATCAGGCGCGGGTTGAGGTTCGAAAAATCATTTGACGGCGAAACCACATTCGCCGCGACATTGGTGTTCAGCGTTGCAATCAGAATGGCAATCAGCGCTACGAACGCAATCAGCGGCTCATGGAAGCGGCCGATGAGAGCCACCGGATCCCACACCGCCTCTCCGAATAAAACCACCGATGCCGAGGTTACCGCTACTCCCACAAAAGAATAGAGCGTCATCGCCAACGGCAGCCCGAGCGCTTGGCCGACGGCCTGGGCCCGCTGGCTCTTCGCATAGCGCGTGAAGTCCGGGATATTCAGCGCGACGGTCGCCCAGAAGCCCACCATCGCGGTCAATGAAGGCACAAAAAAATGAAAGAATTCGGCGGCAGTCTGAAATTTGCTGGGAGTGCGCAGAACCGGTCCGAACCCCCCGGCCTTTCCGGTGATCCACCACAGGAGCAGGAGCCCGAGGCCCAGCATGAAAGGCGCGCCGATCCCCTCCAGAAACCGGATGGTGTCGATGCCTTTCCAAATCACCAGAATGTTCAGGAACCAGAATGCTCCGAAACATATCCACACCACTGCGGGTGAAGCCGCCGCGGGCCATAGGATTTGCAGCATGGAGTGGATCGCTTGCCCGCCGATCCAGGTTTGGATGCCGAACCAGCCGCATGCCACGAGCGCGCGTAAAACTGCAGGAAGGTTCGCTCCTCTGACGCCGAAGGATGCGCGCACCAGCACCGGAAACGGGATGCCGTACTTTGCGCCCGCATGCGCGTTGAGCAGCATCGGCACCAGGACGATCAGGTTCCCGAGCAGAATAGTGCCAATCGACTGCCACCAGTTCATACCGCCCGCGATGAGACTCGACGCGAGCATATAGGTTGGAATGCACACGCTCATCGCAACCCACAGCGATACGTAGTTGTACATTCCCCAGGTCCGTTTGTCGGCGGGGATCGGCGCCAGATCCTTGTTAAACAGGCTGGGGTCTGTATTTATCAGCATCGCGACAAGTGCCTGCCCTTGGCGAAATTCTCGCACAAACGGCGTGGCTGGGTATACTGTGAGCGTGACCAAAGACGAAATCATTTTGGCCAGCCAGGAATGCCTCTTCCCGGCCGTCTTCCATTACTTCAGCGAACCTTTGGTGCTCACCCACGCCAAGGATCAATATGTGTGGGACGCCGATGGGAACCAGTATCTGGATTTCTTTGGAGGCATTCTAACGGTCAGCGTGGGCCACTGCAACCAGAAGGTAAACGAAGCGGTCCACGCGCAGGTGGATAAACTGCAGCACGTTTCAACCGTGTTCGCCACGGAGCCGCAGGCGGCTCTCGCACGCAAAGTCTCCGAAATCGCGCCCGGCCCAGGTTGGAAGTCGTTTTTCACCACCAGCGGTACGGAAGCCAATGAAACGGCAATTCTGGCGGCACGCTGCTATACCGGCTCTTCGGAGATTATCGCGCTGCGGCACTCTTATCATGGTCGCTCCTCGCTCGCGATGAGCCTCACTGGGCAGGCCAGTTGGAGGCTGGGCCCGCCGGTCCAGCCCGGGATTCTTTTCGCGCACAATGCTTATTGCTACCGCTGCCCGTTCGGACTCAAGTATCCGGATTGCGAAGTACGCTGTGCCCGCGACATTGCGGAACTGATTCGCACCACCAGCAACGGGCGGGTCGCGGGAATGATCGCGGAGCCGATTCAAGGAGTCGGCGGGTTCATCACGCCCCCTAAGGAATATTTCTCGATCGCAGCCGATATCATCCGCAAATACGGCGGCATATTTATCAGCGATGAAGTACAGACCGGATGGGGGCGCACCGGCGAGCATTGGTGGGGGCTGGAACACTGGGGCGTGACACCCGACGTTGTCACCAGCGCCAAAGGCTTGGCGAACGGCTTCCCGATCGGACTGACGGCCGCCCGCCCGGAGGTTGCAAACAGCCTCAAGGGTTTGTCCATCTCGACGTTTGGCGGCGGCCCGGTGTCGACCGTCGCGGCCAAGGCGGTGATCGACCTGATCGAAGAAGAGAACCTGGCTGCCAACGCCGCGGAAACTGGTGCGCACCTGCGCGGCTGCCTCGATAATCTAAAGGACAAACATCCGCTGATCGGAGATGTTCGCGGCATGGGGTTGATGCAGGCCCTGGAATTGGTCGAAGATCGCGCTCTCAAGACGCCGGCTACTGCGCAAACGCTGCGGCTGATGGAGGCGGCGCGCTCGAACCGCATCCTGATCGGACGCGGCGGCATAAACGGCAACGTCATCCGGATTTCACCTCCGCTCAACATCAGCCGGACCGATGTCGACGAGTTTGTTCGGCTGCTGGACTTAAGCCTTTCCGAGGCTAGCGGGATCAAGGCTGCTTGACGCGGTGGTCGCACGCATGGAACCATCTGCCACCGCGCCGCCACCGATCCTGACTGCTCATCTGTTTCCCATCCTGGAACGGCTTCTGATCGAGTTGCTCCAATCGCTTGAGTCCGTGGAGTGGGAGGCACAAACCATCGCGCCCAAATGGAAGGTGAAGGATGTCGCGGCACATCTGCTCGATACTCAACTGCGCAAGCTTTCTATCGTACGGGATGGCTACATCCGGGAAGCTCCAGCCATCGCGTCAGAGGGCGATCTTATAGCGTTCATTAACCAGCTCAACGCGGAAGGCGTGGCGGTATACGGCCGCCTCAGTCCGGCGGTGCTCATTTCGCTGATGGATTTCGCATCGCAGGCAAGCGCGGCGTATCATCTCTCTCTGGACCCGTTCGCCCCGGCGGTGTTCCCGGTAAGTTGGGCGGGAGAAAGCCAATCTTTCAACTGGTTCGACACGGCGCGCGAATTGACGGAACGCTGGCATCATCAGCAACAAATCAGGCTGGCGGTGAACCGGCCCGGCAGTATGACACCGGAACTCTACCATCCGGTGCTCGATTGCTTCATGCGCGCCCTTCCTTATTGCTACCGGAGCCTTCCCGCCACGGAGGGGACCCTCTTGCAATTCGATATCTCAGGCGAGTGCGGCGGTACCTGGTGGCTTTCATACGAAAACTCGTGGACGCTGGCGGCGCATCCTACAGGCCATCCCATTTCGAAGACAACCATCCCGCCCGAAATCGCTTGGCGGCTTTTTACAAAGGGAATCGACCGGGCCTCGGCCGAAACCCACATACGGGTAGAAGGAAATTACCGGTTGGGATCCCACATCCTACAGATGAAAGCGATTGTCGGCTAGCAGATCATTTTCGCGTTGCAATTGATCCAATTCTCTGCTACAAATTAAGTTCTTGTATCGGCGTGGGAGCCCAGTAGACAAGTCCCCTGGCTTTGCCAGGCGAGGACGACTATCCTGCGTAGCACGTTCCTCGATTCGAACTCAAAGCGATTTCTCAAAAGGGGTAACACTAATGATAAAGGGGTCGTTTCTAGCGTTTGTCATTTGTTTTGTGGCGGCATTCGCGTGTGCACAGTCTCAGGCAACCACCGGATCGATTGAAGGAACGGTGAGCGATCCTAGCGGACGGAGCATCCCTAAGGCGTCCGTGTCTTTGGTAAATGCCGGGACCAATTTCACGCGGGAAGTGACCACTGACGAAGAGGGGCGTTTCCGCGGCCTTCTGCTCCCGCTCGGCACCTACAAAGTAACCGTCATGGCGCCCAGTTTCGGGACGCTGGTGCGCGATGGAATCAACTTGGCCGTGGGACAGTCAGTGAATCTTGCGCTTACGCTGGGCGTGGCATCGACTGCAGAAACCGTGACAGTCCTGGGCGATGCACCGGTAATCGAAACCAACCGGGTGGAGCAATCGACGTATATAGATAGCCAGTCGATCAAGACTCTGCCCAACAACGGGCGCAACTTCCTCGATTTCGTCACCCTGACGCCCGGTGTCTCCATCGTGCAAGGTCCGGACGGAAACGAAATTTCGATCAACGGCCAGAAGGGAATCAACAACAACATTTCGATCGACGGCGCCGACAATAATAATCCGTTCTTCGGAGAGCAGCGGGGAGGACAACGTCCGCCGTTCACTGTAAACCTGGACGCGGTGCAGGAATTTCAGGTGGTGGCCGAGGGCGCCCCTGCGGAGTTCGGACGAAGTTCCAGCGGCTTTATCAATGTCGTGACGAAGTCGGGCACCAACCAATTCCACGGCACAGCGCACGAGTTTCAGAAATGGACCGGCCTGACGGCGCGGCAGTCCGATGGAACGCGTATCAGCGGATTTTCGCAGGAGCAATTCGGAGGCACTCTGGGCGGGCCGATCAAGAAGGATAAGCTGTTCTTCTTCGCGGCCTACGATCAGCAAATTTTTCGGCAGACCAAGCAGAATAACGCTTCGCGTATCGACCCGGCGCTGGTCAACTTTTTCGCCACGAAATTAGGCGACCCCGGAGAAAGTGCGCCGATCAAACGCACCAACGACGCGCAAGCGGCACTCGGTAAGATCGACTGGAATGTCAGTTCTAAGAACGTCGTCAGCCTGCGCTATAACTATTCCAACTCGCGGCAGGAGAACGGAACCTTCGATGTCGACCCATATGGCGCCAGTTCGAATGCGATTGAAAGAGACTTCGCCCACACTGTGAACGGTTCTCTGAACACGATACTTACGGCCAATACCCTGAATGAGTTTCGCGCGCAGTTTTCGCGGGAAGACCGCCCTCGCGAATATAGCGGTCCGCAAATTCCCGGCCAGAGCCGGCCCTTTCCGGATACCGGCGTAAGCTTTGCCGGGTACCGCTTCGGCGAGCCGTTTTTTATTCCCGTCGCCGATCATGACACGCGTTTTCAGATAAACGACAACCTGTCGATCATCCACGGAGCGCACAACTTCAAAGTTGGGTTCGAATTCAACCGCACCAGCACTACCCAAACCTTCGTCGGCTTCGCGAACGGACGATATATCTTCGATAGTGTCTCGGGTTTCATGAACTATGTGAATATTGGACCAACGTTTGTCGAATGCTCGAACGGCACCACGAATAACTTTGGAGTGTGTCCCGCTGGCACTAACATCACAGGTCCCCTGCTACTGTTTCTGCAGTTCGCGGGCGTTGGCGGGAAATCGGTTAATGATGCCGGCACTCAAACCATTACGCAACTGGAGCCGGCTGTGTTCGTGCAGGATAAATGGCAGATCAGGCGCAATCTGGTTCTCAGTTACGGTCTGCGCTGGGAAGGCCAGATTGAGCCTTCGCCGATCACGTCCCCGTCGCAAGTATTCTTCGCGAAGTTCATTGGCAAGCCCGGATTCCCCTCCGACGGCAATATTCCAAGTGATCTAAAACAATGGCAGCCGCGGCTGGGCATCACCTGGGATCCGGCGGGCAAAGGGAAGACGGTCATACGGCTTAACGGCGGCATCTTCTATGCCCGAACACCAGGCCTGGAACTGGCGAGCCCGCGAAGCACGAACGGCTCGGTGGGTCAGAGCATCTTTCGCGCTTCCCTGTTTGGACCTACGCCGCCAGCCTATACGAGCTTGATTCCCAATGCGGGTTCAGCCACTCCGGACCATCCTGATGTGTTCGTTTTCGACAAAGGTTATCGCAACCCGCGTACCTACGCTTGGTCCGCTACTGTCGAGCAGGCGCTTACATCGACGCTCAAACTTTATTCAGCCTTCAGCTATGCAAAAGGCGTCCACATCACCCGGTTTGTGAACAGAAATGATGCCGTATTCGGGTCGCCCTGGTCAACTGGCCTGGGGGCTGACGGTAAGAACGGAGTCGGGCAGCTTACCACTGTCGAATCCTCCGCGAAATCGTTGTTCCGGGGATGGACCATCGGCATGGCGAAGCAACTCTCGCATCGATTCCAATTTCAATGGAATTACCAGCTCTCGACCGACTATTCTGATGACGATCAGGAGCGCGATCCCTTCAACTTCTACTATCGCGTCGCCAACAATTTCAAACCTGAGTACAACTATTCCGCAAGAGACGAGCGCCATCGCTTGAATGCCTTCGCTTATTTCCTCGCCCCCTGGGGAATCGAGTTGTCCCCGCGGTTCAGCGCTCACTCTGCGCAGCCGACTTCGATCGACGGATCGAATCATTCTGTCCTGCTCGCCAACGGAACGGTGGTGCCGCGCAATACCGCCCGCAAAGACAATGCATATACATCTTTCGACTTCCGTGTATCCAAGCGCTGGAAACTGAGTGAACGCTTCCTGCTCGAAAGCGCCGTCGATACCTTCAACCTGTTCAACAGCAAGAATCTGAAGCAGCCTCAAAACGGCAATTTGTTATTTAACTTCGACGGTACCCTCACCAGCGGACTCGGAGATCCCCGTCAAGCGCAATTGGGACTCAAGCTTCTCTTCTAAGTTTCGCGGACATCACGCCGCCACTAAGAATAAGCCCGTACTGCCAACCGCTCATGCAACCGAGGGGAGCGGCGGAGTAGGCGGTTTTTCTTCATCCGGCTCGGGTTCCTTAGGATCAGGCAAGGGAAACGGTGAGGCGGGAAACGGATAGGGCGGATCTTGGGGGGTGCTCATGTATTATTCTTATTGGGGCTTTCTTGGCACCGGCAGCGCTTAGAGCGGCGTCTGCACCACCAAGTAGTGGAACGGTTCTTCCACGTTTTTATAGGAATGGGAAACGCCGGGAGGAACAATAATCACATCCCCTTTGCTGATGCGGTGTGATTCACCGCTCCCGATGGATTGACCTCCCAGTTCATCGGGCGCCGTAGCTTTGGCCGCCGCCGGAGTGCCGGGCGTAACAAAAGTCGCCGCTCCGCTCATCACAACCACGACCGCCGTCCAGCCCTCGTGCGAATGAAGATCCCCTTTCTCGGCTTTACCCCGGCTATTGGTATGGACGGTGAAGGTCCTTCCTTGACTGTCCTTACGCGAAAAGAGGACCCGGCTGCCGTCTGCCGCTACTGCTTTGGCAAACGATGCATCCACTTTCTCATGACTAAAGTAGGTGATCACTGGGGGCGACGGCTTTTCCTGCCCTGTTGTTTTCGCAAGCCAACCCGCGCCAAACGCAACCAGAGTCAATACTGTCACCGAAGTCTTTCGGATGGACATCATATTCTTATACCTCCGCTTGCAGGAATTCGGTACCCGCATTCTATACCACTGAAACACAAAAAGCGCTGCCGGCCGACATCCTATCGGACAACCGGCCCCGCAGCATGACTCACGCCGACGGATCTGAGCCTGCGATGGACGGGAAGTCCCAGCAATAGATTAATGAAGAAAAACAGCAATGAGGAACTGCGCACTATAACCTTCATGGGGGAGGATTCCTTCGGTCAGCCACTATAGCAGAACTGGGATGCAGTCGCACTCCCGTGACATCCCGTGCTGGACCGGCAGTGGAAATCGTGTGGCCCGAGAGCCCGCGAAACCATCTTTCGAATTGGAGGGGCGCGTGCCTGATAAAGTGCGATCGAAGATCGGGCCTGCGTTCAACCCAAAGCAATCTCGAGAAAAATCGGTATGAATTACCCAACTATTTGGTCGATGTTAACCCGTACGTCCGCGGAATGGAACCGGCACGAAGCACCGCGCCTGGGCGCCGCGCTGGCTTTTTACTCGATTCTTTCGCTCGCGCCGCTAGTGGTTCTAGCGCTCGCAATTGTCTCGCTAATTTTCGGCAATTCCACAGCCCAGACCCAATTGCTCGACCAAGTCAGGGGTATGATCGGCGAGCAGGGATCGCAAGCGGTGAAGGACATG
Organism: Bryobacterales bacterium; assembly: GCA_025350625.1. Lineage (GTDB taxonomy): Bacteria > Acidobacteriota > Terriglobia > Bryobacterales > Bryobacteraceae > Palsa-187. Next base: position 21,053 of record JANXXL010000412.1, on the reverse strand, counting down.
ATCGAACATGGCCAAAAACCCGCGTCCAGCGCGATAGCATCTATCGTCGGGGGGATCACGTTGTTGTTTGGAGCTTCTGGTGTATTCGGCGAGCTTCGGTCGGCCTTGAATAGAATGTGGGACGTGCAACCCGAAAGCGAGGGCGGCTTTTGGAGCACGATCAAGCAGCGTGTCTTTTCATTTACGCTGGTCCTGGCGGTTGGGTTTCTTCTCTTGGTCTCGTTGCTGCTTAGCGTTGCCTTGGCCGCGTTGAGCAAATTTTTCGCCGCCGTTCTGCCCCTGCCTGGCTTCGTCTTGAATACCATCAATTTGGCGGTGTCCCTGGCCGGCGTCGCGGTGTTGTTCGCGCTCATGTTCCGATTCGTGCCGGCCACGAAGATTGCGTGGAGAAGCATTTGGATCGGCGCCACGGTGACGGCCGTGCTGTTCACTATGGGCAAATTTCTGATTGGGCTTTACCTCGGTAAGGCTGCCGTCGGTTCGGCCTATGGCGCGGCCGGATCGCTGGTTGTGGTGATTGTCTGGGTCTACTATTCGGCGATGATCTTTTTATTTGGAGCCGAGTTTACCCAGGTCCTGGATTCGGCAGCCCCCGCCCAGCCCAAGCTGTAGAAAAGCGCGTAGAAAAGCGCTGTTACCTTTGTGTCCGGGCCGGAGAAAAGTGGAGATTGGTGGGCGTTCAGGGATTCGAACCCCGGACCCCTTCGGTGTAAACGAAGTGCTCTAACCAACTGAGCTAAACGCCCGAACCTGCCAACATTACGATGGCTTTCGCTAACTGCCCGGAAACTTCACTCTAACATGTCGATGTGCCGGCTCCTGCGGAAAATACCAGTTGCTTCCCTGGCTCTTCTTACCCGGCAAGGTTGACTTTCGAGGTATGGTCAGTCGAAGCGCAGAAGCTCTGCGATTTTTTGCGCCGTCAGCCCGCTTTTTTCGATCGCGATTTCACGAACAGTTCGGCCGGTGGCGAAAGCTTCCTTGGCAATCGCGGCCGCGCGATCGTAGCCAATTTCGGTAGTCAGGGCGGTGGCCATCGCCAAGGACTGCTCTACCAGCGCGCTCGCTTTCTCGCGATTGGCTTCGATTCCATTCACGCAGCGTAGCGCAAAGTTGCGAATACCGGCGCTCAGCAGCTCGATAGAATCGAGAAGATCGTAAGCAATCGCCGGCATCATTACATTCAATTCGAAGTTACCCGCGGCGCAGCCCCAGGTAATCGCCGCATCGTGGCCGATCACCTGCGCGCACACCATCAGCAGACTTTCCGGGATGACGGGATTCACTTTGCCGGGCATGATGCTCGATCCCGGCTGCAACTCCGGCAGACGGATCTCGCCGAGGCCGCCACGCGGGCCCGACCCCAGCCATCGAATGTCGTTCGCAATTTTGGTCAGGGAAACCGCGCAGGTCTTGAGCGCTCCGCTGAGAAAAGAAACTGCGTCCTTGGCCGCCTGCGCCTCGAAGTGATTGCGCGCTTCGCGAAAGGGCAAGCCGGTGCGCTCCGCGATCAGGGCAATGGTTCGCTCCGCAAAGCCGGGAGGCGCGTTCACGCCGGTCCCCACCGCGGTTCCGCCCAGCGCCAGTTCATAAATCCCCTCGAGTGCCGCCGAAATCCGCTCGCCGGAGGATTTCACCTGCTGGGCATAGCCGCTGAATTCCTGTCCCAGCCGCATCGGAGTCGCGTCCTGCAAATGAGTGCGCCCGATCTTCAGGACGTCCCAGAACGCCGAAGTTCGGTTGTCGAGAGCGGCGCCGAGCAGCTCCAGCGCCGGCAGCAGCTTGCTTCGTACCTCTATAGCAGCCGCAATATGAATGGCCGAGGGAATCACGTCGTTGCTCGACTGACTGCGATTCACGTGATCGTTGGGATGCGCATTGGCCAGGCGCGCGATGACCTCGTTGGCGTTCATGTTGGTGGAGGTGCCGCTGCCGGTCTGAAAAACGTCAACCACGAACTGCTGGTAATGCTCGCCTTGCGCGATGCTGTCGGCGGCCCGCTCGATGGCGCTTGCCAGTTCCCGGGGCAAAAGTCCCAGCTCCGCATTCACTCGGGCGGCGCAGGATTTCACCAGACCCAAGGCCTGTATGAGCGGCCGCTGAAAACGATACGGCCCCACCGCGAAGTTTTCGACTGCCCGTTGCGTCTGCGCCCCGTAGAGCGCTTCCGCGGGCACCCGAACTTCGCCCATACTGTCTGTTTCTATGCGAAAAGCCGTCGGCAATTGCTTCTGCGACTCGGACTCCATGTGAGGAGCCTCCTGATGCGCTGGTAGTCCCGCCATCACTTTGAGCCCGTTAGCGCGCAACGACTTCAATAGCGGAATACTCCATTTGCGCGCCTGGCAACGTCGCCCGCAACCTGGGCATCTGCTGCCCAAATGCGGCAAATGTTGCCGTCACGTCAAAATCGCCATCGCAGCCACCCGCTGCGCAACTCGCGGTATGCCTTAGCAACCCGCGGCGCTAGCGGGATGCCTGATCCCGGCAGTCGCCATGTCCGCAATTACAAAGGATATCGGAGGTTTTAGCCTCTCCTTCGCAATACGTTCCGCAATAATCGTTGTCCTTTTTTGCAGGGCATTGGCAACTTGGATGGGCGCACTTTTTTATGGTTTCCATACCGGGGCAGCGAGCATTTAGAGGTCCGTTGGCTGGGAGGGCTATGCGAAAAATGAGCCGGTGCGGTACCGGCTCATTTGTAATTCGACTTTAGTGACCGCTAGTAGCCGTATCCGTAGGCGTAAGGGTCGTTACCGCAGTTGGGATCTGGATACCAATTGCCCCACTGGTCATAGTAGCCATTGGGGTTGCAATAAGATCCGCCATAATAACCGCCGTAGTAGCCGTAGCTCGGGTAATACCCATACCCATATCCGTAGGAGCGGCCGCCATAATAACCGCCTCCGCGATAATATCCGCGATCGCCACCACGGAAATTATCGTGATCACCGCCGCGGAAATTGCCACGATCGCCGCCCCGGAATCCTTGGCCTCCGGAGAAGCCGCGCTGGCCGGAGAATCCCTGCCTGCCACTGGAGAATCCGCCGCCACCAGAGAAACCTTGTCTGCCACCGGAGAAGCCGCTTCCGCCCGAAAATCCGCGGCCACCCGAGAAGGACTGTCCGCCCGAGCCGCGTTGACCCGAGAAAGACTGACCGCCGGATTGACCGCCGGAGAATCCTCCTCCACCGGAACCACGCTGACCGGAGAACGATTGTCCGCCGCCGCCGCCGCTTCCTCGCGATCCTGAGAAACTCCGGCCGCCGCCCGAACCTCCGTTTCCGCCACCGCCGCCACCCCCGCGATGTTGCGCGAGAGTGACGCTGGGATTGACTAGCGTCAGTACGCCGGCGAGAACTGTGGACAGAGCAAATTTAAACGGAATCCTAGTGGGCTTCATGGCCAACCTCCAAGTCAGCTCTCTAAATAGCACTCCAGCGGCCAACTCTAAGTTAATCATTTTAAGCAGTTTGCTTTACTGCACGCTGGCTCAAAACCACCACATTCGGTTGGCCTAAGCCATGGTCGACAATCAGCTATTGCATTTTCCCTCAATGGATGGAATCGTAGTGGTTATGGCCAAGCCGCGGATTCGTAAGGCCAGGCGCAGGGATTGGGAAATTCTCTGGGTGGTATTGGTGGCTGCGGCATGTTGGGGCGCTCTTTGGGAGCACGAACCAATCAGCAACTGGGTACACAAAGTTTGGGTTCAAAACAAGCGGCAGTAGGGCGGCCCCACCAGATGAAATTTCCCCGCTACTGGCGCTTCGCCTGTCTTGTGTCAGCGCTCGGCATATGGCTGCTCGGCAATCGGGCCGCATCGCAGAAAGATTCGTTTCAATTTGTAGTCTTTGGCGATCGCACCGGCGACGCGCAGCCCGGCGTCTATGAGCAGGCATGGCAAGCGGCAGCCGCAGAAAACCCGGCATTCGTGGTGAGTGTGGGGGACTCCATCGAAGGGTATGATGATGGCCGGGCCGAAGCCGAGTGGCTTCATCTCGAACAGATTCTGACGCCCTACCGCCGCTACCCGCTGTTTCTCGCTCCTGGAAACCACGACATCTGGTCGCCACGCTCGGAAGCGCTGTTTCGAAAACATGCGGCGCACCCTCCGCACTATAGCTTCGACTACCTGGGGGCGCATGTCACGGTATTGGACAACAGCCGGTCAGAGCAACTCCCCGCAGGCGAGTTGGTTTTTCTGGAGAAGGATTTACAAGCCCACCAGGACCAGTCTGTGAAATTCATCGTGTTTCACCAGCCATCCTGGCTAGTTGACGCGATGTTTCAAAATCCTCGTTTCCCGCTGCATCAGTTAGCGAAGAAGTATGGGGTGCGGTATGTGATTGCCGGACACCTGCATCAGATGCTGGATGTCGTGCTGGAGGGCGTGACCTACCTATCGATGGTGAGTTCCGGAGGGCATTTGCGCGGGACAGAACAGTACAAGGACGGGTGGTTCTTCGGATACGCGCTGGCCAGCGTGCGCGGTCAACAAGCCGACTTTCAGATTAGAGAGTTAAAACCTCCGCGAGGGCAAGGGCGCATCACGGCGCTGAAGGACTGGCGCAAGGCAGGGGCGGACGCTCCCGCCGCCATGCGGTGAGCTATCCCGAGGCACCCGCTATACTCGACAAAAGGCTCATGCAACCGGCGAAAAGCGAACTCACGCGCAGTCTCGGACTGTTTGACTCCACGATGCTCGTGGCCGGGTCGATGATCGGCTCCGGCATCTTCATCGTGTCCGCCGAGATGTCGCGCAACGTGGGCAGCCCCGGTTGGCTGCTGGTCTCCTGGATCATCACCGGCATTCTGACGTTGACCGCCGCGCTCTCCTACGGGGAACTGGCCGCGATGATGCCGCGCGCCGGCGGCCAGTACGTGTATCTGCGCGAGGCGTTTTCGCCCTTATGGGGATTCCTCTATGGCTGGACCTTATTCGGCGTGATCCAGACCGGCACGATTGCGGCAGTGGGTGTGGCTTTCGCGCGCTATCTCGGCGTGTTGTTGCCGGCGATATCGGAGAGCAATTATCTGGTCGCTCCGATTCACATTTCGAGCGGCTACGCGCTGTCGCTTTCGACGGCGCAACTGGTGGGCATCCTGGTGATCCTGTTCCTCACCTACACCAATACGCGGGGCATCCAGTACGGCAAGAGCGTGCAGAACGTCTTCACGGTCGCCAAGATCGGATCGCTGGTCGGCTTGATCGGGCTGGGCATTTTTCTGGGATGGAATCGCGAAGCTGTGGCGGGGAACTTTGGCAATGCGTGGACGCCTCGCGGCTTTACTCCCATCGCTCCGGGGCTGACACCGGAATCGGCGTTCGGCCTGCTGGTTGCGTTGTGCGTCGCCCAAACCGGTTCGCTATTTTCCGCCGACGCCTGGAATAACATCACTTTCACCGCGGGCGAGGTGCGCACGCCACGCCGTAACGTGCCTCTGTCCTTAGCCTTCGGGACCGCGATTGTGATTGGCCTGTACCTGCTGGCGAACGTAGCCTACTTAGTGGTGCTGCCGTTCGATAAAGTGCAGGCTGCGCCACTTGATCGGGTGGCCACTGCGATGGTGGGTGCGGTTTTTCCAGGCGCCGGCGCGCAGATCATGGCCATCGCCATCATGATTTCGACTTTTGGCTGCATCAACGGTATGGTGCTGGCAGGCGCGCGTGCTTTCTTCGCCATGGCACAAGACAACTTGTTTTTTCGCGCGGCGAAGAAACTCAACCGGGCCCGCGTTCCGGGAATCGCGCTGGTCTTGCAAGCGGCATGGACCACAGCTCTGGTGCTGCCGCGCACTTACGATCCGGCAACCGGCAAATTCGGAAACCTTTATGGAAACCTGCTGGATTATGTGATCTCCGCCGCCCTCATTTTCTATATCCTCACCATCGCCGCCGTCTTCGTGCTCCGCAAACGCCGTCCGGATGAGGAGCGCCCCTATCGTGCCTTCGGCTATCCCTTCGTGCCCGCGCTTTATATCGCCGGGGCTTCGGTCATTCTGATCTTGCTCTTCGCCTATCGCACGTCTACTACCGTGCCCGGCCTGGTGATCGTACTTATCGGCGTACCGTTGTATTTTTTCCTGAAACGCCGGGTGCGGTAGCGCCTCCGCTCGCGTAACCTTGAAGGAATGAAAATTCTATCGGTGGCTTGCGCGATCCTGTTCGCTTCAGCGGCTTCGGCGGACCAGATCACCATGAAAGACGGCGACCGGATCACCGGCGACATCATCAAGAAAGACGGCGACGCGGTAACTGTCAAGAGCAAGAACTTCGGCACCGTGACGCTGAAGTGGGCGGACGTCGCGGCTGTGAAAAGCGATGAACCGATCAACGTTTCTCTGGCCGCAGGGAAAACCCTCAAGGCTAATATCGAAACGCGGGACGGGCAGATTCAGGTCGGCGCGCAGACCGTGGATCCGAAAGATGTGGTGACTCTCCGCAACGACTCGGAACAGAAGATTTACGAAAGATTTCTGCATCCCGGGCTACTGGACCTCTGGACGGTCAACGGCGGCCTCAATCTCGCCGGCGCCAAGGGCAACGCGCAGACTTTCACTCTCACCACGCCCATAAACTTTGTTCGCGCCTCGAACACTACCCGCACCACAGCCTACTTCAATTCGATTCGCTCCTCGGCAACGATCAATGGCGTGAACTCGCAGACAGCCGAGGCAGTGCGCGGCGGGTGGGCCTACAATCGAAACCTCACGAAGAAGATATTCGCCAACGCGTTCAACGATTACGAATATGACAAGTTCCAGTCGCTCGATCTGCGCGTGGTCATAGGCGGCGGCGCGGGTTATACGGTCTGGTCCCGCGAGGCCAGCCGGCTAAGCGTTGTAGGCGGCATCGCTTGGAACCGTGAAGCGTTTGGCGCATCCGGGTCGAGCGCAGCCTTTACGCGGAATTCGGCTGAATTCTATTGGGGCAATGACTTCAACTACAAGCTCAACGCCCGAACCAGCCTGGTAGAAGGCTTCCGTATGTTCAACAATCTTTCCAATACCGGCGAGTACCGCATGAATGCAGATCTGGGCGCGACCACCCAACTAACTAAATGGCTCAATTGGAATATCGGGCTGAGCGAGCGCTATCTGAGCGATCCGGTTCCGGGCCGCAAGAAGAGTGACTTCCTGTACAGCACGGGAGTGGGCTTTTCGTGGGCGAGGTGATATCGGGGGCTGCACTCAGGCCAGCAATTCGGCGAGAATCCGGTCTGCCGTTTCTTTGCCCTTCTCGCCGACCTCGCCGATGGGGCCCACGCAACTGGGGCAACCCGTCTCGCACGGACAACCTCGCAGGAGCGCTGCCGCGCCTTCGAGAAGCGCCCTGGTCATCTTGAACAGCGGCGCGCTTTGCCCGATGCCGCCCGGATAGTTGTCGTATAGATACAGATTAGGCTCGAAGGTCTGGAGACTGCCCGCGATGGCCTCGGTAATCGACACGCCGAGGTCGCGCGGATCGCACATTACTCGCAGAGCTCCCACCGTGCGCAGGAGCGCACCCAGCGCTACCAATCCGCTTTGCTTCTCGGTCGGTGTCAAAGCGGCGAAGCGCGCCAGGAAGGTCCCCGGGAAGTGCAGCCAGAACGCGGTGGTGTGCATCTCCTGCTCGGGCATAGAAAGGTTGCCCGCGCCCACGTTCTCCATGGTATAAAACTTGATTTTCTTGAAGCCGACAATCTGCCGGTTGAGCCGGACGTCACCATAAGCCGCGCTGGCCCCGTTGACACCCGCGGACTCGAACTGTTCGAGTTCCTTCACCTGTGTGTAGTCGATTGCGTCGGTGAAATAATCCGAATCCACATGCCGCACGTAAGCTTTGCGGCCGTCATAATCGAAGCGTTCCACTTGATACTGCCGCGCCTCGTGCAAATAAATCGCTTTCTCGTGCAAGGTGGTGAGCGCCGCGGTGAAGGCTACTTCTCCGATCACCCGATGGTCGCCGGTGACGTCCACCACTACGAAGTTATCGCTCGAAATACTGCGCAGGCTGACCGTATCGGCCGGGTAGGTATCCGAGGTCCAATGCCAGGCCCCGTTCGACGCTCCTCCCGAATGATGCAGGAGCTTCAGATCCGCCAGAAACTGGCACATCTCGCCGACATCGTGCGTGCCGAATTTTTCGCCGTCGCGCACCGGCAGCTCGAACGCCGCGCACTTCATGTGATTGAGCAGGATCTCCAGATTATCGGGATTGATAAAAGCGTGCTCCGCCGGCCGCTCGAAGAAATACTCAGGATGTTCAATGATGTACTGATCGAGCGGCGCGCTCGACGCTACCAGCACTGCTAAAGCTGTAGTTTGTCTGCGCCCGGCACGTCCCGCGCGCTGCCAGGTGGAGGCGATGGTTCCGGGATATCCCGCCATTACGACAGCGTCGAGCGAGCCGATATCGATCCCCAATTCGAGCGCATTGGTGGCGACGACCGCACGAATTTCGCCCTCGCGCAGTTTGCGCTCAATCTCGCGCCTTTCCTTGGGCAAGTAGCCGCCTCGATACCCGCGGACACTTTCAGATAAACCGCCACGGCGATCGTCCTTCAAATAGGTCAGCAGGATTTCCGTAGCCAGCCGCGAGTTGGCGAAGACCAGCGTCTGCTGGCCGCGCTCCAGCAGTTCGCGGGCTATGCGCCGGGTCTCGTTTAAATACCCGCGCCGGATGCCCAACGCTTTATTCACTACCGGCGGATTGTAAAACACCACATACTTTTCGCCCGAAGGCGCGCCGTTTTCCGCTACCAGCTCGAACTCTAGTCCGGTGAGCGCCTGGGCCAGTTCCCGGGGATTCGCGATGGTCGCCGAGCAACAAATGAATTGCGGAGACGAGCCGTAGAATTCGCACACCCGCTTCAATCGCCGCAGCACGTTGGCTAGATGACTGCCGTACACGCCGCGATACGAATGCAGTTCGTCGATCACGATGTAGCGCAGGTTCTCAAACGCCTTGGCCCACTTGGTGTGGTGCGGCAGAATGCCTGCGTGCAGCATATCGGGATTCGTCAACACCACGTTGGCCCGTTCGCGAATCGCGCGGCGTGCGTCTTGCGGCGTGTCGCCATCGTAGGTGAAGGCGCGCAGTTCCGAACCCATCGCATCCACTGCACTCTGAAACTCGGCGAGCTGATCCTCGGCCAATGCTTTGGTGGGGAACAGGTACAGGGCCCGCGCGGCGGGATCGGCCATCAAGCACTGCAAGACCGGCAGGTTGTAACACAATGTCTTGCCGGAGGCAGTGGGCGTGACCACCACCACGTTGCGCCCGCCCGCCGCGTGTTCAAACGCCTCCGCCTGGTGCGAATAGAGCTGGCGAATGCCGCGCGAAACGAGCGATTGCTTGAGCGCCGGTGCCAGCGCTGCGGGGAATTCGGCGAAGACTCCCGGGGTCGCGGGTTGTCTGCGAATGGCGCGCACCGGCGACTCGGGATCCGCCATCCATTCTTCGAATCGAGCGATGGCGCCGGCGAGCCCGGTGCGCCGCGCTAGAATGCGATCGTTTTTTTCCGCGAGATCGTTTCCCAGCAACTCCGGCGGGTCGGGAAATCCCAAAGTAAGGTTCATTCTTCGCCCTTTCTTCGCTATAGTAGCAGGCTTCAGAAGCGCCAAAGAGCTTCGATATACCCCAGGCGAGCGGCGCTTCCGCGCGGATAGATTTGTGCGATAACCGAAAGGCCCTGGGCATAGCCAAAATAGCCGGTCAGGGTCAGGTTGCGGTTGGCGCGGAATTCCACGCTGGTGTCATACAGATTCGCGAGCGACCGCGTACCCACGGCCGAGCGAGCTGAATAGCCGAATGTCCAGGGCTGATAAACGCCGCCACCGATATACCAGGCATCGCTCGCCTCGGCCAGCCGCAAAGAATGGAATTCGCTTGAAACCGTCAGCTTGTCGTGTGGCCGGAGGGTCAGCATGCCGAAAGCGTCCTCGTTGTTCATCATGTTGAAGAACGGGAACCGGGCGAAGGGTCGCGGAGTGGGCAAAACCTGGAAGAAGGTGCCGTGAGTATTGTCGTTAGGATTGCTATCGCCCGAACCCCAGTAGTAACCGCCGCGCAACCACGGTTTCAGCTTAGGCAGAATCTTCGGCTGGATGCCGGCCTCCACGTCGAAAGCGCCGGCACGGTGGCGCTGCATTCCCCAACGGCCTGACTGCACGGCGCCCCAGAGCAGCACATCGAAAGTCCCGGCAGCGGTATCGATGGAGTGAACTGTGTGCCCTCCCACGGTTTCGAGGCGAATATTGTTCGAATCCAATCTACGCTGTGCGAGCGGACGATTGTCGGTTTTTAAGACGTGCCTCCAGTCGTCGTATTCGATCAGAAACAGACGGGAGTCGGAGGAGTGACGTCCCTTACTCGCTGAGCGCGTATAGGATGCGTAGCCGAAGGCGACTTTATTCCACCCCCAACCATCCACCTGGAACACTCCACGCGTCGGTACAGCCGTGATGATCGTGAAGTTGCTGGAGGATGTTGCATACGTATAATGCAGGCCGTCAAAGCTCCGGCCAACGTCGGTGAATCCAAAAACGCCGATGAGCCGCGCATTGATGCGGTCGCGCTTGACTGCAGAAAGAGTCGGGTCCCGAGGGTTGATTTCGCTTCCGTCGAGAAATTCGAATCGTCCAATCTGCAGAGACTGCCGCGGGTCCCCAGCCAAGCGGTTCAACCGGACATACAATTGTTTGGGGAAGATCATCGCGGTGTTCCGCGCATTTCCATTGGCGGTGAAGTAGTTTGCACCGAACCCCAGAGCGCCTTGCTGGGGCCCGGTGCCGGTCGCGTCGGCCGGGAGTGCGAGCAGAAACGGGATGCCGAATTCAGCGTGCCAGTCCCAGCGTTTCCGGTTTTGAGAAATGCCAAGCCGTAGAAGATTCCCGGAGTAAGCGTAAAGGTTCTCGCCTGACGACGGCTGAAACCAGTCCCAGCTATAAAATCGGGCTCTGAGACTTCCTGTAAAAGTAACGTCGCCCAACTGAATCGGAGCGGACGCTGTCGCGGGGGCGGCGGGGGTTTGGGCGATACTCTGGGTCCACAGAAGCGGGATCAGCGCGAGCAGTGCACGTGGTGCCGCTTTTTTTGAGCGCAGTGACACTTGCTAAGGCTGGACCTATAAGGTCAAATGTGCAACCTACGCCTTATGCATGTACTTGATGTTGGATTTGAACACCAGCAGATTCGGCGCGCCTTCCCGGTTCACTTTCAGACAGTCCTTGTCATACCATTCGATGACGCCCTTCAGTATTTCTCCGTCGCGAAGCACGATAGACATTGAAGTCTTCGACTGCATCTGTTTCAAGTAGTAAAAATTCTCGGCGTTGGTCTGTTCCGGCGGCGAGGTTCGTTTGGGACCGCCCCGGGGCTGCGGCGGCCGTTGGCCTTTGGCTTCGGCTTTAGCTTCAGTAAATGAGGGACGGATTAATTTGCGATTCGCGGGCTCCATGGGAGCGCTCCTTAGCGATTGTGACGGGGATCGGTACTGCTTAGATACTTTGATAGCACAGCGCACGGTCAGAAGCCACTCCGCATTTCGGTGGCAAAAGCATCGAGTGCGATGGACTTCTGGATATTACGGCGCAGCAGTTGGACTAACTGGTCCACTCGGCCCACTGCGGTGCGCAGCCAGTCGAACGATACGCGTTGGGCCAATGGCTCCAGTTGACTCCGCACATCCTCGTTGCGCAACGGGGTAATGCCGTGCGAAAGGCGGAGGACATCTTCGAGCAGGACGTAAAGCACATCCAGATAGGAATCCAATTTCTCCGTGCGCCGAGCTGCGATGGAGTCGGAATGTTTCAGCCAGGTTCCAAAAGGTTCCAGGCCGCTCGCGACCCGCAGCAGAGCGAGCATGGCGTCGCGCCGCCGGTCGTAGGTCTCGAGATCGAGCGAAATCGCAATCCCAGGCGAACCTTCCGCTAGCCGCAGCCGGCGTTCGGCGTGATCGAGCTGGCGGGCTGCCGCGAAAGTGCGCATTTCCTCCTCTGTCAGCCTCGGCAAGCCGAACGGAACGGCGCGTGAGCGGATGGTGGCCAGCAAATCATAAGGATTCCGAGCGGTCATGATCAGGATCAGGTGCGGCGGCGGTTCTTCCAGAGTCTTGAGCAGAGAATTGGCCGCCTGCTCATTCGCGCGGTCGATATCGTCGATCAGGAACACGCGCCAGGAACCCTTCAAGGGCTTCAGCGACGCGCGGTCCTTGAGCAGCCGCATCTGCTGGATGGTGATTTGGCGAAGAGGGCCGTCGGGGGCGAAGGTTAATACATCCGGATGGGAGGCAAAAAACAGCGGGTCCTCGTTGCGTTTGTCGGACGGCCACTTTTCACGGTCGGCCATGATTTCGAGGTTGGCTTCGAGGCTCAGGTCATCTTGCTCGATTTTCGCCGCATCACGCGGAGCCGCAGCGCCCACCAGCAGCGACGCAAACCGCCGCGCCAGCGTGGCTTTGCCGACGCCTTCCGGCCCGGATAGCAGCAGCGTCTGCGGAATCCGCCCGCTCGCGGCCATTTCCGAGAGAGTTGCCGCCACCGAGGAATTGCCGAAGTAATTATCCAAGTCTAAAAAGTACCACGCCGCTATTTGGGGACTCGTGTGGTTTATTTATAATGGCACCCAGGACTCGGGCGGTGTCCGTCAACATGCTTGCCAAATTTCCAATCGTTGCGTTCGTGGCCACTAGCGACGCCTCGCGCGCCAAAGCTTTTTATGGCGGCGTACTGGGGCTGCCGCTGATTTCCGAAGACGAGTTCGCGGTGGTATTCGACGCGCATGGCACCATGCTGCGCGTGGCAATTGTGGGCGAGGTGGTGTTGGCTCCCTACACCGTCCTGGGGTGGGACGTGGACGACATCGCAGCGACTGTGCGCGGACTCGCCACCGCCGGAGTTCAGTTCGAGCGCTATCCCTGGATGGAGCAGGACAAAATCGGTATCTGGAGCGCACCCAGCGGGGCAAAAGTGGCGTGGTTCAAGGACCCGGACGGGAATGTACTGAGCGTGAGCCAGCACTAACGTGACCCAGGAAACTTTGAAGTCCAACAAAGAACCGAGGTCGCTAACCGATTGGACGCGTCGCGCGAACTTGCCTGGATCGGAAATGTTCACGATAAACTGGAGCGTCATGAACAACCAAAACCCTATTGACCCCGCCTGGACGATAATCGACGAACTCGATCCAACGGGGCTGACTCGCTTACTATACGATTTCCGAAATCATACACGGGAATTCAATGAAGAGGTTCACATGCTGGTGTTGATGAGCTTGGAAGTCAATATCAATGGCATCAAAAGCTGGGAGGAACGACAGATCGCCGAAATCAATCAACGAGCAGGCGGGAACTTCAGTTCAGAGCGTTATGGCGAGGAACTCGAGGAAATCGAATTAATTGCGGGTCGGCAAAGTCAGTTTGCTTACAACTTGGTCTTTACAGGTTTGATGGATGTTATTGCCTGTCGGTTTACTAAGATTGCTTGGGAGATTGATGATATGGCCAAGTACCTTCCTCTTGAAGCCGACAAGGACGATCCGCGCTCACTCATCGCTGATCTCCTAAAGTGGCCAAACGGCGAAAAACTAGACTTGAAGAAGATTGATGCCTTTGATATGTCCGGGGGACGATTGGAAGCCGCGCGCGAGGCCCGTAATTTACTTGTTCACCCGAAGAGGCCGGTCTTCGACTCGAGCGGATTATCAGAAAAACAGGAATGTGTTCGAGCCCATATGCCCGAGATGCTCAATGAAGATGGCTATATACAGGCAAATGCAAACCGGATTCGCCAGGTTGCCGAGGATGCGGAGGTTCTAATCCAGAGGATCGTGGATAAACACGAACACGGCTGGCTCATGTTACTTCATGCTTCTCTCTCGCGGTAATGTGAGGTCCGCTTAATCGATTGCTTCACGACTCTGGCGCTTGGCGCCAGACCGGAATGCCCGGTAAATCAGCACGCAATAGCCCGGTCTTTACGCGATCCGTGCGCACCTTATCGAGTCCACTCAAAGAGCGAATGAGTCTCTGGCTTTAAAACGGAACGTCGTCGTCGGTGATTCCTTCATTCATCGCGGCAGCCGCTTGCGGAGCAGCGGCCGGACGCGACCGCGGGGCGCTGCGCATTCCAGAAGCCGGTGGTTCCTGCGAGAAGCCTTCGTCCGCTCCGGCGCCTGCGCCGCCTCCGCCGGCTTGGCCGCGGCCGCCCAGCAGGATCACCTCGTCGGCCACCACATCGGTTGCCCACACCTTCTTGCCGTCTTTATCGTCATAGCTGCGCGTTTGCAGCCTGCCTTCGACGTAAACCTGCGTTCCCTTAACCAGATACGGCGCGACGTTTTCACCGCGCCACAGGACCACTCTGGTCCAGTCGGTTTCTTCCTTCCATTCGCCGGTGGCCTGGTCCTTCCAGCGCCGGTTGGTCGCCACCGAAAACTTGGTCACCGCCACCTGCGAGGCGGTATAGGCGGTCTCGGCGTCACGCCCGAGATGCCCGATCAAAAGCACTTTATTTACGCTGCGGCTAGCCATGATTCTGCACTTTAGCACACGAGCGGTGACGACGCCCGCCCATCGGCAGAGCAGTATGTTAACATCGGCTCCAAATGAGAAAATCCATCATTTTCACACTGTGCTGGCTGGCCTCTACCGCGGTGGCGCAGCAATACACCAAAGAGGACGAACTGGTTCTTCCACCCGATTACCGGGAGTGGATTTTCTTGTCGTCGGGCATCGGCATGACGTACTCCGGCAGCGCTTCACAGAACCCGGCCTTCGAGAACGTGTTCGTCAACCCGGAAGCTTACCGCCAGTTTTTGAAGACCGGGACTTGGCCGGACCACACCGTAATGCTATTGGAGATCCGGCTATCGGAGAGCCGTGTGTCGATTAACAAAGACGGGCGCGTGCAAACCACCGTGCGTGCCATCGAGGCGCATGTGAAGGATTCGGCGCGGGGCGGCTGGGCGTTCTATGGATTCCAGAATGGCGCGGACAAGGGGAAAATATTTCCTAAGACGGCCGATTGCTACTCCTGCCACCAGCAGAACGGCGCTACCGATACCACCTTCGTGCAGTTTTACCCCACGCTGATCGAGACTTCGAAGAATAAGGGCACCTACAAGGAAACCGGTCACTAACGAGTATCCGGGACCGGCGAACCGGCCCCGGTTGGTTCGCCTCAACGCGCTGCAACGGTCTGCGACAGATGTTGAGCGATCTCGCTCGCGTGCCGCAGAACTTTCGGATCTTTCACGCCGAACGCAAGCGCCTTTTGCATTTCGACGTTGGCCTGTGCGTAGTCTCCGCTGGCGGCGAGCGACCAGGCGTAGGCATCGAGAGTGAAGGCATCGCGCCGGCGCGCCAATTCTTGGCGGGCGATTTCCAGCGCCTTTGCCGGCTGCCGGGCATAGTTGACGTAATAGGCGATCAATTCATGATTGGCGTTGTCGGTGATGTTCGCTTCGAGCAGCGCTTTTTGCTCGAACCCGGCGAAGGCTTTCGCAGCGTCCTCTTTGCGGCCGGCGCGGTCGAGAGCCTCGGCCAGTGCGAACTGATTCTCGGCGTGCGGCGCTGCGGCGTAGCGTTTCTCGAGCAGTGCGACGGCTTCTTCATGGCGATTCTGCGCCTGCCGCACTTGCGCCAGCGTTCCCAGCGCGTAGTGGTAATCGGCAAACAGGCCCAGCGCGCCCGTGGCATACAGTTCGGCTTGGGGCAGATTGCCGGATAGCAGTTCAAGGTGCGCGATCTGAGTCAGCAGCCACGCGCGGTCTTCGGCTTCCTGGAACGGTGTCGCGTCGTAGGCCATATGCATCAGGTCCATGGCGCCCGAGAGATCGCCGTGCAATTCGCGCAGATACGCGGCGCGGGTGAGACCGGCGATATTGCCGGGCCGAAGATTCAGCATCCACTGCGCGGCTTTGACGGCTTCGTTGTAGTTTCCTAGCTCGGCGTTGGCGTCTGCCAGATACCCGTAGACAGTAATGTCGTCGGGGGCGCGTTTGTTCAGGACTGTCGCGGCTTCGAGAGCCTTCGCGAATTCGTGGCGGCCTAGCAGCAACCAGGTCCTGACCTTTAACGCTTCAAAATTGGCGGGGTCGACTTTGAAAGCTTGATCGAGGGTCTCTTCCGCTTTCGTGTAATAGGCGACGTCGGATGTCTCGCGGGCACGCCGCGCATACGCCATCGCCAAACCGCTGTAGTAGGGAACATGATCGGGTTGTTTCGCAATCTGTTCCTGGGCTTTCTGAATACTGATTTCGGCTGGCGTCCGCGCGGTGGCGGTCTGCGCCGTTTGGGC
This sequence comes from Bryobacterales bacterium, assembly GCA_025350625.1. GTDB lineage: Bacteria > Acidobacteriota > Terriglobia > Bryobacterales > Bryobacteraceae > Palsa-187. The sequence continues at coordinate 4,766 of JANXXL010000412.1, read as the reverse complement.
ACAGACCGCTGCGGAGGCCAGAACACTGAGAGCGCACAATACGCCGGCTCGATAGTTCATGGGGTTCCTCATTTCACTCACTTAGTTCGTCGCACAGATGGCGCCGGGCTGCGGCGGGCATCCGGGTTGCCCCGGACCGGCATTATGGGAGCTATCGCGCCCGCTATAGGCCGGAGCCTCGAACGGAAACGTGTCGGGAAGTGGCGTGGCCGCGGTATTCACACCATCGCCAATCCGCGTGTTGTACTGCGGGCCGGCCAGCGCACCGCCCACCGCACGCGCCGAAATATCGACGACGTCGTCGAGAGGCCGGCGGCCGTTGGGGTATCCGGAGGCGTCTCCTGCCAGCAAACCCAGCCGCTTCGCTGACGCGAAAGGCGTGGGAGCGACGCCGGTATTCAGCCGCATTAAATCGGCGATAGGGCCGGCATCGTCCGCGGTGCAACCGGGACAAATCGGGGCTTTGTATTGCACCAGCGGCAACAAATCCGTGCGCGGCGCCGGAGGCACCGGAATTCCGAGCGACGCGAAGATTTGGGCCAGCAGAGGATTCAGAAAGAAGCTCGCGAACTGGCTGTCGTTCTTCGGGTCGTCCATGCTGAAGCGGTCCTTGGAGCCGGTGCCGATGATCAGTTCATTGATTAGCGAGTTGCCCTCGCGCTGCACCTGCGCCCATTTGCCGGACCCTCCGCCCTTCTCATCGTCATCGCCCTCGCTGTCGCGTAGAACCTTTACTTTTGCACGCGAGGTGCTTCCATAAGTTCCAATAACGGCGTTCTTATCGCTCGAGGGATGCATGTGGCCGTCGACGGTCAGCATGGAAGTAGGAACTTCCAAAACAATGCTGTTCACGTTGAAGCCCGCGAGAGCGTTCGGAGCGTAATTATGGTGGTCGTCGGCATCCACATTTGCGGTGAGTACGCCGCCGCCGACTGCCGAGCGAAAGTTTAGCGAATCGAATGCTGCGCCCAAATCTATAAAGAAGGGATCGGCGACCGTTCCTGCGAATACGCTGACGCCGTTCGGCAGGTTATAGATCCCTTGCGCGCGCAAGGCGTTGTAGTTGGGCATGGTCCTAGGCCCCACATTGCTGGGGACGGCAAACAATGTCTGTCCTGCCCCGATCTGCTGCGTGCCATGCTTGGTCACCATCGTCACGGTGTAGGTTTGGCGAAGGCTCAAGCCTTGGGAGCCGTTGCCATCGAGGGCTGTGATGGGCGGAATGCCGGCGATTCCGCCAACGAAACCGGTGAAGACTCCAGGCAGGCGGATTTCGGTTTTGAAACGGAACTGAAAGGTAATGTCTTCTTTGCCGTCGTGGTTGTTATCTACTTTCATCTCATAGAGAACATTGGGGTCGAAGGGAAAGTAGTTGGGCCCGTTGGACGGTTCTAAAAACGGGTCGACGTTCAGGATCATGACCACATGATCGGGGTGCTCCGGGCTCACGAAAGCGTACCAGTCGGTGATGTCGGCTTTCTGATCGAGAGCGGTAATGGGCGCTTCGCGGTGGCTGGAGGCGAAGAGCTGGGCGGGCGGTGCCACAAAAATCGATAGCATCGCCAAGGGTGGAAGCAGTAGAGTTGGTCTGAATTTCATAGGTAGGTCCTGGGATTCTCCCGCGGAGTCTCGCTTTCACCTAGCTCTACGTTGCTCGTGGCGTTTTGGATTTGAGGTGGTGCGGGAATAGCGTTAGCAGCGACAGCCCATGTTGGTGCTCATCGATGAATCCGGAGATTGCGGCCTTAAGTTCGACAAAGGATCATCGGAGTTCTTTACGTGCATAGCCGTACTCTTCCGCGATGGTATGGCAGCGGACGCCTGCGATAGAAGCATCGACGGTCTTAGATATCAACTAAAGAAGCCGCGCACTTACGAGTTCCATTTTTCACACTGTTCCGACAGGATCAGGAGAGCGTTCCTAGAGACGGTGAGCCAAGAGGACTTCAGGTATGCTGGCTTCGTTTTAGAGAAAAGAAAGCTGTACGGTAATCGCTTCACGAATCCGAAGGAGCTTTATGAGTTTGCTGTTACACTCGCTTGCGACCATTTGAAGCTTCACCTAGAAAATGCGAAGGTCATCATTGACAAAAACGGTGACCGTGAGTTTAAGAAACGACTTGAACGAAGCCTAACGGCAAACATGGTCGATGCCGAAGGAAACTGTCGCCTGCGGAAAGTGACGATGGAAGCCTCCCACACTAACAATCTGGTGCAGTTGGCTGATATGATTTGCGGGGCCGTGGGCAGGAGTTTCACCGGGCATAACGATGCCTTTCGTGCGCTAGTAAAGAGGCACGAGAAGATCGTTCAGTTGTGGCCTCAGTCGTGATTGTGGAAAAGATGTCCCGCTGACCTATCCAATTGGAACGCAGACCATAAAGGCCACAGTTCGGTCAGCGGGCAATTCCATACACAGAATCACATTACAACGCGTATTTGTCAATATACTTTAGCTTAACTTGTTGAAACAACTAGGCGATGCGCCGCTTTATTTGACCGCGAATACCCAGATTGCCCCTCCCTCGGGAACCTCTGGAAATTTGCCGGGAGCGATCACGTTTAGCCGGGCCTGCATTCCGCGCGCATCGACGCCCCAGCCGGACTGCACTGCGATGTACTGTTTGCCGGCCACCATGAATGATACCGGCTGTCCGGTGATGCCGGAGTTGGTGGGGAACTCCCACAGAAGCTTACCGGTCGACGCATCGAAGGCGTGGAACATGCGGTCGTTCGTGCCTCCGCTGAATACCAGCCCGCCTGCCGTCGCGAGCATCGGTCCCCAGTTCTGCGAATCCGCATATTTGTGGGTCCACACGCGCTTGCCGGTGTCGACATTCCACGCCTGCACTTCACCGATATGGTCGGCTCCTGGGAAGAGCGACAACTGGGTGCTCGCTCCGACGTAGCGGCCGCCGGGCATGTACTCCACCTGCTCGCCGGTGCTGGTCATGCAGAGATTTTCATTCGCCGGGATATAGATCATGCGGGTCTTGGGACTGAAAGCAATCGGGGGCCAGTTCTTTCCGCCCCAGAGCGACGGGCAGAACGACGCGGCCCTGCCCGTGCCCGGTTTGCGCTCGGGATCGACGTCGGGGCGTCCGGTTTTCGGGTCCAGACTCTTATATACGTTCTGCCGCACGAAGGGGGTGCCTTCGACGAAGCGGATCTCGCCGCTGGAGCGTTCGAGGAACCACAGATATCCGTCGCGGGCCACGTCGATCAAGCCTTTCACCGTTTTTCCGTTGCGCTGGTAGTCGACCAGAATCGGCGGCGACACTTCGTCCCAGTCCCAGGATTCGTTCGGATCGTACTGGTGATAGCCCTTGATTTTTCCGGTGGCCACGTCGATGGCGAGGGTCGATGACGTATATAGGTTATCGCCGGGGCGCTGATCGCCCATCCACGGCCCGCCATTGCCGACGCCCCAGTACGCGAGGTTGGTATCGGGGTCGTAATTCCCCGTTACCCAAATGGATCCGCCGCCGTTTTTCCACTGCTCGCCTTTGGGCCACGTCTCGCTGCCGGGTTCGCCGGGGGCTGGAACGGTGTAAGTCCTCCATAGCTCCTCACCGGTCTCCGCTTGAAAGGCCGCGATGAAACCGCGGATGCCTAATTCGCCGCCCGATGCGCCCACCATTACCGTGCCGTTGACCACCAGCGGCGCCAGAGTCATGTAATAGCCGCTCTTGTTGTCTGCCACGCTCGCGGACCAGGCTTCTTTGCCGGTCTTGGCGTCGATGGCGACCAGCGTGGCATCGCCTGCCGCCATAAATACCTTGTCTCCGAATAGGGCAACGCCGCGGCTGGTCGGGTGCGGCAGGATGGCGCCCTCCGGGACCTGCCTGCGATAGCGCCATAGAAGACCGCCAGTCGCGGCATCGATAGCGATCACCTGGCTGCCGGGGGTGGCGACGAACATCACGCCGTTGTTGACAATCGGCGCGGCCTCATGACCGCTGTTCATACCGGTTGAAAACACCCACACCGGCTGCAGCCGCTGGACGTTGCGTGGCGTAATCTGGGCCAACGGGCTATAGCCCCAACCGTCATAGCTGCGGCGGACCATCATCCAATCGCCGTCTTCGGGCTTGACCAGGCGCTCCGCCGTTACCGGTTTATAATTTTGCAGAACCAACGGGACGGGCGCTGCTGTTTGCGCCGCCAGCGGGCTGGCCAGCAACGCCAGGGCGGCGGCCCAAGTCGAGCAAAGTTTTTCGCGGTCATTCATGCGTTGGATCATACCATCTGGCCCCGGCAACCAGCATGGGATGATAAAAGAGTTTGCGTAAGTCTCCCCTTCTCCCCATCTTTCTAATTGTCGCCGTGGATGTCCTCGGACTGACGATCATGATCCCGCTGCTGCCGTTCTATGCGGAGAAGCTCGGCGCGAGCCCCACCCAGGTCGGCTGGCTGGTGGGTGTCTACGCTCTATGCCAGTTGTTCTCCGGGCCGCTGTTGGGCCGCATGTCGGACCACGTCGGGCGCAAGCCGCTTTTGATCGTCAGCCAGATCGGCACCCTGATCGGGTTCCTGATCACGGCGATGGCGGGGACGCTGTGGGTCGTGTTCCTGGGACGAATCATCGACGGCGCGACCGCGGGCAACCTGTCGCTCGCGCAAGCCTACATCTCGGATGTAACCAAGCCGGAAGAGCGCGCGAAATCGTTCGGCGTGATCGGCATTGCCTTCGGACTCGGATTCCTCATCGGCCCTGCCATCTCCGGATTCCTCTCCCAGTTCGACTACCGCATGCCGATCCTCGC
>JANXXL010000393.1 GCA_025350625.1 Bryobacterales bacterium | reverse complement strand
TACCCCATACTCAAGGGCGACTTTCATCTAAGTTTCGGCCAGGTGGGTCTGATCACTTTTACGAACCAGCTTACGGCTTCGGTGCTGCAGCCAGTGGTAGGAACGTTCACCGATAAGCGGCCCCAGCCGTTCTCGCTTACCATCGGCATGGCTTTCACGCTAGTGGGCCTGGTGATGTTGTCGACCGCCTCCTCGTTTCCCCTGATTCTGGCGGCGGCGGCGATGGTCGGTATCGGGTCGGCGGTGTTTCATCCGGAGTCGTCGCGCGTGGCGCGGATGGCCTCAGGCGGGCAGCATGGCTTCGCGCAATCGATTTTTCAGGTCGGCGGCAACGCGGGCTCTGCGGCCGGTCCACTGCTGGCGGCGTTTATCGTGCTGCCACACGGACAGGCCAGCCTTGCGTGGTTTTCCTTGGCGGCGCTTCTCGGAATGGCGCTGCTGGGCAAGGTAGGAGTGTGGGCGAAGCAGTATCGGGCCGCGCGCGCGAATGCACCCAAGCGGACGAGCGATCATGGGGATCATAGCCTGCCGTCGAAAAAAGTGAAGTGGGCCATCGCGATTCTGGTGGCGCTGGTTTTCTCAAAATTCGTTTACATGGCGAGCCTGGGTAGTTATTACACGTTCTACCTAATCAGCAAATTTCACGTGCCCGTGCAGAGCGCACAGGTATACTTGTTCGTATTCTTGGGCGCGGTGGCGCTGGGAACCATCCTGGGCGGACCGATTGGCGACCGGATAGGCCGGAAGTACGTGATTTGGAGTTCGATACTTGGCGTGCTTCCGTTCACGCTTGCGCTTCCCTACCTGAACCTGTTGTGGACGGCGATCTTCAGCGCGATCATCGGCACGATTCTGGCGTCGGCATTTCCGGCGATAGTGGTGTATGCGCAGGAACTGCTTCCGGGCAAACTCGGCATGATATCTGGCTTGTTTTTCGGCCTCGCATTCGGCACCGCGGGCATTGCAGCGGCACTCCTGGGACAGCTGGCGGATCACACCGGCATCGGCTTTGTGTATCGAGCATGCTCTTTCATGCCGCTTCTTGGGTTGCTGGCGATATTCCTGCCGGACATTGAAGGCGCGATGCGACAGGAAGCAACCAGTCCGCGACCACCCGCGTCCTAAAAGCGAGCCTGAGTTTTTTGCCCTGCGTTTGTCGTCTAATAGAACATACTATGCGGATCGCAGGCGCGGCGAGCGCCTTTCCAAAGCATTACTATCCTCAAGCAGTCCTCCTCGCGGCGCTGCGCGAATACTGGCGCGGCAAAATCGAGAATCCTCGGATGCTCGATCAGTTGCACGCGCACGCGGGTGTGGACGGCCGTCACTTGGTCCTGCCGCTCGACCGCTACTATGATTTGCAGACCTTCGGCGAATGCAACCGGGTGTGGATTGACGCGGCGCAGGAGCTAGGAGAGCGCGCCATTCATTGCGCGATGGCGCGGGCTGGCCTCGACCTTTCGCAAATCGGAGCGCTGTTCTTCGTTTCGGTGACAGGCATCGCCAGCCCTTCGATCGATGCGCGGCTGATCAATCGCATGAAGCTGCCGACGAATCTGCGGCGGACTCCGATATTCGGACTCGGGTGCGTGGCGGGCGCGGCGGGCGTGGCGCGTGCGGCGGATTATGTGCGGGCGTATCCGGATCAGGTGGCGGTGCTGCTGTCGGTTGAATTGTGCTCGCTGACCCTTCAGCGTGAAGACATTTCGCTGGCGAACATGGTTTCTTCAGGCTTGTTCGGAGATGGCGCCGCCGCGGTCGCGGTGGCCGGAGCCGAAGTGAAGCGTCCCGAAGGCGCGCGCTGCGGCCCCGAGATTCTCGCCACCGGCTCGGTGTTTTATCCCGATACTGAAGATGTGATGGGCTGGGACATCTCAGAGAAAGGCTTCCGCATCGTATTATCGCGCGAGGTCCCCGAGGTGGTTCGCGAACATCTGGGACCGGATGTCGACGCGTTGCTCGCAGCGCATGGATTCGAACGCGGCGATGTGGGGTCGTGGGTACTGCACACCGGCGGGCCGAAGGTGCTCGAAGCCGCCGAAGATTCGCTGGGATTGAAGAATGGCGAGATCCAGGCTTCCTGGGATTGCTTGCGGCGCGTCGGCAATTTATCGTCGGCATCGGTGTTGTGCGTCCTCGAGGATGTCATGCTGAATCGCCGTCCCCCGCCCGGTACGCTGGGTGTGCTCGCGGCGCTTGGCCCGGGCTTCTGTTCAGAGGTAGTGTTATTGCGGTGGTGATGGGTTGGGTGTTCCAGACACAGACGTCCTAGTCGTTGGCGGAGGCCCGGCCGGTCTGGCAGCGGCGATCGCAGCCCGCCGTAAGGGCTTCAGCGTAGCAGTGGTCGATGCGGCGGTTCCTCCTATCGACAAGGCGTGCGGCGAAGGGTTAATGCCGGACGCACTGAACGCGCTAGCGGAGTTGGGCATTCAGATTCCCGCCGGGATTGGAATTCCCTTCCGCGGCATCCGCTTCGTGGGTGAGGATGTATCTGTCGAAGCGGATTTTCCTTCCGGATACGCTCTGGCGCTGCGACGCCCGATCCTGCATCAGATCTTAATCGACGCGGCCGAGAAGGAAGGCGTGGATTTACTCTGGGGGACTTCGGGAGGCCAGCTCTCAGACATATCGGCGCGCTGGATTATCGGGGCCGATGGCCATGCCTCGCAAGTGCGCAAGTGGGCCGGGCTAGACCGCTGGCGGCGGGTGCGGGAGCGCTTAGGGTTCCGGGTGCATTACCGTATGGCTCCCTGGACGGACCACGTCGAAGTGCATTGGCATCCGCAATTCCAAATGTATGTGGCAGCGGTAGCGGCGGATGAAGTGATGGTGGCAGTGCTCTGCCACGACGCCCGAGCGCGGGTGGAGCAAGCGCTGGAGTTCTTCCCCGAGTTACAGGCACGCGTGAGCGAAGCTCCACGCACCACTATGGAACGCGGCGGAGTTTCCGCCACGCGCCGGCTGTGGGTGGTGACGCAGGGCACGGTCGCGCTGGTGGGCGACGCCTCGGGGTCAGTGGATGCGATCACTGGCGAGGGATTAGGGCTTGCATTCCGCCAGGGATTGGCGTTGGCCGATGCTCTGGTAGCCGGGAATTTGGACTTATATGAGGTGGCGCATCGTAAGCTCGCACGCAGACCCACATTCATGGCGGATTTGCTGTTGCTCCTGGATGGGCGTCCCGAATTGCAGTATCGCGCCCTGCACTACCTGGCTCGGCACCCGCAGCTGTTTCGATTTTTGTTAGCATTACACGTTGGCCAACTTAGGAGTCCCATCCGTTACTTCGACCACGGCGCGACGGCCGCCATCGGCGCCGGAAGGCGGTAGCATGCCCTCGCCCGGACGGTCCCGGATGTGGTGGCGGCAATGGATGACGCGCCCGCAGAGCACCTGGCTCCGCAAGGCGATTTTTCAAATTCATTTGTGGGCCGGCCTCGCGTTGGGTCTCTACATTACTGTGGTGTGCGTGAGCGGCAGCGCGGTGGTTTTTCGCAACGACATCTACAATGCGCTAGCCAAGAAGATCCAAATAAAACCAGAGGAACGTGCGCTAACGAGGTATGACCTGGAGCGGGTGTTGCAACAGCGATATCCAGGTTTCGCGCTTCACGATGTGACCTCCGGTCGGAATGCGGATGAAGCTTCCGAAGTGTTGCTTGTGCGGGGCCGCAGCGAGATTCGGCGCCTGGTAAATCCCTATACCGGAGAGGATCGCGGGCCTGCAGTTTCGCAGTGGTATCGGGTGTTTCGCTGGTTGTCTGACCTGCATGGGAGTCTGCTGCTAGGCACGAATGGAATGATGGTTAACGCTATCGGCGGTGCGCTGACGGCGGCGCTATGCCTCACGGGGTTGGTGGTGTGGTGGCCGGGCGTTGCGAATTGGCGGCGAAGTTTGGGGATACATCGTGGCGGATGGAAGCGGATGACCTGGGACCTGCATAGCGCGGTCGGATTTTGGAGCTTCGCCTTCCTATTCATGTGGGGAGCAACCGGCGCATACTTTGTTTTCCCCCAGCCGTTCCGCGCGACTATAGAATTATTTACTCCTATCAATCCCCCCCGTTCGCCTCAAATGCAATACCAGCGGCCGCCGGAAGCATCAACCACGTTCCCACTCGCCCCGCCGCGACGCCGCAGGCCGTTAACCCTCGGCGGGAAGATCGTACGAGGTTTTTCTCTGGCCCATTACGGAAACTTCTCAGGCTGGCCGGTGAAGGCCTTGTGGGTACTGCTAGGATTGGTTCCGCTAGTGTTATGGGGCTCGGCGCTGGTGATGTGGTGGAATCGGGTAGTGTGGCCGGCCGTGAGACGCATAAGAACGGAAGCAAGTATTGGCGCGACTCCGTGAATAAAGGTACAGAGACTCTGCCGTTGCACTCAGTCACCCCGTTCGAATGGGGACGCGCGGCGCTGGCTGATCCCGTAGCGCTGCTGGCCGATCACGCCTTCCTCGAGAAGAAAGCCGCCGCCAACGCCCTCGACCTCATGACGCGATGGCCCGGCGAGTGGACACCAGGTTGGGTGGAGACGATGACGGGCGTGGCCCGCGATGAAGCCTCCCATTTATCACAAACCGTTCGTTTGTTGACACGCCGCGGCGGACGCATGGAGCGTGGGCACCGGAGTTCCTACGCGAAGGCACTCCGGTTGTTGGTGCGAAAAGGCGGTGAGGACGAGCTTCTCGACCGCTTGCTGGTTTCAGCGCTGATCGAGGTCCGTTCTTGCGAGCGGTTCGCCGTGCTGGCGGCCGCCGCGGAGGACAGCGAGCTGGCATTGTTCTATAAGACACTGTTTTCCTCGGAAATGGGCCATTACAAGGTGTTTCTTAGGCTCGCCAACCAGGTTGCGCCGAGCGAGATCGTAGAAGCCCGCTGGCAATACATGCTGGCCGCCGAAGCCCGCATCATGGAACAACAGGCTCCCGGGTCCCGCATTCACTCCGGCGTGTCTTGAGGATTAAAGTAGTGTTATGTCTATCGAACCGGATGCCCCAACCGCTCCTTTGAGCCTGCGCATTTATGCACAGGGCGACGCTACAGTGGTCGAATGCAGCGGCCGGCTGATATCGGGCGCGACCGATCAGCTGCGTAAAGAGGTCAAAGGTCTGTTTCCGCACACTAAGCGGGTGATCCTGGATTTGACGAATGTGATCCAGATGGACAGTATGGGCCTGGGTGCTGTAGTAAGCCTCTACGCGTCGGCGAAGGCCGCGGGCTGTGACCTTAAGCTGATTAATTTGAGCAAGCGGGTACGGGAAATTTTTCGCGTCACAAATTTGCTCTCCATATTTGAAGTTTACGGTGAGCACATCATTAAGATGCCGTGAGGAAATTAGACCATGGCTGTGAATCCACTGATTCAGCGCGCTCGCCTACGCCGCCGGGAAGCGCTTCCGTTGATAGGCGCTCTGTTTACCGCGAAGCCGGGTGAAGGCATGGCTGCGTCCCCCCAGGTTTTGGAGGAATGGCTGCGCGCTACCCCTGCCGAACGTAAACAGGGGCTCACGGCGAGCCTTGAGCGCATTCGTCAATTAGATGGATCGATTCACGCGTGGGTACAAGTCATGCCTCAGCCGCAAATCGCAGACGGCCCCTTGGCCGGCATTCCTTTTGCAGCGAAAGACATCATGGAAACGCGCGCTCTGGTCACCGAGTATGGTTCGCCTATCTATAAGGGGCGGCACGGCACCGAAGATGCCGCAATGATCCGGCGGTTCGAGAGCCTGGGAGCGATCCTCATGGGCAAAACCCATACCACCCAATTCGCGTATCGGACTCCCGGACCCACGCGCAACCCGCGAAACCTGGAGCATACGCCAGGCGGTAGTTCGAGTGGTTCAGCCGCAGCGGTCGCAGCCGGGATGGTGCCGTTCGCGATGGGTACACAAACGGCAGGCTCGATTTTACGGCCCGCGTCTTATTGCGGCATCACCGGGTTCAAGCCGACCTTCGGAACTCTCTCGCTCGTTGGAGTTCTTCCGTTTGCGCACAGCCTGGATACGCTGGGCCTGTTTACCAACACGCCGGCCGGCATGCTGAAACTATGGGGAGCGCTGGGGCAATCCACGGGACGCGATGAAGAACTGATGGTGGGAACGCCGGAGTCTTTTCCGGAACGATGGCCCGAGGTGGAGCCAGCGATGGCCAAAGCCTTTGGCGACGCCATCGCTCGTCTACGGAAGCGTGGATGGAAACTCCAACCCGTGCCGCTCAAACCTTTGCTCGACCGGCTCGTCGACGAGAGCCACGTGGTTATGTTTTACGAAGGCGCGCGGTTCCACGCGGATCGCTACAAGCAGTATGGAGACCGTTTAGAAGATATGGCACAGTTGGTACGGGAAGGCTCAAAGATTTCCGATCAGCGCTACCGGGACGCCCTATCGGTTATCGCGAAGGGTAAAGACGAGATCGCCGCGCAGCATCGCAGGACACCCATTATTCTGGTTCCCGCGGCCACCGGACCCGCTCCTCGCGGGTTGACGTCCACCGGGAATCCGGCAATGAATGCTCCCTGGACCGCACTGGGGACACCCGCCATTACGATCCCCATGCCGGTCGGTAGCGCATTGCCCTTAGGATTGCAGCTCACTGGAGCGGCTGGTCAAGATGCCCGTGTGGTGCGCACCGCGGTGCGGATCGCCGCTTCTCTGGCCGACGTGTAATATCCGTCATGCGTCGAATTCAGCTATATCTCGATGATGATCTCTGGGAGCCACTGCATACTCGGGCCCACGCTTCGGGGAGCACAATTTCAGCGCTCGTGCGGGAACGCTATCTCGGTTCCCTCGAAACGCAATAAGGCTATGCAGGCCGTGGTGGGGTTGTGCAAGAATCGCCGGGAGATCGGCGATTTCACGGCGCATGTGCGTAATCTGCGCCGAGGAAAGCGGTTGAACTGCATCGGTAAGCAATGACCGTTCTGATCGACTCCGATATCCTAATCGAAGTTTTACGAGACCGTGACCAAGGAATTCTCGCCCGCTGGATGGAACTAAGTGAGTCCAGTGACTTCATTCTCTGCTCGCCGGTTTCTATAGCTGAGTTTTGGCATGGCGCTCGAGCGGGGGAACATCGGGCCCTGGAAAGTCTATTTCGCGCATTGATCTGCATACCGACGATGCCGATTACGGGTCAGCTCGCTGGGGATTTTTCTCCACGCATATCACAAGAGCCACAGTGTTGAATTGGACGACGCGCTCATTGCAGCTGCGGCCCAGCAACACAACGCAATGCTGTGGACGCGGAACCGAAAAGACTATCCGATGAAAGACTTGCGGTTTTTTTGAAAGCAGCTACTTTGCGGATTGCATCAGTTTGGTCCGTGCCGCTTGAGCGCATTCCCTTGTGACCGTAAAGTAGCGCGCCACCGCCTCTTTGCCGAGGTCGAAAGGATGCGGTTCCCCCGGCTTACGAAGCGCGAGCATCCTTACCTTCGGGTACGCGGAATCGAATTCCGTATGATTCGACATTAGAATTGTGGCGTTGGACGATGCCGCGGCGTCGCGCATCTTCGATTGGGAACTGATATAGATATCGAAGTTCGGGACGGTGCTGGGAAAGTTGAACGCCGTGCCGCCTGAATATGCGACATTGATCGGCTTGCCGTTGTCCTTCAACGTGAAGAGCATCGATAAAGTGCCGGGCGTGTGTCCAGGCGTCGTGATAATGGTGACCGCCGTGTCGCCCAGCGTGACCTTTTGGCCGTCGATCGCAACGATGTCGCGCTTCGGTTTCCCTAGCGGGTACCCGTAGACGGACTTTTCAATCGAATCCCAGTCAGGCCCGCCCATGACGATGCGGGAGCCGTACCGGTCCTGCATCATCTTAGCTCCGCCCACATGATCGCTGTGCGCATGAGTGATGATGACGTACTTGACCTTTGCCGGATCTAAACCCAACTTCTTCAGGCCGCCCACGATTTCCTCTTCGGAGTTATAGGTGAACAGGGTGTCGATTAAAATAATTCCCTCGGTGGTGGTCAATGCCCAGGACGAGTGGATCTTGGAGCCAACGAAATAGAGATTGTCGAAGACTTTGGCAGGTTCGGCGAACCAGGCATCCCGAGCGAGCGCCGATGCGGGTGCTACGTCGCGCACTGTATTCGGGACCGGCTCCGGCGCGACGCAGAGGCGTGCCAAGGTGCCTGGAAAATCGAACCCGGCGGCATTTCTGGCGGCGCTCAAATGAATATCGACGGCGTCCGGCGCATTTTCCGCAAATAAGGTGGTCCCGTACAGGCCTAGAAAAATGAAAGCGTTGCCAAGATTGCGCACATGCATATTCATTTGGAGCTCCTTCCAAAAGCTTCTTAGATTCTATTGCAAGGAAGGCTCCGCGTGGGGATTTCGCCCGCTAAGCAGCGAGAGCAGGAACGCTAAAGGACTCAAGTTGCTTCTCTAGTGCTTCCAAATGGCTGGTGGCGGCCGCGACTTCAGCTTCATGCGCGGGGTAGAGGGCGCGAGCGTCAGACCACAAACCCAAAGCGATTCGGTATTCGTTTAATAATTCCAGGTGCGTTTGCTTCATGGCGTTCACAGCTTTTTAGATGCACGCGGATAACCAAAGATTCCATGACTACTCTATTCGGGCTGCTTTCCTGCCACCAAATCGATGCCTGACGTGAGGTTGCCGGGTCCATCGCCCGACCAATGTGGTTGGTATCCACCACCATAAAACGCTTCCCGATGTGAATTACTGGACGGCGTGCACCCCACCCCCCTGACAACACTTTGTCGCGGGGGAATACCCCTTGAACACGAACTTATAAGCGCCGGTGCCGCCACTTGAGCCGTCGGCTCCAGTCAGCTCCGCCTGAACAACGTAGACGTTCCCTTTGTGATCGGCCGCGATCTGGTGGCCCGGCGGATGCTCCTGCGACGCGCCGGTTACGAATGAACCCAGCACTTCGAGCGTTCTGCGATTCAGGATGTAGACCACCGGGGTGCCCCCGACGTACAAGAATCTTTGATCGGGTGAGAAGGCCGTGGATCGGGCCTGAAGGTACCACTTGCTGTCGAGGCCGACAAACTGCTCCGCCACGAATTTGCCTTCGGGAGTGAATACCTGCACTCGCTTATTTCCGCGATCGGAGACGTACACCAGCCCATCGTTCGAAATATCTACGTCATGGACCGGCGATGCAAACTGCTGAAGTACTTCTGAAACGGCAACCCACGGAATCTCGCTAAGTTTGGAGCGCGGCGGACGTGCGTCCATATCCAGCGGTTTATTGCCATAAGCGCCCCACATACGTTTGAACTTCCCCGAATCGGCGTCGTAGACCATGACCCGATTGTTGCCGTAGCCGTCTGAAGCGAACAATTCGTTGGTGGGGGCGTAGTAGCGAAGACCGGTGCCGCCCCTAAGAACCTCTGTAGCGTTGCTGCCGGTCTGCCCGCTCTTGCCGATGGCCATCACGAATTTGCCGGCCTTCGTGAACTTGAGAATCTGGTTATCGTTCGGAAGGTGTGCGGGATTGTTCCGGGTTCCATCGGCGTTTCCCATGATCCACACGAAGCCTTTGGAATCCACCGTAATGCCGTGCTCATTCGACGGCCACTGATATCCCGGCCCACTTTCTCCGCCCCACCCCTGGATAAAGTTCCCGGCATTGTCGAATTCGATTACGGGCGGCGCGGGTGTAGATTTTGAGTCGGGTGAGGTTGACCTCGGGTTCTCGAGCGTATGCGGGCGGCTGAGGATCCACACGTGATCGTCCGCATCCACTGCGACCGCAGACCCAAATCCCATCTTCCATTTTGACGGGAGCTTCGGCCAGGCGGGATCTTTTTCGAACTGCGGCAATCCACCTTCTCCTATATGAGGGGCCGGCGCGGACTTCGTCTGGCCCAGAACAGGGGATGCAAAACGCGGGACTATACAGAGCGCAAGGGCCCCGACCCAAACACAACCGGTCAGCAGGGAGCGGTTCATAGATTTCTCTCCTCAAACGTCAAGAGACGGGTACAAATTTTGACCACCAAATCTTAACACACCTGAATGGGAATGGCGTTCTTTGCGATAATGCATGGTCGACGGTCGATTTCTTTAAAGAAATGAAAATCCAACTACTGTCCATCGTTCTTTTTCTATGCGGTTGTGCCGCGGCGATCGGCCAAACTTCGAGTCCCGGATCACGCGATGTGCCGGCTCGGACGATCCCGGTTCCGAAGTCGGTCAGCCCGCAGATGCAGAAACTGATCGCGGCGCCGTTGGCCTCCACTTGGAACGTGATCCCGAAAACTGCGGATGAATGGAAAGTGCAGGTTCAGGCCGGGGCAGCCGCCATCGTCGCAACGCTGCCGGCGCTGCGAAAGGAGCTGCATGTTAGGGTAGAGCCGCGCACGATCGATGGGGTGAAGGCCTACATGGTGACGCCCGAGAACGTGCCGCCCGAGAACCGCAATCGATTACTGGTTCACGTGCACGGGGGTTGTTATGTGAGCAACCCCGGGGAGGCTGGAACCAGCGAAGCCATCTACATGGCGGGTTTCGGGCGGTTCAAAATAATTTCGGTCGACTATCGCACGCCGCCGGATCATCCGTATCCGGCCGCGCTCGATGACGCCATGACCGTCTGGAAAGCCGCCGTGAAAATGGCTGACCCGAAAAACATGGCGATCTTCGGGTCTTCGGCTGGCGGCGCATTGACTCTCTCCATGATTCTGCGGGCCAAACAGGAGCATCTGCCGTTACCTGCCGCGATCGCACCCGGGACGCCGATGTCCGACTTGGCCAACACGGGCGACAGCTTCCGCACGAATGCGATGCTCGATAACGTCTTGGTTGCGCCCGACGCAAGCTGCGACAAGCGAGCCGCGCTTTATGCCAACGGGCACGATCTCAGGGACCCGATGCTTTCGCCACTCTACGGCGATATGCGCGGTTTTCCACCGGCGATCCTCACGACAGGTACCCGAGATTTGTTATTGAGCAATACGGTGCGTGTGCATCGTAAGTTGCGACAGGCGGGTGTCGAAGCGGTGCTGCAGGTCTACGAAGGACAGTCCCATGCGCAGTATGCACGCGATGTTAGCGAGCCGGAGACCAGGGAAGCGTTCGAGGAAATCGCGCATTTCCTGGACCAGCACCTTGGAAAGTAATCACGGAGGTCTAGTATGCAGATGAAGATCTGTCTTGGCGGGTACGTTCTGCTGTTGGCAATGGCGACACAGATACGTCCACAAAGTCCGCCCGCTTCGTTTCCCAAGACTCTTATCGAAGACCTGGTATTGGCGAACCATATTTTGGACAACGAAGGAATGCTTGACGGTTATGGGCATGTGAGTGTTCGCAGTCCCACGAATCCGAGCCACTACTTTTTGGCTCGCGCTGGTGCGCCGGCGCTGGTAACCCTGGCCGACATCACTGAATACGACTTAGACAGCATAGCGGTCTCCGGTTCCGCAGTCACCGGCTACATCGAACGCTTCATTCACGGGGAGATCTATAAACGCCGCCCCGATGTCATGGCGGTAGTGCATTGCCACTGTTCCGAGGTGATCCCTTTCGCAGACACTTCTGTCCCGCTGCGGCCCATGCACCACATGGGAAACTTCATCGGTGCAGGCGTGCCCGTATTCGAGATTCGCAAAGCGGGCGGCGAGACAGACATGCTGATTCGCACGCCAGCGCTGGGCCGCGCGCTCGCTGAGACTCTCGAAGGCAAATCCGCGGTACTGATGCGAGGGCATGGCGCAACCATTGTGGCTCCTTCCTTGCACCTGGTGGTGGGCAGGGCATACTATCTGAATCTGAATGCGCGGCTGCAGCTGCAAGCGATACAGCTCGGCGGAAAGGTCACGTATCTGGATTCCGAGGAATCGAAAAAAGCGGCAACCGATTACGAACGCTCTTGGGATGCTTGGAAATCCAAGGTGATCCGGAAATAGTAAGCTAGGACATCTTTGCGTGAGCCAGCCAGCAGCGGCGTTGTGACCAGCGCAGGCGGAACTATCAACAGTCCCAGCCAGGTCCTTTTTGCAAGTGTCATCGGGACAACCATCGAGTTCTTCGACTTCTACATTTACGCAACCGCAGCGGTACTTGTGTTTCCTAAGCTGTTCTTCCCGGCTTACGATCCCGCCGCGGCGACCCTCGCTTCGCTCGCGACTTTCGCTATCGCGTTCTTCGCACGGCCGTTCGGCTCGGCGCTCTTTGGCCACTTCGGCGACCGCGTTGGCCGCAAGACGACACTCGTGGCGGCGCTGCTTACCATGGGGATCTCGACGGTCGCCATCGGCCTCTTGCCTACTTACAAAACCATAGGCGTAGCGGCGCCGGTGCTCCTGGCACTTTGCCGTTTTGGACAAGGCCTCGGCCTCGGCGGCGAATGGGGCGGTGCGATACTGCTCGCCATCGAGAATGCCCCGCCGGGGAAGCGCGCCTGGTACGGCATGTTTCCCCAACTCGGTGCACCGGTTGGCTTCCTCTTTTCCGGGAGTGTATTCCTAGTCCTCTCCAGATGGCTCACTGACGACCAGTTCTTCGCTTTCGGTTGGCGCATTCCCTTTCTGGCGAGCTCCGTGCTGGTTCTCGTGGGCCTCTATGTACGATTGACGATCGCAGAAACTCCCATATTCCGCCAGGCTCTAAACCGGCAAGAGCAAGTGAAGATGCCGATGATTGTGGTCTTCCGTTACCATTCAAAAGCCCTGCTCCTGGGCACGCTGGTATCACTTGCAACATTTGTTCTCTTCTATCTGATGACGGTCTTCGCACTCTCCTGGGGCACAACGGCGCTGGGCTATAGCCGCGGGAAGTTCCTGGTAATGCAGATGACCGGGATTGTGTTCTTTGCGCTGACTATCCCGATTGGAGGGATTCTGGCGGAAAGCGGCCGCCGCCGCACGCTTATCTGGGTGACATCGGCGATTGGCGCGTTCGGCCTCATCATGGCGCCGATGTTTACTGCAGGCACCAGTGGAGCTGTGATGATGATGGTAGTCGGTCTGTCATTAATGGGGCTGACCTATGGACCGCTTGGCACGGTTCTATCCGAGCTTTTCCCCACCGCGGTGCGTTACACCGGGAGTTCGCTGACGTTCAATTTCGCCGGCATCTTCGGCGCCTCACTTGCGCCCTACATCGCGACGGGGCTCGCCAAAACCTTCGGACTCCAGTACGTTGGGTACTACTTGTCGTCGGCAGCGGCCCTGACACTCATCGGGGTGCTCACGACGCGCGAAACCAAAGACGATAGCCTCTAGTTGGACTGGCGCATCCACCGTTCCATCGGCGATAATGCTAGGTTCACCTCTACCAACCTAGGAGCTTTCACTTTAGATGGCCAAGATTAAGGTCAAGAACCCTGTCGTCGAAATGGATGGCGACGAAATGACGCGCATCATCTGGCAATGGATACGCGAGCGCCTCATTCTTCCCTATCTGGATATTGACCTCAAATACTTCGATCTGTCCGTCGAGAAGCGCGACCAGACCGACGATCAAATCACCATCGATTCCGCCAATGCCGCCCGGCAATATGGCGTCGCCGTCAAATGCGCTACGATCACGCCGGACGAAGCCCGGGTCAAGGAATTCGGGCTCAAGAAGATGTGGAAGAGCCCGAACGGCACCATCCGCAACATTCTGGACGGCACCATTTTCCGCGAGCCCATCATCTGCCGCAATGTGCCCCGTATAGTGCCGCATTGGGATAAGCCGGTGGTAGTGGCGCGCCACGGATTCGCCGACCAGTATCGCGCCACCGATTTCCAGTTTCCTTCCGCCGGTTCGCTAAAGGTAAGCTGGACGCCGGACGATGGCGGCGCTCCGATCGAACGCGAAATCGTCAAGGCCCCCGGCGCGGGCGTGGTGATGGGCATGTTCAATCTGGATGAATCCATATCAGGCTTCGCCCGCGCTTGTTTCATTTATGCGCTCGACCGTCACTATCCGGTTTATTTATCCACCAAGAACACCATCCTCAAGGTTTATGACGGCCGCTTTAAGAATCTATTTCAGGAAATCTTCGAACGGGACTTCAAGAGCCGGTTCGATGCGGCGGGACTCACCTACGAGCATCGCTTGATCGACGACATGGTGGCCGCCAGCCTCAAATGGAGCGGCGGCTATTTGTGGGCTTGCAAAAACTATGATGGCGATGTGCAGTCGGACACCTTGGCCCAAGGCTATGGATCACTGGGTCTGATGACCTCGGTGCTGATGTCGCCTGACGGCAAGACCATCGAGTCCGAAGCCGCCCACGGAACCGTCACGCGGCACTACCGCCTGCACCAGCAGGGCAAGCCAACGTCTACGAACCCCATAGCATCGATCTACGCATGGACTCGCGGACTGCAATACCGTGGCAATATGGACGCGACTCCGGACGTAGTAAAATTCGCGCAGACTCTTGAACAGGTGTGCGTAGACGTGGTTGAAAGTGGCAAAATGACCAAGGATCTGGCCATTCTCATTCGTCCCGATCATCCTTATCTGACCACCGAAGCCTTTATGGACGCGGTAGATGATGAACTCAAGCGGCGTCTTACATAAAACCCCTATGAATTCCTCCGAACCAAAACCCCTCGTCGCTGTCATTATGGGCAGCAAGTCCGATTGGGAAACCATACGGCACGCCAGCGAAACGTTGGCCCGTTTTAGCGTTCCTCACGAGAGCCGCGTGCTGTCGGCGCATCGCACCCCACAGGCGTCGACAGAATTTGCGTCCAGCGCCAAAGAGCGCGGGTTGCAAGTGATCATCGCCGCCGCTGGCGGAGCAGCGCACCTAGCGGGAGTCCTCGCAGCTCACACGATTTTGCCCGTGCTGGGCGTACCCATGGAAAGCGCGATGCTGCGCGGCATGGATTCGCTGCTATCCACGGTGCAAATGCCCGCCGGAATTCCGGTGGGAACGCTGGCCATCGGTAAAGCCGGAGCGATTAACGCCGCACTGCTGGCGATCGCTATTCTAGCTCTACAGCGGCCAGACCTCCATGAAAAGCTCGAGGCCTTCCGCAAAGAGCAGGCAGAGACGATCCTGAACCAAACGCTTTGATCTAATGTTTCGCAGGCTGAGCGTAGGGTCCCACTTCGACTTTGCCCTGGGTATCCTTTAACGGTCCCAGTTCGGCTGCGACGCCCTTCGCGATCGCGGCCATCTCGCTGCCACCCTGGAAGCAAGTAAAGTCGGGGCGATCCCGCCACGCCAACGGGCCACATAGCCGTTTGCCCGCAGCAAGGGCAGCGTCGTGGACGACGTTGATCAAGCGTTCATAATCCGGCGTGCCCTGCTTATAACCCGAGAAGTTGCCAAGATCGCCGCTGGCTGCGAAAACCGCAGTCACGCCTGGGACTTTGGCGATCTCGTACGCGTCCTTCACACCGTCCACAGTTTCGATCATGAGAATCAATACGATGTTGTCATTGGCGGTTTGGCGATATCCGCCGGGGACGTTGCCCCACATGGCCGGGTCAAAGCCGGTGCCGCCGCCCAGGCTGCGCTTACCGAGTGGCGGGAAGAAGGTCCAATCCCGCGCTTCGATCGCTTCTTGAACCGAACGTATCGTGGGCACCACAATCACCATAGCGCCCGCGTCCGCGGCATGTTGAATCTCGCGCTCGTTGGCGAAGGCTACGCGCGCGCCGGGGACTGCCTTGGCGTGCGGGCAATGGCTCCACATCTTCGATACCTGATCCCAATCGTGCGTCGAGTGCTGCATCTCAGTCCAGATAAAATCGTAGCCGGCATTCGCCATTGCGCAATAGGTGACGCCATCGGTGGCACTGAAGAGCGTACCGCCGGTCACCTTTTGGCCGGCCTTCATCTTGGCCATCACCGGGTTCCATATCTGGGAGCCCGGAGGCGGGCTGAAGTCCGGTCCGTACTTCCAGGTTTTCTCGTCAGGTATCCCCTGGTTGACGCCGCCGGGAAGCGCGGTTTTCATTGCTCCGCTGTCCTTGCCTGCCGGCGCGGCTAGCGGAAATGTCATCTGCCCCGCAGCCGCGTTGTTGGCGTACGGATCAGCTGACGCAGGCGGTTGGTTTTGGGCCTGGGCCGTCACCGCTCCAAGAGCAGCCGACAGGGCTAGGGTGCAAAGCAAACGTTTCATTGTAATTCTCCTTGACATCAACCTGACTCGTAGCGAACTTTATCAAAGTAAAGCGTGCAGTGTCAATCGAGATGTCGCTCCGGGAAACGACTGTTTACTTCAGCACCGGCTGCAGCGAGCGGCTGGCGATGATGTGATCGATCAGGCCGTATTCTCTAGCCTGTTCCGGTTCCAGAATATAATCGCGGTCGACATCGCGGCCGATGCGGTCTACCGACTGGCCGCTGGCGTCCGCCAAAATCTGGTTTAGGGTTTCGCGCATACGCAGGATTTCGCGGGCGTAGATGTCGATGTCAGTCGCCTGTCCGGCCAGTCCGCTCATCGAAGGCTGGTGGATGAGAATGCGCGAGTGTGGCAGGCTATGGCGTTTGCCCTTGGTGCCGCACGCGAGCAGCACGGCTGCCATCGAAGCCGCCTGACCCACGCAATATGTCACGATGTCTGGTTCGACCAGACGCATGGTATCGAGGATCGCCAGTCCCGCGGTAATGGAGCCGCCCGGCGAATTGATGTAGAGCGAGATATCCTTCTCGGGATCTTCGGCAGCCAGGAACAGCATCTGAGCAATCACGAGGTTCGCGACATTATCGTCAATGGGCGTACCGAGGAAGATGATATTTTCCTTGAGCAGGCGCGAGTAAATATCGAATGCGCGTTCGCCGCGGGAGGTCTGCTCGACCACCATGGGGACCAAGACGGAATTCTGCATAACGTAAACTCTCCTTCACTTGCGGCGGGAGCGGGTGAGCAACTTGCGCTTCTCACCCAGGGCCTTCGCCAGATCGGCGACGGAAGTGCCCCCTAAGTAATCTATGATACGCGACCGCAGAGCCTTCCACGAATCATGCATGCCGCAAGCGGCGCGGTCGTTGCATTCGGG
Organism: Bryobacterales bacterium; assembly: GCA_025350625.1. GTDB lineage: Bacteria > Acidobacteriota > Terriglobia > Bryobacterales > Bryobacteraceae > Palsa-187. Next base: position 2,760 of record JANXXL010000393.1, on the reverse strand, counting down.
ACTGCCGCCGATGCAGCGGTCAAAGCGGCCGGAGCCGTCGACGGCCTCGACGATGCGCAACATGGAAAGGTCCTCTGCAGGAAGGCTCAAGCGGAATCCGCCGCGAGGGCCTTTGTTGGATTTGAGGAAGCCATCGCGGGCCAGGTCCTGGAGAATCTTGGCGAGGAAGTGCGCGGGGATGTTGGCTTCGGCTGCGATGGTCTTGGCCATGGTGTATTCGGCGGGCGGGAGCGTGGCGATGTGTACCAACGCGCGAATGGCATATTCGGCGGACCGCGAGTAGATCATATAAAAATATCAGTTTATCCGAAAGATTGTCGCGCCACGAACCCGCGTATTACTTCTTGGCGAACAACGAATCCAGTTTGCGCTCATATTCCAGATAGGAGATGGATTCGTACAGCTCGTCACGAGATTGCATCACGCCAATGACGTTTTTCTGATGACCGTCGCGCCGTATGGCTTCATAAACGGTCTCGGCCGCTCTATTCATTGCGCGGAATGCCGATAGGGGGTACAACACCATTCCAACGCCCACGTCGCGCAATTCGTCCAGCGTGAAGAGCGGAGTCTTACCAAACTCGGTCATATTGGCAAGCACCGGCACCTTTACGGCATCCACAAATCTTCGGTAGGTCGCGAGGTCATTGGCAGCTTCGGCAAAAATGCCATCCGCCCCCGCCTCGACGTACGCGAGCGAGCGATCGATGGCCGCGTCCACTCCCTCGGTGGCAATGGCATCGGTGCGCGCGATTAGGAAGAAGCTTTCATCCGTCTTGGCATCCACTGCCGCTTTCACTCTATCCGCCATCTCCTGCTTGGAGACAATTTCTTTGCCCGCCCGGTGTCCGCAGCGTTTCGCGCCCGCCTGATCCTCGATGTGGCAGCCCGCCGCCGCAAACTTGATGAGACTCTTTACAGTCCGCGCGATGTTAAAGGCGCTCGGGCCAAAGCCGGTATCGATATCAACCAGGAGCGGCACATCGCAGACGTCGGTAATACGGCGAACATCGGTCAGGACATCATCGAGACCCGTGATTCCCAGGTCGGGCAAACCCAGCGAGCCTGCCGCGACACCGCCACCCGAAAGGTAGATTGCACGATAGCCCGCGCGTTCCGCGAGCAGCGCATGATTCGCGTTGATCGCTCCGATAACCTGGAGCGGAACCTCCTCTGCGAGCGCCTTGCGGAACCGGGCACCGCTCGAATGTACAGATGGCTGGTTGGGCATTACGTTTTTGTCAGCAGGTGTGCAAGTTTGCCCGCATCCGGCAGCTTCTCCAAATTCAGAACAGCATCCCGAATGGCTGCTACCTGTGCAGCGGGGATGGTGTGGCCTGCGAGTTTGTCGAACTTCTCAACAACGTCTTGCGCGCTCGCGAAACGTTCCTCGCTTCCGCGCGGAGCTTCGACGGTTTCCTTGAGCACGGTCCCGTCCTTCAGGAATACTTCGACGCGGACCATCTGCCGGTATTTGGCTCCTCCGGAAGTAATGGCCGGATCTTCGACGACTTTGACTTTTTCCGAAAACGCGATCCGGGCCGGATCGACGATCTGTTTGTCGTCGAACTGATCGACAAAAACGTCGCCCGCGAGCAGGAGCGTGGCTACGCAGAAGGGCAGGTTCAGTTGTGCCGAGGTGATCCCTTCCGGCTTATATTTCCAGCCGACATGCTCCACCGTCACCTGGGAACTGTGCACCACGATGTGGTCGACATCGTTCGCCACGAACGGCCGTCGAGCCCGCATCGATCGGATGGCATCCAGCGTGGTGTGATTGGTGCTGACACACGAGTAAAACTTCAGCGATATTTGCATGGTTTCGAAGCGCTTCCCCAGGCCGGAGGTGAGTTCGCTCAGCTTGAACCGGTCCTTCGAGCGAGAGAACGTAGTGCAGAAACCGCCAAAGTCGCTCTCGAACACGTTCTTAATTCCCGTGAACCCTTCGGCGGCCAGCAGTCCGCCGTATAAGCCGCTTTGGGATGCACGGCCAGCATGCATCCGTTTGACCATCGAACCATATTGAGCGGCCATCAGCCCGGATGCCTGCGTGCCGGCGATCCCCAACGCGTGGACGGTCTGTTCCTGCGAGAGACGCAGAGCGGATGCGGACGCTGACGCGGATGAGAATACCCCAACCGTAGCCGCGGAGTGCCAGCCTTGAGCCAGGTGTTCCGCTCCCATGCAGATTCCCACGCGCGGCCCCGTTTCGTAACCGGCGACGGCGGCAGTGAGAAAGTCACGGCCGGTCATCCCCGGCTTGATCTCGGTGATGGCGAGGAGAGCCGGCAGTACCACGGACCCCACGTGAATCGCCCCTACGCGGTGTATATCGTCGAGCTCGAACCCCTGCACCAGCAGCCCGTTCACAAGCGCCGCATGCGGTGCTGAAAGCCTGACACTGGTGCCCCACACTCCGCAGGCCGGCGTTTTGTCGATCTGCGTCAGCGTGCGCATCAGAATACGAGACCATTCGAGATCGACGCCGTAAAGCGCGCAACCAAGCGAATCGAGAATCAACAGCTTGATTCGCTCAATGACGTCGGCCGGAATCTGGTCGTAGCGCAATCCGGCCACAAAGTCTGCCATGCCCCGTGTGTAGGGATTGTCCCCCCCGGCGTTAACGGCGCCCTCCGTCTGTTGCGCCTCGATCTTCGGGACGGGACTGACCAACACCGCCGCACTGCCGGCAGCAATTTGCAGAAAATTACGACGTTCTAACGAACTTTTCTTCGCTCCGGGCATAGCTGGCATCTCCCT
>JANXXL010000391.1 GCA_025350625.1 Bryobacterales bacterium | reverse complement strand
GTTCTTTCCTCGTTGGCGCGATGCGAACTTCTGCCGCAGAACTTTTTGGGGACGTCTCTCATGGCAGTTCTTGAGAACACCCGTGTTGGGGTTCCCGGTGAAGGCTAACGATATGATTGCGGAACCGAGTGTTTCTCTTGCGATCCCGGTTTATAACGAAGAAGCCATCGTGCCTGAGCTTCTTCGCCGGTTGGGCGCGGTTCTCGATCAGATTCCCGGTGGCCCCCATCAGATCGTGCTGGTGGATGACGGAAGTTCGGACCGCACATTTGAGCTTTTGGAACAGGCTGCGGAACAAGATCCCAGACTGGTCGTAGTTGCGCTTTCCCGTAATTTTGGTCACCAGACAGCTTTGGCCGCAGCTCTCGATCACGTTTCGGGTGACGTGACCGTGATGCTGGACGGCGACCTGCAAGATCCTCCCGAGGCGATTCCAACGCTGCTGGATTACTATCGGCAAGGATACGATGTCGTTTATGTTCAACGGGTGAATCGCAAGGAAGCTTGGTGGCTTCGGTCCTGCTATTACTTGTTCTATCGGCTGATAGCCATACTATCGTCGCTTCAACTCCCACTCGATTCTGGGGATTTTGGACTAGTTTCGAGCCGTGTTGTAAGAGAGATCAGGGGAATGCGGGAGCATCATCGTTACGTTCGTGGACTGCGGACTTGGGTCGGATTCCGGCAGATCGGAATTCCGATCGAGCGTTCTGAGCGACAAGCGGGCGTTACGAAATACAGCCCACTTAAATTGCTGAAACTAGCTTCCGATGGAATTCTTGCCTTTTCCATAGTTCCGCTTCGGGTTGCCGCGTTGCTTGGCGCTGCGGCGACGGCGCTGTCGGTCCTTTACTCGGTCTATGCGTTATACGCGAAGTTCTGGTTACACTCACCCCAAGGCTTTACGGCGCTCATTCTCGTGATTACATTCCTCTCTGGCGTAAATCTATTCTTCCTTGGCATTATGGGAGAATACATTGGACGGATTTACGAGGAGAGCAAGGGCCGTCCGCACTATGTAATCCGCGAGATAGCCGGAAACCGCAATTTGAGCGCTCGCGATGCGACTGTCACTTACAAAAGCGGTTGACGTTTTGAAATGAACTTGCTTTCCGAGCTGAACGTCGTGTTCGAAGGTCGCCGAGGCTAAGATGTTCGGCAGCATGTGTTACCGCGGACATACAAAATCACCCGAATCGAGGTTTTTCCTTTGGCGATCCTAGTAACGGGCGGAGCGGGTTACATCGGTAGCCACGTTGCGCGGGCGCTGCGACGTTCCGGCTATGAGGTTTTGCTTTACGACGATCTCTCCAATGGGTTCCGTCGCCTGGTGCGGGGCTTCGAACTCGTTGAAGGCGATGTCGCCGATGAAAAAAAGCTGCTGCCAATACTCGCGCGCGTGGACGCGGTGATGCACTTTGCCGCACATGCCTACGTGGGAGAGTCGGTCGACAACCCGCGTAAGTATTTCCAGAACAATGTTCTTGGGGCGCTGAGCCTTCTTCACTCAGTGCTAGACAGCAGAGTCCGCCGCTTTGTGTTTTCCTCCACCTGCGCGGTGTACGGCATACCCGGGAAGACTCTCATTGACGAGGAAACTCCACGCGAACCGGTCAACCCTTATGGCGCTTCGAAGCTTTTTCTCGAATACGCTCTCGACGCTTACAGCCGCAGTTACGGCCTGCGGTCGGTGATCCTGCGCTATTTCAACGCTGCGGGAGCTGATGAAAGCGGCGAGATTGGCGAGCTCCATAATCCCGAAACGCACCTGGTTCCACTGGCTCTGCTTGCCACTGCGGCGCACTTTCCCGCTTTGCAAGTCTACGGGTCCGATTACCCGACCCCGGACGGCACCTGTGTCCGAGACTATATCCACGTGAGCGATCTCGCCGAGGCACACGTGCTCGCTCTGCAATACCTGGAAAGAGGCGGCGACCAGAAACCCGGCCCGTCGCTGGCAATCAATCTCGGAACAGGCCGGGGGCATTCCGTTTTAGAAGTCATCCAGGCAGCTGAAAGCGCTACCGGGCGACCGGTTCGACGAACGATGGGGCCGAGACGACCGGGCGACCCCCCGACGTTAGTTGCCGATCCGGCGAAAGCTCAAAGAGTGCTGGGATGGACCGCCAAACGCAATCTGGCAGACATCGTATCCAGCGCATGGACCTGGAAGGAGAAAAACCAGGCCGATTCTGGCGTGAGCTGATGAAATCGAAGCCTAATTCATTGCAAAGCTGATCGAGCTGGCGAAGACTGGCGGAATAGCTTCGTCGAAACCCGATTCCCGAAGGAAGCTTTCGGAAACGCAACAGCAGCACTATGTGCTGCGACGGGCTTGGTTATTTTCCACATCCAACTTGGCCGACCGTGGGAACATACATCAGTTTAATCCAGCCCAAGCTCGCGGCGGCATACTTGAGGCTGGTGGTGCCCTCGTGGGTAGGCGGCTCTTGTCGAATCGTAGGGGTTAGGTATCTTCGCAGTCCTTCTTTATCTTTCCTTGGTGTTTGGAGTCGCGATAATCGCTACTTAACTGCTGAAATAATTGCGACTACGCTCACCATTCTGCTGCAAGGCCAAGTCTTGTCTATTGAGTGTTCAGATGCGGGCCGTGAAACAACTTGGGGTTGCTTTGTGAAACTAGGCTATCGATGTCAGTCGGCTATTACTGGCAAATGGGTAAATGAGTTCGACGAATATCGTCACTCGGACTTTCTCTGGCTACCCGCTTGAACGCTAAACCGCTCCGCCGGTCGAGAGTCGATGCAAATCCAACACAAATCCCAAGACTCATTCGGACGCGAGTACTCATGGACCGTGGAAGGCCGTCACATCCGGCGGGTCATCGGGCGATTCGACGGGCCAAGTTCCCAACAGGTGATACGCATAATTCCCAAAGATTGCCAAACCAAGTAATATCAGCACAATTTGGTCGCCCAATCTCATTTCGCTCAAAATTCTAGCACGAACTGCCTGTGGGTCTGCCGTAAAGCCAGCGGCGAGACTTTCCCTTATGGCTTTGGAGGGCGTGCGAGATGTACGAGCCACTAACTGTGGGCGAAGAGAAATTTCAGCTGTTGGGACCACCCGCCTTTCCACAGTCCATTTTTATCGAGTCGCACCGGATTGATGCCTGCATGGACTATGCCGCCCGAAATGGCCTCGCGGGAATAGCGATCTCAGCTCTCTCTGGTTTCAAATTGTCGGATCTCTCATTCCTCGTCCGCTTCCCGTCAGTGGAGCATCTAACAATCCTTCACGCTGATATGCTGGATATCTCCGCAATTGCTACTCTCAAGGATCTCAAGTACCTTCAGATGGATGGAACTCCAAGGCAGTCAGTTAATTTATCAAATTTCCCTCTCTTGCGCGAGCTACGAGTTCAATGGTGGCCTGGACTCCAATTCCTAGGAGCGTTGACTTCTCTCCGAACGCTTATGCTAAGTCACTACAAACCGCCGAGTGACGACCTAACCGTATTGCCCGCAATTCCGCACCTTGAGGACTTAAGCCTCGTTCAATCGCGCGAATTGGTTCTCTCTGGAATTGCTCGTTTTCCTCAAATTAAGAAACTTGCAGTTTACTATCTATCGTCACTGACAGATCTCTCCCCGTTGGCTTTTTTTGCGAATAGCGTTATGAAATCGCTGGAATTCGGGAACTGCCCCAAGATCACTAACCATAACGAAGTTAGGGTTGTTCGATCCCTCAAACGGCTCGCGTTCAACCAATGTGGGGAGATACCGTCGCTCGCTTTTTTGAATGAGTTGGCAGAGCTGGAAAGCTTTTCGTTTGTCGGAACAAACATTATTGATGGAGATTTGACGCCATGCTTGAGGCTGAAGTTCGCCGGCTTTCTGGACAAACGACACTATTCACATCGGCGCGCAGACTTCCCGCCCGCAGGCGGCACGTTGAGTGCGTGAGAAATCGAGTTTAAGGGAAACTCGAGGACAGACGGACGCACAAGCCCCGAACAATTGCTGGCAACGGACTCCAGGCGCACCCGCACCCCCCGCCCCCACCTGTTTACCACATGGTAACCGAGGGCAGTTTCAAATCGTTCTACCTCCTATCCCGTCAAACTTGTGCGGGGTGAGAACACCACGGGATGGAATATGAACTTGGCGAGATAGTAAACAGTCGAAGTGCGGGATCTCGATTGGTGAGAACACCACGGGATGGAATATGAACCCCCCTGGGCGTGCGGAAACTCTTAGCCACTCACCTTCAACTGCTTGAGATAAGGCTGCAATGCTTTTTCAAAACGATCCATGTCATGAATTGTCTTGTCTTGAATCTGCGGCCATTGCTCTTCGGGTGATCGATAGCCGCCCTCTTGTCGGGTGTACTGAATGCGGCACGCTCTTCTGGCTTCTAGCCGTTCCCAACTGAGTGGGGCACCAAAGGCCTGGTCGATTGCAGGGCGGTTAGCATGCAACTGGTCGAAGATCTGTTTGTTTTCCTGATCGCAGTCTTTTCCCCGGTCAATGTAAAGTTCCACACGACATTCGTCTTGCATGACCACGTAATTAAAACTTAGACCACGCACTCCAGCACTCGCTACGATCCAGCCATGTTCGCTCGGCGTGATGTGGGCATGTGTTTTGGTAACCGCCGCTGAACGCTCTATCAATCTTGTCCACCAGCGCTTACGTATCAAATAGCGTTCTGCGATCTCTTTCTTGGTTTCCCCAACCTCTTTGGTTTCAAGTGACGGCCCAACAATCAGCGTGAATAAAGGAGCTGCGGCTGAGTCGGCAATACGAACGGCTTCCACCTTCACCATGTAAAATTCTGCGCTGGACGATGCATTCAGCCAGCCAATCGCGGCTACATGTTCGGGCCGTGGGTCAGACACAATCCAAATTGCCGTTTTTGCGCCGATAGCGGTCAGGTACGTGATAAGTTTTCCGAGGTGATCGTGGTTGCTTTTTTCGAGCTGGTTTTCAATAACGACAGTCCCGCCGTCTTCGTCTTCCGCAACCAAATCAACACTGAAATCGCCCGCAGGTCGTTCTCGTTCCGCCCCCGTCAGGTTGAGATCAAGGGATTCATTCAATATGTCGATGTTGTTCTGAAGCCACTGTGTAAAATCCTGCGCCTCGTGCTTCCACACTTCGCGCAAGGCCACTCGTTGCAAGCGACCGATGTTCGAAGACATTCGGGATCATCCCTCCACGAACTAAGATACGCTCGCAGTCGGCCCATGGGGGTCGCGCCGCCAAATCAGGATACATTAGGCATACGAGGAGAACGCTGGCGCAGCGAGTCAACTCTGGCTGAGTCGCTTTCTCCCTCTTATGGTGTCGCCACGGCGGGAAACTGACTTACCATTCCAATCTCTGCATAGCTTGCTGCCTGCGCAAACATCCTTCTACCCCGACGAGCGAATGCCTCACCAGATTTCTGGTACGTTCAAGCAGATTCAGTCACTCTTTTGGAGGCCGTCGGTCGACGCCCCTCGTCATTGGTAACGAGCTGACGGAGACTTGATCTGCTGCAATCCGCAGACGCTTCAGCGATTTCAGATGCACTCGCTGATCCCGTCGCGCGCGGAGGATGGTATTCCTGCTCAAGCCCGTTTCCTTCTGTAGGGTGTTAAGCGACATCCTTTGCAAGCGCTCACGTAGAGATTGGTTGGCCGTGCCAGTATTCCGCTCGTAGCGCTTCAGCGATGGCAACAGCGTGCTGATATCTTCCGCCTGCTCCCAGCCGCGCTCGGTTTCTTTTCCAATCAAGCGAAAGTCTGGGTTCGCTGTGACCGGATACCGCCTCAGCAGTCCCGAGGTGTCGGCTTCGCACATTCCTCCGTCCGGTGCCAGGCTCTTGTATTCGGGATGTTTGACATATTGCGAAAAAATCGTCCCAAACGTTTGCGGCATCGCCAGGAGAGTCGGCGGATCCAGGGTGTGTGTTGTGCCATCATGAATATTGATGTACGGCATTTCCATCCAGCGAGCGGGGTCTTTCTCAAATGGGCCAAGCAATGTAATGGGCGAGCCAGAGAGATCAATGATCACCGGCGACAATGCAAAGTTGTAGGGCCGCGCCTTGTCGCGGTCTAGCTTCCGAAGCGCCGTCATTACGTGCGGGGTCGTGATTGCAATGCGCCGCATTACAGGAAGGTCGAACCAGTCGGGTTTCTGAGATGGCAAACCGTGTGCAAGGTCGAGAATTATCTGCCAGCCTTCCTTTATCCATAGTGGAACGTCGCATTCCGAATCACGTCCTTCTTTCGGGCGATAGTACAGCCCGAGCCCGTGCTCACTCGCCTTAATAATTCTGACTTGCGATCCGTCAAAGGTATAGACCGCATAGCGTTTTGCCGAGATGCCATAACCGTAAACCTGGCGTTGCTTCCCTAGGGAGCTGAAATTGATTTCTTCCACAATATTAAGGATGGAGCCTGGAACGACTTTCTTGTTGTACGGGTTTAAGCTCTTGAAACGGTCCACAATCTTGCGCACGTCTACCCACGAGAGAGCCCTGATCGCGTCGCCGCCATCAGGCGCTCTATGCGTGCCACCTTCGCACGGAACTAGTCCACCGCGCTCCGAGGCGACGATTGCCATCGAATCTGTGTCGCACATCAAATAGGTTCCACCAACATCGGCAACCATTCTCTCCAACATGGACAGCAACAACCGTCCGCCTGCTGTGATCAGAGCCGATACGGGTGGAAAATAGAACGGGCCGGGTCGCTCTGTGATTGTTGCTCGCTCCAAAATATTTGCTTCGCCGGAGAAGATACCTACTTGTTTTGAGTCGTTTTTGCCTGTTTGGTGTCGATTAACCTCAGCGTAAAGGCCATAGCAACCCGCGTTGGCGAGAATCTTCAGGAAGTAGTACATCGGATCGGATTTCTTCTTCCCCTTGCGTTCCTCAATCACTTTGCGAAAGAAATCATCGCGAGCCGGATTGATCGAACTGGCGCCCAGCTTTACTGGTTCTAGCCCTTTCTGAACTCCGATTGCTTCGAATCGGATTGCGCGAAGGACTTTCGGAATTTTGCCTGTTTGCAGAAGCGAGGCGACGATATCCGGACCAGCAAACCAGATCAGTTTGTCGGAAGTGAGCGGATTTAGGCCAATATTGGTTTCACTTCCTACACGATTGTCCCCATAGACGGTGCGAACTGGCAGAACATCTCCGTCGGGCTCGATCAACGCAAAAAAGCACAGCTTCGGCCAAGTTTGCGGATCGAGTAATTGGTCAACATCAACATTTTTCAAGAATGCGTTGACATCCCGCGTGGCCTCGCGTACCCGCAGCTTTCTGGCGATCAGAAGACGCCATAAACCCAGCAGAGTATTGACCGTTGGGTACTGGCTCACGAAATCGGTATAAACCACCGGCACGGGCGTATGACGAATACGAATTTCTGCCCGTCCTCCATAGTAGCCCTGCATGCAGATGCCGTTGGTCTTGTCATCCAGCTGAAATTTCTGCTGAGGCTGGATCACACCCATCGTATTCAGAAACGCTTTGGCTATTGAGGCCGCCGAAAACGCTTTTTCGGGTGCAAGATCCCCGAGAGGGTATTGCCTGAATTCGCTGAGCAGCGCATTGAGTAAACTCACACTGGCGTTCACGTCCTGACGGCAATAATCGATCTCGTTTTCCGTTACTCTACCCGTCGGCGCATGATCGAGTTTGCCGGTAACGTTAAACTCGCGGCAGGCACCGTCAAGGCTGAAGCTCTTATTGCGCAGGGCCCACGCCAGCGTCTTCAAGTCAACAAATCGTCCACTGCGGAAGGGTTGGTCCTTATCTCCGCCAGCCAGGCGAATAAATGCCGCTTTGGAATCTTTGGGTCTGAGCTGAACACGAGGGCGAAAACTGTTTGGCAACCAAGCACCTTTCTTTTTGTCCATGTATCGGGACAAGACGAAACTCCATCCCCGTTGACCAGCACTGCGAGCGACTCGATACTCCGCCGCGATCCGCGAAAGATCGAAAGGCAAGTTAAAGGCTACGATTGCGGCATCGGCTTGGATTGCGACGTACATTACTTTCTCGATGAATTCATCGCGGCTGTAGAGCTTCAGCTTTGGAGTGGCTTGTAATGATCTCTTTCGGTTTTCGTTCCGAACGTAGCTGCGGAGAACTTCTGTTTGAGCCGCGTCGAGATCGTCGGCATGAAACAAACCCTCTTCGCGGCAGGCGTAGCTTCTGTCCGCCCGTAATTCACAGAATTGGTAGGCTCCGAAATTTAAGTTCTGCCGCGTGTCTGTTGTAGTTTCTGTATCAAATACCAGCACGTACTTGGGTAGTGGAGCCGGTTTTCTAAAATCGCGCTTCTCTTTGGGTTTCTCGTTCAGAATCCGGGTGTGACAGCGTAAATAGATTTCGTGTTTCATTGTCATGGTCTCCTTTTTCAAATCCAATCTGCCCAACGCCTAAGTGCGTCCGCGAGCATGTGTAGGAACACGGACGTAGCTTTAAGCGCACACTGAACTCGTTTTCTTGAATCTGGCTGACGACGCATATCCGCGTCCGCTCGCCGTCGGAACTCTGTGACCGCCGCATGGCAAGGCTGGCAAAGGGGAGCCTTCAGGAAATCGTCGTGATTCTGGCCAGCAGTGTGATCCAGTTCGATCAGAACGCCGGTCCGTCCGCACAGAAGACAGCGCTTCTGTTCCCCCCGCCGCGAGAGTCTTCGTGCTGTTTTGATTGGAGTTTCGTCGATCACGACGACGACTCCGGCAGGGCATAGATTTGATCAAGCTGCAAAGCGCCTGCCTGGGCGAGAGCGCCAAGGGTGTCTAGGTCCGTGATCAACACATAACCGCCGATGGACTTTCCGCGAAATTTTTCTAGTGGACCGGACTCCCCGGTGCGGAGATATTTCCCAACCGCCGCCATATATCGCCCGAGCTCCGACGCTTGCTTGGAGCCCCGAATGACTACTGGCGAGGTGCCCAGGGCGGTGGGAACCAGCATGTCGCGCCGCCGTCGGTCTGCTTTTGTCGGACGCACCTTTCGCTTCAGCTTCGGTCCTCGAAGTTCGGTGCCGAGATACTTGCGAACAGTACGCGGGTCGATGTGCTCATCACGAGACGCGGCGGTCAGCGTCTGGCCGGTTCTTCGCATCCGCGCTATCACGTGCAACGCTCGGTTGTAGCTTCTACTGCGTTTTCCTCGTTTATTTTTGCCGTTTTTCATCGCATCGACCCTCTGTCCTTTCTTTCGATGCGATACTAAATCACTTAAAATGAGATGTTTGCAGGCCGCAATTGAGAGTAAAATCTAATTAAGTGGCAATAAGATTATTTTTGATGATAAATATATGGCTATACACTCAAACCAGGTACTCATTAAGTGGCGGACAATATTTTGGATTTCGATTCGGAAGACCCTCCGAAAAAGAAGCTTGGGCGAGATTTCGGTATCAAGGACGGTCGCCTCTCAGGCGTCCGGGAGCACCTCGTGTGGTTGATTGAAACAACGTGGGACCAAGCAGGGGTTGAGCTCCCCACGATCAAGGCAGCGGATCAGATCCCAAACGTGCTGAGGATCTGGAAAGATCGCAGTACTGAACACGTGACAAGTGCGCTGTTGAGACCATCGTCTGTTCCAGCAACCTCCAAACAACTAAGGGCACAACGGCGCAATCTCGGGAAGCTGAATAAAAAAGTTCAGAGTGCTCTAGCAGAGGTGGAAAAGCGTGTCGGGTCCCTTGAACGCGCCATGTGGATCGACACAACCCGATTGTCGGAAGGCGAGCAGATCGTGGTTGATGACGAAATTAGAAAGCGTGTAGGCGTAGCTGTCCGCGCAGTTAACGAATACTGGGCTCTGCAAGGTCAGCAGAGTGCTTTGGAGAATCTTCTGAAGGACGGCGAAGCATACTTTGCGCGGGCCGAATTGCTAGATTTTTGTCAGAGCAAACGATACACACTAAGGCCTTTAAATATCGCAAACGCGTTGGCGGGCTTGCCCTTTATCGGATGGAGACAGTCCGCAAAGAGGTGCAAGAAATGGAAATCAGCGGGTGAAAAAGGCGTCAGCTTTCAGGTGTTCGAAATTATTAGACGCATTGTCGCGTCGAGCACTCGTAAGCATGAATTGGTTCGGGATGCGGAGCTGTGGCTTCGGAGTCGACGCTCCAGTGAATCGACTGGGATGGCGGACCTTCACAAAAATTGGTACTACCTGCGAAGGTCAATACAGACTGAACTCGACAAACGGACATCGCGTCGAAATCTTCCCTCGGCGATTTCGAAGGAATACTGGAGACGAAAGAGCAATCCCTCTGCCGTGGATTTGGCTTTCGCGGAAGAGGAAATAATTGTGAAGTGAACCTTTCCCCTGTGAGTGTCCTTGAACTTGCAAAATCGGAGGAAATCAGGTGAGTGCAAGTACGATATCCGTCGAAGAAATCGATCCTGGACGGCATGGGGTAGTCACTCTGTCCGGGTACGGGATCAGCGTGAGGGTTGATCGCGGTCATTTGCTCGTAGAGGATGGAATCGCCGGTAATCGGCAACAAGCTAGATTTCCGCGTGTGGGACACGGAATCAAGCGCCTGGTGATCATCGGCTCTGACGGAATGGTATCCCTAGCTGCTCTTCGATGGCTGGCTGATCAAAAAGCCGCGTTCGTCATGCTTGAGCGAGACGGCACGGTCCTTGTGACTACCGGACCGGTTCGCCCTTCCGACGTGCGGCTGCGGCGTGCGCAGTCTCTTTCGGGTCAATCGGGAGCTGCCGTCCAGATCGCACGAGAACTGATCAGCAAGAAGCTAGCAGGACAAGAACGGGGCGCACGTTACAAGTTGCTGGCAACGCAAACCGCCGACACAATTTCTCGCTACCGGAAGGAACTCATCAAAGCCGACTCGACCGAAGCTATTCGCCAAGTGGAATCCCTGGCGGCTGGCGCTTATTGGGCCGCTTGGCACACTTTGCCGATTACTTTTCCGAGAAAGGACGAGGCGCGAATTCCAGATCACTGGCGATCCTTTGGCGCTCGTGTCTCGCCGCTAACCGGGTCCCCTCGTCTTGCTGTGAATCCACCTAATGCCATCCTCAATTATCTTTATGCCGTGCTGGAATCCGAATCGAGGCTGGCAGCTGCCGCACTGGGGCTCGATCCCGGTATTGGCGTGCTCCACGTAGACACTCCTAATCGCGATAGCCTTGCCTGCGATCTCATGGAAGTCGTGCGTCCTGAGGTGGACGCTTTCTTGCTTGACTGGATCACTCGCGAACCTCTAAAGCGGGAATGGTTCTTCGAGCAACGGGATGGGAATTGCCGCCTGATGGCCGAGCTTGCGATCAAACTTTCCGAGACAGCTCCGACATGGGGCCGAGCTGTCGCACCTGTGGCCGAGTGGATCGCTGAAACGCTGTGGTCCGGACGACGGAAACCAAGTCGTGGTGTGTCCCTACCAACGCGCCTAACTCAAAGCCACAAACGCGAGGCGAAAGGCGTGTCTTCGTTTCCAACGCCAATTCCAATCGCACGCAGAGAGAACGTCTGTCGCGGGTGTGGAAAAACCATTCAAAAGCGGTCCATCAACTGCGCTCAGTGCCAGATTGAGGGAGCGACCGAACGTCTCGTGGACGCCGCACGAATCGGGCGAGTAGCGGCACGCAGCCCGGAAGCACGTGCCAAACATGTTGCCTCGCGGCGACGGCACGCAGAAGCCTGTTCGGCATGGGACGAATCGACGCAGCCGACGTGGCTAACAAAGGAAGCCTTCTCTCGACAAATTCAGCCTTTACTTGTGAACATGCCCGCCGCCGCAATTCGAGCACGGATTGATGTCTCGCGCTGGTACGCGGGCAAGATCCGGAAGGGCTACTGTCCGCACCCGAGGCACTGGCAGGCGCTCGCAACATTGGTTGGGGCCGGTGATCAATGAGCGTAGTGGTTTTTTCGTCAATTGGGGTTGGATCCTGACCGAGTAATCGGTGGACAGTCGACTTAACCCATGGGAGGTCTGACGTAAGTGCTCAGTACTTGCTCGCTAACGGTCCCTCATACAGACTCTTCGCATCATTGGCGTCAGCGACGGCCTTGCGGACAGCTGCGTTCGTCAGGTCCAGGACTCGCAACGCGTCGTCGACCTTGGCAACCGATTCAATGCGTCGATAAAGGTGAGCGTGCGTCTCAGCGTATTTAGCCAAACCCTGCAGCTTTGGTATTGCGTCGCTGAGATGGGTCCCGTGAGGATCCACGATATCTGCCACAACGGTACCGTCAGATTGAACTGCGAAGAAAAGAAAGTCGGGACGAACTATCCTCACCTGATCGCCATCGGCTGTATAAGCGATTCCTAGAGAATCCGGGCTGGAACGGGAAGGGTTGAGATACCATGCCTGAAAACCTTTACGTTTCATCTCTGCTCGCAGCACGTCGATCTCCCACTTACTCTTCAAGTCAGCAGGAAATGCGCCGTCCTCGCCGCAGAGCAAATGGCGATCGTATCTCGGTAGCGGAGATTCACTCCCATTCGCCTCAAGAGCTGACATAGCCTCCATCCGGGATCTTGGCTTAGCGAGGTCGATATCTTGGGGTTCCGTGCTCATTTCCTTAATCAGTCTGTACGTGTCTTGTCGCTCATCTGATAAGCTCCTTATCGAAATTCGGTATTCGTCGAGCCACGATTTTGCCATCTTGTCCGCTTCGTTATCTAGGAATATCTTCACGTCCGGCACCAGCCCTAGGGCAGCGATGTCCGCTTGAGCTTCGATGAGCGCATCCTCGTGGGAGTTCTCATCGGTCTTCTTACCTGCCAAATATTCAGCGTAAGTGCGACTCACGTCTGCGGTGAAGATGCGCGCCGCGCGACGATAAGCATCCTCGATCACCGCGTAGTCCGCAGCCTCCCAGAAGTCGTCGAATGATTTACCTTTGCTGTTCATGTCGGCGGTTAGGGTCTTACCCTCGACCGTGAGCACGGACTTGCGCGCGATAACGATCAAGTTTGCGTAGCGGGCCTTAGCCGCGTCGAGCGTTTTATGCATTTCAGCGTGCGCCTTCTTGCCTGCGTCGGCCAAGAGTCCGTCGACGGAGAGTTCGTGGGCGAGAGCCGTCAGGCGCTTCACGGGCTTTGCGCTCCTTTGAGGCAAAGACTGAGACGGCAACGAGAGGAATTTTTTCCACACGACGTCCGACACAGATGGGTTCGGCTTCATCTCATTGGGGTTGACTAGAACCCGCCGACCAGGAAGACCCGGCTCCCCTGCCTCAGCGCCACCGTTTATCAGTGCATCTGCCACCGCCTCGACTGACTTTATGTCGAAAAATGGCAAGATGCAATCTACAGAATTCAGGCGGTCATTCCCCGCTATACGTCGCGCCAGAGGCGTTCTGACCATACGGCCAATCAATTGGGTAATATGCGTACGATCTTTGGCGGGGCGGAACGAGAACGACCTGCGGGCGATTTCAGTGTTGATTTGGTTGCGGAAGACGAAGACGGTGGGACTGTCGTTATTGAAAACCAACTCGAAAAAAGTAACCACGATCACCTCGGAAAACTCATCACGTACCTGACCGCGATCGGCGCAAAAACGGCAATTTGGATTGTGTCTGATCCACGGCCCGAACATGTTGCCGCGATTGGTTGGCTCAATGCGTCGTCTAAGGAACGTCTGAACAAGTTCTGATTGCAACCGCTCGGCGCCGGAAGTAAAGGCGTCCAGCGGTTTTATACAGCTCAGAAAGATACAACGACCCGCCGCATCTGCTCCGTGGGAGCGATGCGGCGGTTTCGGGACACA
>JANXXL010000390.1 GCA_025350625.1 Bryobacterales bacterium | reverse complement strand
GTGGTCGACGTCGGCGGCGCCAACGCGACTCTGGTGAGCGCGGTGCTGCGCGCGTTTCCGAACACCCGGGGCGTGCTGCTCGACCTAGCACACGTGGTGGAGGCGGTGAAGAAGACGCTGGCAGCGAGCGGCCTCGCCGAGCGCTGCGAGACGGTGGGGGGCGACTTCTTCAAGGCAGTGCCGAAGGGCGACGTGATGCTGCTCAAGCAGATCTTGCACGACTGGAACGACGAGCAGTGCGTGGACATCCTACGCCACTGCGCCGAGTCGCTCCCGCATGGCGGCCGCGTACTGGTGGTAGAGATGATCATCTCCGAGGACGGCAAGCCCAGCCCCGCGCACCTGATGGACGTCAACATGCTGGTGCTGCTGCCCGGCAAGGAGCGCACCGCGACCGAGTACGGCAAGCTCTTCGCGGCTGCCGGCCTCACGCCCGGCGGGGTGCTGCCGACCCACTCGCCGTTCTCGATCGTCGAGGCCATCAAGGCCTGAGTTCGCGCGACCGCGGTCGAGCATTGATGTGATGAACATCCAGTCCCGTGGCGCAAGACGCTTCACGCTGGCAGACCGTGCGCGTCCTCCTAGTCTCCGCCAACCGCGACCAACTCCCTCAAGCGGTCGTCCCGCTCGGCTTTCGGACACGTCGTCGCGTTTCCGATCTTCGCCAAATACGTTACCGATCGCGGGCGGCTTCCAACCGAATAAGCAGCCGAACTTCCAGCGCTGCCATTACCACGAGGATTCCGACGGCCGGGTCTCAATCAAGGGCCTGGATCATTCGAAACGGATGCTCGATTTGACTGAAGGCCTAATCCGGCGCGGTTACAGCGAGCCCATAATCAAATTGATCTTGGGCGGGAACGCGGTGTGCACTGGGCGAGATTCTGGGCTCCAACGCCCTCTGCATAGCCAGCCGAGGACTGTGCCTGTGAAACGGGCTGCCCGTGGATCTGCCGCACTCGGCATTTCGATTTCGATACACCGCCTGATGACTCCCGAGTGGTCGGCAAACAAGAAACAATCCGATTCTAATAATCCGTTTCTTTCCTGTTTTCGCGTCGCCTCCATCGTATTCGTGAGCATCGACATTGCTGACTCAGCATTTCAGCTCAATCCGAATGTTGTGTGACGATGTGTTACCAATGTTCGTGACTTCGTGAACCGTAGCTTCGCTCCAGCTGGCTGTTCCCGCGCTGCGGTGGGTACGTACGGTTCTGCCGTCGGGGAAAGTGTTGATCTCAACATCGACATCGGCCAAGCAGACTGTCACACAGTGGGGATGGCTGTGTTTCGGTTCGTGCCCGCCTACGGGCACCCTGGATTCGATCACACGCACGAACTGATTCTCGAAAAGTAGTTTGTGGGTGTCGGGCATGATCGTTAGGGGATCGAGATTGTTTTGTGCCCGAAGTAATCGGGCGAAAACGCCGCCAAGACCAAGAATAGACAGTAGCATTGCTCTTCGATTCACCGCGACCTCCCATGATATGCAATATCACTCATACGTCGAACCAGGTAAATTCGTGGATCGTCGGCAACTCGGAAACTATCCATAAACCGCTTGGGGTCCTCGAAGCCGACTTCTGGGCCGGAATAGTTCCGGCTAGCCCGTCATCCAGCCGTGATCAGCCTCAAGCTGATCGAGGTTCTAAAGGAAAGTTAACGCCGTTACTGCAGTCTCGCGTATTCCGCTTTGGCATCCTTTAGCAGCGGAATATCGGGATCGGCGTCTTTCCAAAGCACCAGAAAATCTTGGTAAGCAGCGAGCGCCCGGACACGCGCGGCATCGGCATCGGCTCCCTGGGAAGTTTTCGACTGCAGGGACTCTGCGCGGGCTGAGAAGACCGCAGTCGGCTGCTTCGTAGGCAAGCCGGCGCACGGCGCCAAGACGTAGATTGATGGTTCCGGGGACGAGTTGACGGGATTCGAGATGAGAGCGATAACGCAAGACCACGATCCTGTTGAAGGCCAAGCGCGGTTCCGAGCAGTACCAGTCAACGAACTCATCGATGGCGTGACGATAACCCCGCTTTGCGTCTGCTGAGTTGAGGCTGTTCAAAACCGCGGCCTTGGCGAGTTCCAGGTCGGGCAAACGTAGGACGGACTTGGTGCTATTGCGTTTTCTTCTGGAACTTGGCTGCTGCTTCATGACCGGTGGCCTCCGTGCCACCGATCAATGATGAGAGTAGTGCCACGACTGTAAGGTCAGAGTCGCCCGTCACTCGGGCACAATCCGCCAGTAACTCGACGCAACCAAATCTGCGCGCATAGTCAGTACACTCGGGAAAACTCACCATCGCCGTTCTTGCGCCTGTGTCGTGGTAAGCTTCGCCACGTATCGAGGTTAATTCGTGGAGTTCGTCCGATCTATCGGCCGATGGTCGCTGACCGCCCTCGTCATTAACGCCATTATCGGCGCCAGCATCTTCGGGCTGCCTTCGGAAATCACTCGGTTAGTAGGGCGTGCGAGTCCACTGGCAATGCTGTTGGCCGCAACGATTATTTCCCTCATAGTGGCTTGCATGGCGGAGGTAGCCTCGCAATTCACGGAAGCTGGAGGAGCGTACCTCTACGTGCGCACAGCTTTCGGGCGCTTTGCCGGTCTGCAGGTTGGTTGGTTCTGGCTCCTGGCTTCCATGGGAGGGGGAGCCGGATGCGCGAACCTATTTGTGCAGTACCTCGCCAGCATCTGGCCTGCCGCAGGACACGCCTTTGCGAGGATCGTGCTCATAACCGCGCTCATCGCGATTCCCACTGTTACGAACTATTTTGGAGCGCGTAGCGGCGCAAACTTAAGCAACATCTTGACGATCGCTAAGCTGCTGCCATTGGTCCTGTTGATTGTTCTTGGACTGGCACATGTCAGTCATCAGCCGCACGACGTACACGTCATCGAATTTACGAACACTGGCGGGTCGGCATGGCTCAACGCGATGTTGCTGTTGATCTTCGCCTACTCGGGATTTGAAAACACTTTAGCTCCAAGCGGCGAAGTGAAAGAGCCGCGAAAGGCGGCGCCATTCGCACTTTTCACCGGTCTCCTGACTTGTGCGGTCGTGTATGCGCTGATCCAGTACGTGACGGTCGCGACCGTTGGCACTAGGATTAGCGAATACCCTCTTGCAGATACCGCGTCGATGCTACTCGGGTCTGGCGGCGCGCTGTTCGTCGCGGCGGCCGTGATGATTTCAACATACGGTTGGCTCTCCGGCGACATTCTTACTACGCCGCGGGTAGTGTACTCTTTCGCAGCGAATGGCGACGCCCCTGCCATCTTTGCCAAACTTCATCCCCGCTACAGTACGCCTGCGCTTGCACTTATCGTGTACTCAACCTTAATGTGGGTCCTGGCCGTCACGGGAACATTTTTGTGGGTAGCCGCTGTCGGCGCGGCTTCAACTCTGATCCTGTATAGCGGCGTTTGCGCATCCTTGATCCGATTGCGGAAGCTGCGACCTCAAGCTCAAGCCCTACGCATTCCATTTGGTCCCGTAATGGCGGTAATTGCGATTGGCATCTCGCTCGCATTGCTCTCGGCTCTGGACGCGCGTCAGGTACTGTTGATGGGAGTCACGGCATTGGTAGCAACAGCGAACTGGTGGGGAGCGAAGCGACAGGCAGGCGTCAAGGGAGCAGCGAAGGTGGGGTCGCCTCCGAGCCAAGCCAAATGATGGTTTGCTGCGCCCAGTTTGAGGCGTTTTGCTATAGCTTCTGGGTGGTCGGCAACCCTTCCACAACTGGCTCAGACACTTCAAGGGTTCGGCTCGACCCCAATGCGATCATTGACAGCTGATCGAATTCGCTGCTTGCACCCAAGGTACCGTTCGGTGGTTTGAATTGAGACGTGCCCCAAAAGGAATTGGATCTGCTCCAACTCACCGCCCGAAGCATGGCAGAGCCGAGCACAGGTCCGACGAAGATCGTGCGGCGCCAACTTCGGCACGCCAATACACTTGGCGGATTCCTTCCCTATGTGCCAAACCGCCTTTACCGTCACGCCCTCTCCCCATGCTTTTCCTACTTTGTTGACCCTGCGAAAAAGCTTTCCTCGATCAATGCCGGCCGCAGCAAGCCACACTTCTAATTCGCTTTTCACCCAGTCCGGAACGGGAACCGTTCGAACGTGGCCTCCCTTACCCTTCAAATCGACGATTGCCCAGTGTTCCTCCCGCTGCTGGAGATGATCCAGCGTCAATGCGACGGCTTCGTGTCTTCTCAACCCACACGGGAACAGGAGAGCCAACAAAGCTCGGCCTCGTTTTCCTTTCAGGCGCTCGCGATCGGGAGCTTGCCAAGGCGCTTGCCCCTGCTCCGCAGTCAGCCAGTTCCCCAGGCGAACGCCTAACTTCTTCACGCCTTTAACTCGACGAATACCCGCTGCCAGGTCGGCACTCAGCAGACCGCAATCGGCTGCCTCATACGCAAGACGGCGTACGGCACCTAGTCGTAGATTGACCGTGCCAGGCGCGAGTAGACGAGATTGGAGGTGAGATCGGTAGCGCAGAACCACTATTCAATTGAATGCCAACCGCGGTTCGGAACAATACCAATCAACGAATTCATCGATCGCGTGACGATATCCCCGCTGCGCATCCTGGGAAGTGAGGCTGTCCAAGACTGCGGTTTTGGAGTGTTCGAGATCAAGCAGGCGCAAGACGGACCTGGTGCTGCTGCGTCTTCTTCTGAAATTTGGTCTGTGCTTCATGATCGGTGGCCTCCATGCCATCGATCAATGATTAGAGTGCTTCGTAGCGGGTAAGATCAGGTTTGCCCGTCACTCGGGGCCAGTCCCGAGACTTATCGCCGAGCACCTGCCGAAAAGCTCTGCTCGGCCGCCTTCACCTGGGTAGCTCAATTACTGATCCCACACCCGCGTAGACGTAGTGGTCGCCAAATGTCCGCTTTAGGGCGGTGAACTCTGGCTCGCCCGTGCAATGCCCCGGCGCGACGCGTCCCACCTTGTATTGCTCGTGCAGCACGGTGGCAATGCGCTCGACTTCGGGATCGGGTGCTTGGATCTGGTGCAACCCGCCGACCAGGATACTGATGTGAGAATCGATCGCTACGGCTTCCTGCATGATGTGCTCCACACCGGGATGTGAGCAGCCGACCACGAGCACGAGTCCATCAGGTGTGCGGATGGCAAGCGAAAGCTCGTGCACTTCCAGCGTACCGAGGATGTCGGAAACTAGTGCAATCAGAAACAAGCCAGGCGCAATCTCAGTTTTTTTATCGATCAGTTGAAAGTTGGCACCGGGCCAGGCCGCCCCCATGTGTATGGTCTCGGGTGGGGTGCCACCGTAATAACGCTGTTCTGCGGGAAGCGATGCGTCCTTGCGATACCAAGTAGTGCTGGGCTGGTAGTCGCCGTAGACTCCGGATCTCTCCTTCGGCGCATAGATCTTCACAGTCGGGTTCACCTTGAGCAAGTAGGCCAATCCGCCCATATGATCACCATGGCGATGGGACATAACCACAAAATCAAGCTTTTGCAGATCGACGCCCGCCGCCTTCACGTTGTGTTCGAGGATCTGGGAGTTGTTGCCGGTGTCGAAGAGGATGCGTTTGCCGCCATATTCGACTAGAGCCGCAAACCCCCAATCCATGGTCAGTGACGAAGATTTGCCGAAGGAGTCGTACAGAATGGTGACGCGGTTTGGCGTTTCTGCCGCACCCATACCCGCGAGCAACATAACGCAGACCGCCAGCGCGCATACCGAGATGTGCTGCTTCATAGGTTCCTCCAGGGGGTTCAGTTTTCTTCTTTCCCTAGTTGACTTCGCAGAATTGACGCCAGCTTGGCGGGAAGATGCGAAAGTTTGGCACCACCGACATGTGCTTGGCAACCGCTGAAATGAGACTGGAGCGATGCGGCGTCCTTGGACGAGTCGTCGGTGAACCTTGCCCAATCCGGTCAATCTCCGGTTTGCCCGTCAACCGTTAACAACATCGGATTGGGGTCTACTCACGGACCTTCTTGAGGTTTGATCCCGGCGGCTTTGATGATACGGGCCGCCCTTTCACTCTCGCTCAACACGAAGCGCGCGAACTCAGGCTGCGTCATGATCATCGGGTCGGCCCCATGCTTCGCAAGCCAATCGCGCATATCCGGCGTTGCCAAAGTGCGCGCGATGTCCTTCGCTAGTTTGTTCACAACTCCGGCTGGAGTGCCAGCGGGCACCCATACTCCATACCAAATCGGCCAATCGAAGCCGGAGACGCCGGCTTCCGCGATCGTCGGCACTTCGGGCAGCAAGGACGAGCGCTTCTTGGTGGTTACGCCCAGTGCGCGGAGCCTGCCCGCACGGATCTCGACCAGGGCGAGCTGGATGGGCGCCAGCTGGTAATCGGTGCGCCCCGCTACCGTATTGGCAATCGTGTCGGCGATCGCGTCCCCCGCTCGGGCGGGCACGTGTACTGCCTTGATGCCCGCCTCCAGATTGAATTTGTCGGCCCCCAGATGCGTGCCGGTGCCGATGCCGCTTGAGCCAAACCTTAACTCGCCCGGCTTCGCCTTCGCCGCCGCAACCAGCTCGCCGACGGTGGTGATGCCGGAGGACTTACCTGTGACCAGCACGTAGGGCTGACTGGTAAGGGCAGCGACCGGGATGAAATCCTTCAACGGGTCATATCGCAGGTTTTTCAAAAGCGCGGCGCTGTATGCCTGCGCACTGGTATTCACGAGCAGTGTGTAACCGTCGGCGGGCGACTTCGCGACGAGTGCGGGGCCAACTGTACTTCCCGCGCCGGGATGGTTCTCCACGGTTACAGGCTGCCCCCACAGCTCGGAAAGCTTTGGGCCGAGGGCACGAGCTAGCACGTCAGGCCCGCCGCCAGCTCCGAACGGCTCGACCATGCGCACGGGCTTCGTGGGATAGTTTTCTGAACTCTGCAGCATCAGTGCTAGCGAACAAACCATTCCCATCGCCATCGCGATTCGAGTCAACAATGTTTTACCCTTACCGTACCTCTGACGTGAGGTCCTATCTCACACGTGAAATTCTTGATTCTGGGCGGCAGGGGCGGCCGGTGTCAAATCAGTTCCATTCAGCGGAACGGCCAATTCTTGAAATAGCCAACCAGCTTCTCGCCCTTCGTCGTTGAACAAACGAATGGGTCATTCACGAGTTGTCGGCAATCCTTCCACAACCGCGCACCCAGCTCAAGGGTTCGGCTCGATGCCAATGCGATCATTGACGGCTGATCGAATCCGCTGTTTGCACCCAAGGTAGCGCTCCGTCGTTTGAACCGAAACGTGCCCCAAAAGGAATTGGATCTGCTCCAACTCGCCTCCCGATGCGTGGCAGAGCCGAGCACAGGTCCGTCGCAGATCGTGCGGTGCCAACTTCGCTACGCCGATGCGCTTGGCGGATTCCTTCACAATGTGCCAAACCGCCTTCGTCGTCATGCCATCTCCCCATGGCCTTCCAACTTTGTTGACCCGGCGGAACAGCTTTCCTCGATCAATTGCGGCTGCGACGAGCCAATCGTCGAGTTCGGTTCTCACCCAATCAGGAACTGGAACCGTTCGAACGTGGCCTCCCTTGCCGACCAGGTCAACAATAGCCCAATGCTCTTCGCGCTGCTGGAGGTGATCCAATCTCAACGCCACGGCTTCATGTCTTCTCAGCCCACACGCAAGCAGCAATGCGAGCAAGGCTCGGTCGCGTTTTCCTTTCAGGCGATGATTGTCGGGTGCTTGCCAAAGTGCTTGGCCCTGCTCCGCAGTCAGCCAATTGCCGAGACGCACTCCCAACTTCTTCACGCCTTTAACGCGGCGAATACCAGCCGCCAAATCGGTGCTGAGGAGACCGCAGTCGGCGGCCTCGTATGCGAGCCGGCGCACGGCACCGAGACGTAGATTAACGGTGCCAGGTGCAAGTTGACGGGATTCGAGATGAGACCGATAGCGCAGCACCACTATTCTGTTGAGAGCCAAGCGAGGTTCCGAACAATACCAGTCAACGAATTCATCGATTGCGTGACGATAACCCCGTTGGGCGTCCAGGCTGGTGAGACTAATCAAGACTGCTGCTTTGGCGTGCTCGAGGTCTGGCAGGCGTAGAAAGGATTTTGTGGTGGTGCGTTTTCTTCGTGAGTACGTTTTCCGCTTCATGACCGATGGCCTCCATGCCACCGATCAATGATCGGTGGTGTCGCGGCGGTACGGTCAGAGTTGACCGTCATCCGGCAAATGGGGGCCGCTGATAGTCGTTAACCGCCCAATCACGTTACACAAGCCGATTCAAGGGTACCGATCTGTGGCGGGTCACTTAGACTTCGCGCTTAGCGAACCCCAGGAGGGAGTGCGGGGCTCCTGGCCCGACGCCCTTGTGCCCGGCCTCGTGGACCGAGTGCGGAATCGACAGAGCAGGGCTAATCGAATCGTCGATGAGCGCCTTGATGGTTTGAGCAGCGGTAATTAGCACCTGGCAAGTTGCTTCTTTTAGGCAATTAAACTAAAGTCGCTTGGCTGAAGCACCGCGCACTTAGTACAAGCGTAAAGGAGGAGAGGATATGTTGACTAAAAGATGGAAGTGGTCCGTAAGTGTATTATCCGTGATATTGGTGGTGGCGACGGTGGTTCCGGCTGCGCTAGCCAAGAAGGCGGATACAAAGAGCGTGGAAGCGACCATCACGAAGATGGAGATGGATTCAAGGAAAGCCGACATGGCCGGGCAGAACGGGTCGTGGATGAAGGCGCACAACACCGACGATTACAAGATGGGTACTAGTTGGGGAGCATGGGAGGACAACGCCGAGTTGCAGAAGGATGCCGCCGATACGGTAAACAACAAGACCACCAAGCGGGATATCAGCGATATCGCGGTAAGCGTCTATGGCAACAATACGGCGATTGCGAGGTACAAGGAATCCTACGACTTGATGATCAAGGGCGAGCATCGCACGCGCACGATCCTGACGACGGACACCTGGGTCAACGAGAAGGGTATGTGGAAGCTGGCGGCGTCGCACAGTTCGCAGGCGGACCAGAAGATCGGCGATTGAGGTTGGTTTTGCTGGGGCCGCTGAGCGATCAGCGGCTTTTTTGTGGGTGGGAATTGGCGTCGCGAGCTACCGCGGCGTTCCTCCTTGCGATCTACGTTGGATATCTACCCGCAGGCAATTTCCCCTGCAAAGCACGCGACTCAACCAGCAGTTCTCGCTCTAGTGCTGTCTTCCGAAATGAACTCCGCAGCTCTCGCGGAAAACGCGAGTCAGCGGGACAGCTGGAACAGTGAACCTGGCCTTAATTGACGAAGAGGGGTGCAAAAAAGGGGTGCAGAAACGTATCCTGTTGCACCCTCGTTGGTTTTCAGTGAAATCAGAAGACTCTTTTGGAAAGAATGGCGGGGACGACGAGACTCGAACTCGTGACCTCTGCCGTGACGGCGGTTACGAGTACTTTCAACGACATAGAAGAGGACGGACGGCACCGCTATTCATTGGAAGTACATCGTAGACAACGTTATTGTGTATCGCGATGTGTATCGCGCGCACGGCCCGGGCCGCTCGGTTGCTAGTTCCGGTTTGCTCGTTACACGTCAAATGACCAGCGCGTCTGCAAACCCGATGGCACAATAGTGGCTGGCGTCTTCTTGGTGCCATACCGCCAAGCCATATGAACGACAGCATCACACAATTGATTCGCGAAAGTTATCCAAGACGGTGCCTAGGCTGATGGGGCGCGTCTGAGGTGACTTTCACTCGTACAGTCTGCACGGTATTCCCCTCTCTGATAAGAAGGGAGATCGTGTGAGGGGGATAGTGTGTAAAGTGCGAAGTCTCGTAATGATTGTCGATGATCACGCGGTCATCAGGCGTATGTTGCGCGAAGTCTTCGAAGCTGAAGGCTTGCAAGTCTTTGACGCGGCGAACGGTGCTGAGGGCGTCCAGAAAGCCCAAAAGGTAAAACCCGGCCTCATAATTCTCGATCTGTCCATGCCGGTGATGAATGGACTGGATGCCGCACGTGAATTGAAGGTGCTCATGCCGCACGTCCCCCTGCTGATGTTCACGAATAACGCTGGAGGGATTGTAAACAAAGAGGCTCGCTCCGCGGGCATCTCTGCAATCATTTCTAAGTCTAACACCGACGGCTTGAAGCAATTGCTCGCCCGCGCGAAAGCACTTCTTGGCCTGGACAGGGTGGCGAGAGGGCGCCTGCAATGTGAGTGGGACACAACTCCGTAGGCTCCATCGCCGGCTTATTGGCACGGACCTTCCGGGGCGGAACCTGCATGTCGCTGATACTAAAGGCTAACGAGCTAGTAGCATTAAGAAAGCGACGATTTCGAAATGTTGTATAAGTTGTTTATATTCAATAACTTGGCGGAGAGAGTGGGATTCGAACGCCCTAACTGATTGAAAACACTGTAACTTATTGAATTATAAATAGGCACAAAAGGCACAAAACGCCACATGTACGGAACGCTAGCACAAAGTAGCACAAGATTTGGAATCGGCAAGCGGCTACATCGCCCCAATTTTCCTTTGTGAATGTGCTGTTTAATAATAAACAAAACTTTGTTATTGACAAACCTAACGGTTATTGATAAATTAGGATCATGGTGCGAACGCTTCAGAATCCCAATGATGACAACCCGCCGCAGTTGAAGGCTATCGCGACGGGTGCGCGACGGAAATGGGACGCGCGGTTGACGCCCGAAATGACCGCGAATTTTTGGAAAAAGGAATTGGCCAAGGCACCTTGGTTGGTTCACGTGGCTGTTTTGGAAAATGGCGAAATTATTTCTCAGGCCACGTGGAGGGAATCCAGGGCCGACGCTGTGCGAGCGTTCTATGAGTCCCCATGCGCGGGTTTCGTTGGCGGTCTATGGGCGGATAAAGAGAAGCAATCCGTGCGGTTTTTCACGAAGCAGCTTCGCGTTAGCCCGAAGGCCCGAGAGGAACTTGACCGCGTTGTGCAACTCTTAGGGAACCAAATAGGCGAGCGAGTCGAAAAGCAGATTCAAGCGAACCTTAGGAATGCATTGAAATGAGCGCCGCCGCCTTCACGCGTGGACGCGAGGCCGAACAAATTTTAGAAATCGCAGTAGCCGCTCAGGTGAACCGGCTGATGGGGGAAGGTGCAAATTGATTTTTTATATTTCCCGACCGTGCAGCAAGGGTGAGTACGCATTGCAGGTAGGCACACCGGCACCTTGTGGCAGGCTAGACTGCCCACCCGACTGCTTAGCCCGGAGACAAGGCCGCGCTGTGAAAATGCCCGCTTGTGTTGATGACATCGAGTATATCGAGATCGCGGACAGGCTCTTTAGCCCCGTTAAAACGTGGGTCAATTAGCGTGCCCCAGCCCGCCAAAACCGAACTTTCGCCCGAGATGCGCGAATTTGCGCTGGGACTTATCCGGCAAGCGCAGACATACTACCCGGTCCTCTCAGCGCTACGCGACATCGCGGCGAAAAGCGCGTTTGGCACCGATTGCTATCCAATTGTTGTTCGCGCGGCGAAGATGTCGGCAGAAGCGAGCGACGAGGAACTTCAACTGCTTGTAAACAATTTTCTTGCCGTCTGTGGCGCGTTCCGTGCGCTGCAATCTCGGGCTGAAGGGACTTATTCGAAATGCCAGTTATAGGTCAGCTTACGGTCAATCTGGAAGCCAACACAGCGAAGTTTACCGGCGATCTAGGCAAGGCGGACGCCGAGTTAAAGGGCTTCGGACGCAACGTAAAGGACGCCGGGCGCGACATGGAGTTTTCCATGCGCGAGGCCCGCGGTTCGCTAAGGAACGTCTGAACAAGTTCTGATTGCAACCGCTCGGCGCCGGAAGTAAAGGCGTCCAGCGGTTTTATACAGCTCAGAAAGATACAACGACCCGCCGCATCTGCTCCGTGGGAGCGATGCGGCGGTTTCGGGACACA